>JAEXMB010000062.1 GCA_023444705.1 Pseudomonadota bacterium | reverse complement strand
CAACAGCAGAGACGATCATCGCAATCTGCCGCCCCGTCGCATAGCCAAAGAACTTGCGGCCTTTCATGCCTTCGATCAATGTCTCTCGCTCGCGCTGGAGATTGAGATACTCAACGCGCGCCTGCATGTAGCGCTGGTTGTCCTCCATCAGCTGCTGGTCGTTATCGACCATTTCAAGCAACGCGCCCAGATCGCCCTTGCCCTTGAGCTTTTCGATCTTTTTGATCAGCTCGGTGCGGGTATCGCGGTCTGACAGGCGCTCGCAGGCAGGCGCGATCAAGCCGATCAGATAATCCGTGAGTGCAACCACATCGCCCACGCCAAAACGTTTCTGGATCGCCGCCAGCGTGCGGATAATACCGATCAGCTGGTTGCCGCGCTCGGTCGAGATCACGTGCCCAAGATGAGGGTCGATCATCTTGGGTTCGCGTACCGAGATAAAGGCCACCATATGGCGGTCAAGGATGCGCTCGTTTATCAGGCCTTTTTTGGCCATGTCGTTCAGCGCCAGCAAAAGGTGGCCCGGCGTCAGCACCATATAGTTCTTGAACTGCGCCGACATGCAAGCAACCTCGGCGTTGAGAGCATAGAGAATACGCTCTAGCCCATAACCGGGAATTTTCTGCGACAGGTAATTGCGGCATTTCTCGAAGGTGGAGATCAGGTTGCTGGAATCCGACAGCACCTCGTAGCGCAGGTTGACCCAGTCGTTGAAGATCTGTTGCAGGATGATATCGCCATAGACCTGCAGATCCTCGCCACGCGCCATTGCATCGGCCAGCGCATCGCCAAACCCGGCGGGAAAGACCGACAGATTTTTATAGCGCACCGGCGCATAGGGGTCGAGCGTCATGCACACGCGGCAGACCAGCTTGTCGCGCCCGCCCATGCGTTCGGTCTCGTAAACTTTCTCAAGCCGCTTGTCGAGTATCTTGTCCTCGAAGCTGCGCTTGATCCACGAGTCGAAATGCCCGCCTTCGATCTCGGCCGCAGCCTCCACGACATGCTGGGAGAACGCCAGCGCCAGAGAGCGCATTTCCCAGTACTTGTGATCCATGAACACATAAGGGCGCGTCGCCTTGGTCGGCACGCGCGGTTGCTTGGGGCTGAGCCTGCGGCCCTCAAGCCAGCGCAACGCGTCGTCCACATCCCAGCGCTGGCTTTCGTCATCATTGAGAACCCCGCGCAGGAATTCACCTACGCCGCCGGGCAGGCGGTCGCGCCCCGCCACGCTGCTATAGGTTGTGTTCTCGATCTTGTCGGCCAGAATGGCCTGTGGCGTGCGCCCCGCGATCAGGTTTTCGCCGCGCGCAACCATCGCCACGCAAATACCAAAGGCGTACAGGTCGTCTTTGTACATGCCCGTGCCGCGGCCCATCGGTTGCGCCATCGCACGCTCGATCGTCTCGTAGATCGGGTGCTGGCGCGCCGACGCTGCCGATGTCAGGCATTCGCCGAGGATGACGGTTTCCGCGCCTTCCCCGCCGGTCAGGTACATATTTTCAAGGTTGATCGCGCCATGCACCATGTCGGCGTTGCGCAGTTCTGCCAGCAACTGGATGACCGGCTGGATCAGCACCGGAATGATGCGGTCTTCGGGCAGCTGCAGGGGCTTGCTGTCCGCAGTGGGCATCAGCTTGCGCCCGTTTGGGCGGTCAAACACATAGGCCAGATATTGCTTGTCGTCTGTCCAGTCGACGATGCCGACGTCGAGAAGACGCAGCAAGGCGGTGTGCTTGATGTTCTTGTACGATCCGCCATAGGTCGTGCGCGGCACATGCGCGCGACCTGCCAGAATAGCCATCTGCTGCGACGATATGCGCTTGTCATTGGCCTCGAAGGCCTGGGTGGCGAAGCCGTCAAATGCAGGCAACGGGCGCGTGGAAAAAATCTCGATATCGCCATCAGCC
The DNA here is from genome assembly GCA_023444705.1 of Pseudomonadota bacterium. Classification (GTDB taxonomy): domain Bacteria; phylum Pseudomonadota; class Alphaproteobacteria; order Micavibrionales; family UBA2020; genus JAEXMB01. The sequence continues at coordinate 3,023 of JAEXMB010000062.1, read as the reverse complement.
AGCGTGATGATCGCGGGCTTGTCCTTGGCTTCTTTTTTGTCGCTCTTTTTTTCGGCGTCTTTTTTCGTTTTGTCCGCAGCCGCATCCTTGCCTGCCGGTACAGGTGCAGCACCCGCCGCTGTGGCGGGCGGCTGTTGGGCCGGATTTTGCTGCGTTGTCGTTTCGCTCATGCCTGTCTTTCGAAAGTGGCGGGTGATGCGCGCCCTCCTACTCTAACCGAAAAGGCCGCGCGGTCAAAAAATCCCACAGTCCAGCATGGCAAAGCTTGATTAACACTTAGGAAAGAAAAAACGCATTTACCCGCGATTAGGTAAATGCGTTTTTAAAAACCCCGCGATTATGACGAAACGTCAGAGACCGCCAAGCGCGACGAGCTTCAGTTCCAGATAATCCTCGATGCCGTATTTCGAGCCTTCGTGCCCGATGCCCGATTGCTTCCAGCCGCCAAAGGGTGCCTGCGGTGCGACGATCGCGCCGGAGTTCACGCCCACCATGCCGTATTCCAGCGCCTCTGCCACGCGCCAGACGCGCGCCATGTCGCGCGCGTAGAAATAGGCAGCAAGGCCGTATTCGGTGTCATTGGCCAAACGGATGACCTCGGCCTCGTCCTTGAACTTGAACAGCGGCGCCAGCGGGCCAAAGGTTTCCTCGCGGAAGCACTGCATGTCGCGCGTCGCGCCCGTGACGACCGTCGGTTCGAAGAACGTCTGGCCGAGCGCATGGCGCTTGCCGCCCGTGGTGACGGTGCCGCCCTTGGCGACTGCGTCCTTGAGGTGTTCTTCGACTTTTTGCACGGCCTTGTCGTTGATCAGCGGGCCAAGATCCTTTTCACCCTCCAGCGCGTTGCCCACGCTCATCCCGGCAACGGCAGCGGTGAATTTTTTGGCAAAGGCGTCATAGATGCCTTCCTGCACGAAAATGCGGTTGGCGCAAATGCAGGTCTGGCCGGCATTGCGGAATTTAGACGCTATAGCAGCGTCGACCGCCGCATCAAGATCGGCATCGTCAAAGACGATGAACGGCGCGTTGCCGCCCAGTTCGAGCGAGATTTTCTTGACCGTATCCGCCGCCTGTTTCATCAGCAGCTTGCCCACCGCCGTCGATCCGGTGAAGGAGAACTTGCGCACGGTGTCGCTTTTCATCATCGCCTCGCCGATTGACTTGGCATCTCCGGTGACGATGTTGATGACGCCTTTGGGAATGCCCGCACGCGCCGCCAGCTCGGCCAGCGCGAAGGCCGACAGCGGCGTCAGCTCCGACGGTTTCAGCACCACGGTGCAGCCCGCCGCAAGTGCCGGGCCGCATTTGCGCGTAATCATCGACGACGGGAAGTTCCACGGCGTCACCATCGCGCAGACACCGATGGATTGCTTGAAGGTCAGCAGGCGGTGGCTGTTGTTATGCGTGGGAATGATGTCGCCATACACGCGGCGGCCTTCCTCGGCCATCCATTCGACATAGCCGATGCCGCCAAGGATTTCGGCCCTGGCCTGGCTGAGCGGTTTACCCTGCTCGGCCGAGAGGATCAGGCACAGGTCGTCCAGATGCTGTGTTTGCAGCTCCGCCCATTTGCGCAACAGCTTGCCGCGCTCCACCGCCAGCATGCCGCGCCATGCGGGCAATGCCTTGGCGGCAGCGTCAATAGCGCGCTGGGTTTCCGCAGCGCCCATATCGGGGACCTTGGCGATCACTTCGCCGGTGGCGGGATTGACGACATCAATCGTCTTGCCGCTGTCTGCCGTGGCCCAGCCCCCGTCGATGTAGGCGTTAGGTTGCCAGAGTTTTGCGTCTTTGAGGCTGACAGGCTGGGCGGACATGAGAGGTCTCCTTCAAAAGAAAAGCGGCAGTCATCCAAAAAGATAGACCGCCGCCTTGAAAGGGCAAAGTTATTTATCGCAAGGTCGCTTAGGCCGCGTGGCGCAGTGCGTCAAGCTTGGCTTCGGCAACGGCGATTTTTTTGTAAATACGCTGTTCCTTGACCTGATCGTCCTTGGCAAAGCCGAGGTCGTCGCGCAGGTCGTGCAGCTCTGCTTCCAGTTTTTGCGCGTCGAGTTCGCTGAGCGGTGTGGCTTCTTCCGCCAACAGAGAGCAGGCCTGTCCCGTGACGTCGGCAAAGCCGCCCGCAACGAACAACTGGCGCTGGCTCATGTCAGGGGCCGTGATGGTCACGACACCCGGACGCACCGACGACAGCAGCGGCGCATGGTCCGCCAGCACGCCGAAATTACCGGCCTCGCCGGGGATTTCGACCATATAGACCTGCTCGCTCGCCAGCACCTGTTCGGGGCTGACCAGTTCGAACTGGAAGGTCTTGTCGGTCAGTTTATCCATGACGCATTCGCCTCTCTAATCGGATTAAGCAGCCGCTTTCGCCAGTTTCTTGGCTTTTTCGACAGCCTCGTCGATGGTGCCGACCATGTAGAAAGCCGCTTCGGGCAGGTGGTCGTATTTACCTTCGACGATGCCTTTGAAGCCTTTGATGGTGTCTTCAAGCGCGACGAAAACGCCGGGGGTACCGGTAAAGACTTCGGCAACGTGGAAGGGCTGCGACAGGAAGCGCTGGATTTTACGTGCGCGCGCAACGGTGAGCTTGTCTTCCTCCGACAGTTCGTCCATGCCCAGGATCGCGATGATGTCTTGCAGCGCCTTGTAGCTTTGCAGGGTTTTTTGCACCGCACGGGCAACGGCGTAGTGTTCTTCGCCGATCACGCGGGGGTCAAGAATGCGCGAGGTTGAATCGAGCGGGTCCACGGCCGGGAAGATCGCCATCTCGGCGATCTGACGGCTGAGAACCGTGGTCGCGTCAAGGTGCGCGAAGGAGGTTGCAGGGGCCGGATCGGTCAGGTCGTCGGCAGGAACGTAAATGGCCTGAACGGAGGTAATCGAGCCCTTAGTGGTCGAGGTAATACGCTCCTGCATCGCACCCATTTCGGTTGCGAGGGTGGGCTGGTAGCCCACGGCCGAGGGAATACGGCCCAGCAACGCCGACACTTCGGCACCGGCCTGGGTGAAGCGGAAGATGT
>JAEXMB010000032.1 GCA_023444705.1 Pseudomonadota bacterium | reverse complement strand
TCGCGCGACAGCGCACGCCGCCTGGTCAACCGCATCCTCGACACCGCGCGCAAGACCGTAACGGACGAGCTGCAGACCAACTACTCCGCCAAGGGCCATACGCAAGCCTACAAGACCGCCGCCCTCTCGCTGAGCATCGACCGCAGCCTTTAAGCCCGGCTTGGCATGCTTTGTGCAACGTAGCTGGCACGAGATCCTTAAACCGCTTTTATCTGTAAAGAAAAAATGACCTCAACCTCTCCCATCAACATGCAGACTGCCGCCACCGGCCCCGCCAAGGGTCTGGTCAGCGTCGGCACGCAAACGCAGGCGCAAGCCGGCGGATTGATGGGTTTTCTCACCATGCTGTTGCAAGACAACGGCATGGCGGCCGCGCAGAACCCGCTGGCCGGCACGCAGGGCGCGGAAGAAACCGCACAGGACCTTGCGGCAAAAATTTCCGACCTACTGGCCAGCAACGGCGGCAAAATCGACACGGCGGAGCTGGCGAAAATCCTGCCCCCCGGTACCTCGCCCGACATGGTCAAGGCGCTGGCCGACAAACTGGCTGCCCTGCAGCAGTTCGTACAGGCCGCCCCCCAGACGGCGCAGGCTGATAGTGCCGCACCCGTGCCCACGCTGCTCGGCGATGCGCCCGCCACCAGCCTGAACAGCGACCTGACCGGTGCGAGCGCCACCACCGCGCAGGACGAAGACCTGCTCAAGACGCTGGCCGAACAACTCAACGCCATCGCGCCCGGCAGCGACGAAGACGCGCAAGACGATACCGCCGCCGCCGACACCGTCAACGAAAACGTCGCCGCCGTCAAAGACGACATGATGGCAACCCTGCTCGCCATGCAGGGCGACGACAGTACGCAAGATCAACCCGTTTCCCCTCTGGCGTTGCAAACCGCTGATGCCCAGGCCGCACAGGCCAATGCAAAAGCGCTGCGCGCCTCTACGTCCGCCGCCACGCAATCCCCCCTTCTCGCAAACTCGGGATCGGCAGCGAACGCTTCATCGGGTGAGCCGGCCGCCGGCGACGCCAGAGGGACGCCCCCCCATATCGACATCAATGCCGATACGGCAGCGCGCGCACCCAAACAGGCGCCCGCCATCAATACTCCCGCGGCAAGCCTCGCCGCGCAAATGCAGCAAGTTGCGCCGCAACCCGTGCAAAGCCACGCCTTCAGCGGCATGCTGGGCAGCAGCCTTGGCACGCTTAACAGCCTGCTGTCGGGCGATGGCGGTCTTGGCGGCGGCTTTGACCAGGGCTTTGGCGGCCAGCACGGCCTTGCCGGTGATGCCGCGCTTACGGATGGCATGAGCGCGGATGCGCGTCTGGCCGCAGGTCAGGGCAGCTTCACCACATATATGGCCGCCGCCGCCAAGGGCGCCGCCAGCGCCGCCACCACACAGATGGTCGGCGTGCAGATCAGCCGCAACGCCAATGCCAAGGTCGATACCTTTACCATGCAGCTCGACCCCGCCGATCTGGGCGCGCTTGAAGTCCGCATGTCGTTTGGCAAGGACGGCAAGGTCAGCGCCAAGCTGATCGCCGACAAGCCCGAGACCCTGAGCATGCTGCAACGTGACAGCATGCAGCTTGAGCGTATTCTGCAGCAATCCGGCCTCGACGTCGGCGAAAACGCCCTGAGCTTTGACCTGCGCGACCACAGCCAGCAGTCGATGTACGACGGCACGGGCGAACGTCACGACAATGATATGTACGCGGGCCGCGGCGACCACGCCCACCGCAACGCCAACGACATCACCGCACAACTGGCTGTTCAGGCCGCTGGCTACGTCAGCCAGACCGGCGTGAACATCATGGTTTGATGACGGAAAGGAGAGAGGCCCGATGACAACGATCAATCCCAATTCCGGCGTCAATAACGCAGCAGGCCAGGCTTCGCTGAGCAGCCTCAACCAGGACTTTGACCAGTTCCTGCGCCTGCTGACGACACAGCTGCAAAACCAGGATCCGCTCAACCCGATGGATTCGACCGAGTTCACCAACCAGCTCGTCTCCTTCTCGCAGGTCGAACAGCAGATCAAGACCAACGACCAGCTTGAAAGCCTGCTGGCCTTCCAGACGCTGAACCTGACCGCCGTCGGCCTGAGCTTTATCGGCAAGAACGTCGAGATCACCGATGACGAGTTCACGATGGACGGCACCAACGGCGCCTCCATGAGCTACGTCATGCCCGAAGGCGCGACCAAAGGCACCGTGTCCATCACCGACTCTACCGGCAAGACGGTTTACAAAGCCGACGCAGATCTCAGCGCGGGCACGCACAAGATCACGTGGGACGGCAAGGACGAAAACGGCATCGCCGTTCCTGCCGGCACCTACACGCTGAAAGTTTCGGCGATGGACGCCGACGAAAAATCATACAACCTCACCACCTTCGTCCCCGGCTTTGTCGAAGGCATTGAGTCCGGCGACGACGGCAACCTCAACGTCATCGTCAACGGTCGACTTGTGCCCGTCACATCGGTACGCAAGGCAACTGTACCGACACCGTCAGCATAAGAAAATTTTTCCGCCACAAAGTGGCACAGCGATTGCAACGATGATCGCGAAGAACAACAGAATACATCGGCAGAGAGAAAAATCTTCCGATAGCAACACGAGAAGAAACCACGAAAGGAAACACACATGAGCGTCTTCGGTTCTCTCTTCACCGCTGTTGGTGGCATGACCGCGCAAAGCCAGTCGCTGGGCATGATCTCCAACAACATCGCCAACGTCTCGACGATCGGCTACAAACGCCGCGACGCTGCGTTCTCCTCGCTGGTGACCAGCGAAAGCCGCTCCACGCTGTACAGCCCCGGTTCTGTCCGCGCCTCGCAAAACGCGCGCATCGACCAGCAGGGCATTCTGCAGCAGTCCAACTCCACCACCGATATCGCGATCTCGGGCAACGGCTTCTTTGTCGTCAAACGCTCGGCAACCGATCCGTTTGCGGAACCGCTTTACACCCGCGCTGGCTCGTTCTCGGAAAACAGCAATGGTATCCTCACCAACACCTCGGGCTTCACGTTGTTCGGCTGGCCGCTTGACCAGGATGGCAACGTCATCGGCTCGCAGACGGACGTGAACTCCCTCGTGCCTGTCGACGTCGCCTTCCTCGGCGGCCTGACGCAGCCCACGACCACCGCGTCGCTCAACCTCAACCTTGACAAGAACCAGGCGCCTTACGGCTACCCCGTCGGCGTAACCGATGCCGCCAACTTCAGCCGCGACATCCGCGTTTACGACAGCCTGGGCGGCGCACAGAACCTGCGCGTCAACTTCAAGAAGAGCGAAGCCCCGACCGCGCAAGTCGCCGCCGTGGGCACCTCGGTCGACCTCTCTGCATTCCAGGGGCCGATCGTGGGCAACGTGCCGGGCATCAACGCAGGCGACCAGTTCAGCTTCACCATTCCCACGGCTGCGGCCAACGGCGACCCCAACGCGACCATTGCGGGTAACACCGTGACCGTCACCATCGGCGCCACCACCACCGTCGCTCAAATGCTGGCCGCGATCAACGCCACGCAGGATGCGGACGGCCAGCCGGTTGCCTTCGCCAACATCGACAGCGCAGGCCGCCTGACCATCAAGAACCGCGAGATCGGCACCTCTCTTGACGTCGCCAACGTCACCGGTACGCCGCTCAACGCCATGAACGTGACCCCTGCATCGGTACCCGCACCCGCAGCGCCCAACCTGCTCAGCCCGCTGAGCAACGACAACGCCAATACCGAAGGCTGGTGGCAGGTTGAATTCGTCTCGGGCTCGCCCCCCTACGGCAGCATCCAGACCGGCTATGTCAACTTTGATGGTCTGGGCAAGCTCAACGCCACCCCCGATGCTGACGGCAAGTATATTGTCGGCCTGAACGGGATCGACTGGGGTAACGGTGCGGAGTTGCAGGACATCAACTTCGACATGAGCGGCTTCACCCAGTTCTCCGGCGAATACAACGTCATCTCGACCGAGCAAAACGGTGCGGAGCTTGGCCTGCGCACAGGTGTCTCGATCGACCGCGACGGCTTCGTCACCGCGCAGTTCAGCAACGGACGCTCGGCCAAGATCTACAAGCTGCCGGTGGCGACCTTCGCCAACGCCAACGGGCTGGACGAACTGACCGGTAACGTCTACCGCCAGTCGGATGCCTCGGGCGACTACAACCTGCGCGAAGCAGGGCGTGGATCGGCCGGCCAGATCGAAGGCGGCGCGCTTGAAGCCTCCAACGTCGACCTTGCCGACGAGTTCTCCAAGATGATCGTCACCCAGCGTGCGTATTCCGCCAACACCAAGGTGATTACGACCGCCGACCAGATGACGGCCGAGCTGCTGAACCTGAGGTAACAGCCACGGCCACACACCCCTCCCTCCCGCCGCTTAGGATAGAGCAGCGGATCCCTCCCCCTCCCAAAACCCCCGCCGGCAGAACGCCAGCGGGGGTTTTTGCATCAGCACATAAAAAGCGAATCAGTCGCCACACCCAGCCCCATAAAACTGAACGCCGAGCAGATAAAAAAATGACAATTTTATTCGCCTAAAAAACCGCAAATCACTGGCGCAGGCAGGCAAAATAAACCAAATATTAACCAGCCTGTGAGAGGATAAACTATGGCTGACGGAGTATCCCGACGCCCCAACGCAACTACCGACACACATTCCTAGGAAAGGATCCTGTCATGTCAAACGTAACCCTTACTGCTGCTATGCGTTCCAACCTTCTGAGCCTCCAGGGCATCCAGAAGAACATGGACATCACCACGGGCCGTCTTGCGACCGGTAAAAAAGTCAACAGCGCGCTCGACAACGCAGGTAACTTCTTCGCATCGCAATCGGTGAACTTCCGCGCCAATGACCTGACGGGCCGTCTTGACGGTATCGGCCAGGCCATCCAGACGCTGAAAGCCGCCGATCAAGGTATCACCTCGATGAGTTCAACTCTTGAGCAGATGCGTGCACTTGCTCAGGAAGCGCTCGACCAGGCCAACGCGGCTGGTGGCGGCACCAACGCCCCCGCTGACCAAACCTCGCTCGAGAACAACTTCGATGCGCTTCGCACCCAATTCGCAAGCTATGCGAACGATGCGGGCTACCGTGGTACCAACCTGCTGGCCGGTGGTAGCCAAACCGTTGTCTTCAACGAAGACGGTTCGGACACCCTTGCCATCACTGGCGTCAACTACGACCTCGCAAACGGCGGTACCGGCATCACGCTGGCCAACGCCGACTTCAGCGACGCCTCCACCATCCAGGCCTCTATCGCAGAACTGGATCAGGCGATCAACGATCTGCGCGCTCAGGCACGTACCTTCGGTACCAACCTGACCACGTTGCAGACCCGCGAAGAGTTCACCAAGAACATGATCAACACCCTGAAGGAAGGTTCGGACAAGCTTGTCCTCGCCGACCAGAACGAAGAAGGTGCGAAACTGCTCTCGCTGCAGACCGCACAACAGCTGGGTGTTACTTCGCTGTCGCTGGCTTCTCAGGCTCAGCAGTCCATTCTGCGACTGTTCTAACCTGGTCGCCCGAGACATCGGGAACAAACAAAAACGCCGGCGGGGGAAACCCCGCCTGTTCTTTTTTCGCCCTACCCCTTGTTTTTAGAAATTTTTTAACCAAATCAATGCATACTGGTAGTATCAAGAGGTGCGGAAGGACTCCGCATAACATACAGGAGAGAATCTCATGGCACTGATCATTGATCTGAAACCGTCCGAACGCGTCATTATCGGCACGGCCCTCATCACCAACGACGATACCCGCACCCGCCTGCACATCGAAGGCGACGCACCGATCCTGCGCGAGAAAGACATCATGCGCGAGGACGAGGCGAACTCGCCCTGCAAGCGCATCTACCTGACCGTGCAGCTGATGTACCTGTCAAAAGATCCCGCTTCGCTGCATGATCTCTACTTCCAGCAGATCCGCGAGATCCAGGACGCCGCCCCCAGCACCACGACGTTCTTCATGGTCATCAACGACCATATTCTCAACGGCAGCTATTACAAGGCGCTGAAAGAAGCGCGCAACCTGATTGACCATGAACAGGAGTTGATCGCCCGTGCCAGCTAGTAACCCCTATCACAACGCCAGCGACGCGTATTCGAACACCGCCGCCGCCACCGACCAGCGCGCACTGGAGGGCAAGGTCCTGATGAAGGCCGCCCACCGTCTTGAGCAACTGGCCGAGCGCCTGAACAACGGCGAGAAGCCCACGCTCGAAGAGATCAGCGAGGCTGTCGAGTACAACCAGAAGCTTTGGACGCTGTTCATCTCGGAAACCATGAACGAAGAACATCCCCTGCCACAGGAGATCAAGAACAACATCGCCTCGCTCGGCACTTTTGTCTTCAAGCGTACGATCGACGTTCTTGCCGACACCAAGCCCGAGAAAATCCGCGTGCTGATCGACATCAACCGCAACATCGCCTCGGGGCTGTTGAAGGCGGCATCGCAGGCACCAGCTGCGCCCCCGCAAGCACCCGCCAATGGCGCGTCGCTGAAAACAGACAGCACGGCCTGAGCCAGTCCGTCACCGACACAATAAAAAACCGCCGGATTGAACCCGGCGGTTTTTTTATTGGACGCAGAGCAACGGTCTAAACCGTCACCACTTGCGAGGAAGAACTGTAGGCAGGCACGCTGCCACCGTCCGACGTTACGTTCACCGAAGTAGCAGGCGCTGCATCTGCCGATGTCGCAGGTGCGGGTTGCGCAACTTGCGGTGCATCGGGAATGTCGGCAACAGTTGCCTCGGCCGCGGGTTGCGGCGTGGCCGCCTGTGCGGCCTGCGCTTGACGGGCTTCGGTTTCCGCAGCGCGGCTGAAGGCCTGGATTTGCGCTTCGGTCGGGTATTGATGGACGACATCGCCCTCGGCGGAGCGGTATTCGATGATCGCCATATCAAGAGTGTTATCGATGCGGATGCGCGGCGTGCCTACCGGCGACGCCTGAACGCTGATGGCCGCCTGAAGCGTGGCACCCCCGGCAGAAGGCGCACTGGCCTGAGGCACAGACCGTTGCGTGACCCCCGCACTTACAGAAGACGTATTACTGACAGCATCTATCATGTTCTATGATCCCAATGCACGGCCCCGAGAGACTTGCCGTCCGCACCGCGTATCCGCACTTTCCTCCGGCCCTCTGACAAAGGTGATGTTGCTGACAACAACATCCGCCGGGTGAAAGGCATCTGGCGGCGCCTGCCGTGCGGTCATCGTCCTGACATTGACCACGGGCAAAAGCGAGTCGCAGGAAGCCCTTTCCTACACTTTTAATACTACAGATAAAGTCATCATTTTTCAAGTAAAAAACATCAAAAACAGCATTTATTACCCTGAAAATACTGGTTATTTTTAATTCAAATGTTAATTAATACTTTGTTAATACAATATTTACTTTTTGTTAACCAATTAAATACTTACCGCATACAGCTGTAAAATCATAAAAACTATATAAAAAACAACGGTTTATTATCTGTTTTGCAATACTGGGGGTGCTAGACTTGAATTATCCCGCTCCACGCGCATGCGGCATGCTTCGTGCATGTCTTCCAGACGTATCCCCTGCCACAGGTTGCAAAACAGCCGATCAGGGCGCGGAAAACGGAGATGAGGCAAAATTTGCCTAGTGGCGTGAAATTCGCTACATTAATAAACGCGGTTGATATGGGGTTACACCGCACAAGATTATTGGGGCTGCCAGAAAGCATACGCGACCATCCACAGTGTGGGGCGTCATGCGGCATCGAGGGGAAAGAACGTGGATCAACTTCTTGAAACTTTTAGGAACATGGGCCCTGGCCGTCTGGCAATGATGGGCCTGACATTTTTCGGCCTGATCATCTTTCTTCTTTTCATCGTCGGGCGTTCAAACGCGCCGGACATGACCATGCTCTACGGCGAGCTGTCGTCGCGTGACGCCACGGAAATTTCAACGCGCCTTGATACCGCCAACATCCCCTACGAGCTGCGCAACAACGGTAGCGAAGTCGCCGTCAACCAAAAGGATGTCAGCCGCGCGCGCATGTTGCTGGCCCAGGACGGCCTGCCGCGCAAAGGCTCCATCGGCTACGAAATTTTCGACCAGAAGCAATCGTTTGGCACCACCAGCTTTCAGCAGAACATCAGCAAGGTCCGCGCGATGGAGGGTGAGCTGGCGCGCACCATCAGCACCATCGACAACATCCGCGACGCGCGTGTGCATCTGGTATTGCCCGAGCGCGAGCTGTTCAGCCGCGAGGCGCGCACCGCCACCGCCAGCGTGTTCCTGAGCCTGCAAAACGAAGCCGCGATGACCAAGGAAAACATTCAGGCCATCCAGCATCTGGTCGCCGCCGCCGTGCCGCAGCTCAAGCCCGTTAACGTCGCCATCATCGACCAGAACGGCACCCTGCTCGCCCGTGGCGAGGAAGAAGACCGCCCCGGTTCCGTGCGCGGCGCCGACGAGGCGAAGGTCAAGTACGAAAGCCGCCTGACGCGCTCCATCGACGAGATGGTCGGCCGCATCGTCGGCTTTGGCAAGGTCCGCACCACCGTCAACGCCGATCTGAACTTCGACGTCACCACGCGCAATTCCGAAAGCTACGACCCCGACGGACAGGTCGTGCGCTCCACCCAGGCCATTACCGACCAGAGCGTGGACAACACCGGCGCGAACGCCAACAGCGTATCGGTTGAAAACAACCTGCCCGGCCTGCCGCCCGAAACCGGCGCCGGCGGCGTTGCGGGCAGCAGCACCAACCGCACCGAGGAAGTCACCAACTACGAAATCAGCAAAACCGTCGAAAGCGTCGTCAGCGAAAGCGGCGAGGTCAAGCGCCTGTCGATCGCCGTTCTTGTCGATGGCCGCTATGCGCCCGACACCACGGTGACAAAACCCGAAGATGCGCCCGCCGACTGGCAGCCGCCGCGTGTTTACAGCCCCCGCTCGCAGGAAGAACTCGACAAGATCGCAACCCTGGTCAAATCCGCCGTCGGCTTTGACGAAAGCCGCGGCGACACCGTCGAGGTCGTCAACATGCAGTTCGCCGAAACCGATTTCTTCGAACCGCCCGCCGACAACCGCATCATGGGCTTTGAGCGCAGCGAGATCATCGGCATCGCCGAAACGCTGGCGCTGAGCATCGTCGCCGTGCTGATCGTCTTGCTGGTGCTGCGCCCGCTGGCCACCCACTTCACGCAAACCGCAGCGGCCGCCGCCGCCGAAGCCAACGCGCTGAGCCCGCAGGGTGAAGCTGCGCTGATGCTGGGGCAAAACCCCGCAGCCCCGCAGCTGGCCGGCCCCGGCGGCATGGCCCTGCCCGGCAGCAGCGAGGTCAGCGAACTTGACGCCATGCTGGATATGGGCGCCGTCGAAGGCCGCGTGCGTGCCTCCAGCGTGCAGAAGATTACGGAGCTGGTGACCAACCACCCGACCGAAACCATTTCCGTCATCCGCCAGTGGATGTCGCAGGAAAGCTGATAACGCCAAACCCGCCCGCCTGAAGGTCGAGGGAGACCGCACAGGCAGACGGCCACACAAACGAAAGAGATACGCACACCGGCAGGCACCGCGGACACACCCCGCGCGCCGCCCCAGGGGGAGAACGACACAGACATGCGCGTCAGGGAAGACTACCGCACGCTTACAGGCGTCGAGAAATCGGCCATCCTTTTGCTCTCGCTCGGCGAGGAGCAAACCGCCAAGATTTTCAGCCAGCTGGACGAGGAGGAAATCCTCCAGCTGTCGCAGACCATGTCCAACCTCGGCAAGGTCAGCTCGCAGGTCGTCGAGCGCCTGTTCATCGAATTCGCCGAGAACATGACCTCGACCAACTCGCTGATCGGCACGCTGGATTCAACCGAACGCCTGCTGGAAAAGGTGCTGGGCAAGGACAAGGTCAACTCCATCATGGAGGAAATCCGCGGTCCCGCCGGCCGCACCATGTGGGAAAAACTCTCCAACGTGTCGGAAGAAATCCTCGCCAACTACCTGCAAAAAGAATACCCGCAGACGGTGGCGGTGGTCCTGTCCAAGATCACGTCGGAACACGCGGCGCGCGTTCTCTCCCACCTGCCCGAAGGCTTTGCGATGGAAGTCGTCATGCGCATGCTGCGCATGGAAGCGGTGCAAAAAGAAGTCCTCGACGATGTCGAGCGCACCCTGCGCACCGAATTCATGAGCAACCTTGCGCGCACCAACCGCCGCGACAGCCACGAGATCATGGCCGAGATTTTCAACAACCTCGAGCGCGCGGTCGAAACCAAGTTCATGGGATCGCTGGAAGAGCGCAACCCCGAAAGCGCCGAGAAGATCCGCTCGCTGATGTTCACTTTCGAGGATCTTGGCAAGCTCGACCCTTCGGCGATCCAGACCATCATCCGCTCCGCCGACCGCGAAAAACTGCCCCTCGCCCTCAAAGGCGCTTCGGATGGCATGAAAGACCTGTTCTTCAGCAACATGTCAGAGCGCGCGGCCAAGATCATGAAGGAAGACATCGCCGCAATGGGCCCTGTCCGCCTGAAGGAAGTCGAAGAAGCGCAGCAAAGCCTGGTTGGCACTGCCAAAGATCTGGCCGATCGCGGCGAGATCACCATTGTCGGAACGAAAGATGAAGATGAGCTCATCTACTAAGGATGACGGCGGAATGAAAAAGTTCCTTTTCGACACCATCGACTTCGATGAACCCGAAGCCGTGGACACCGCCCCTACGTTCAGCGAGGAGCAGGTCACGCTTGCGCGCGACGAAGGCCTCAAGCAAGGCCACGCCAAAGGCTATGCCGAAGGCCATGAGGCCGCCGCGCGCGCCGCACACGAAGCGGTCGAGGAAAAACTGCGCGTGTTGCTTGATAGCGTCACGCTGTCGCTGGGCCAGCTCACCGCCAACGAAGAACGCCGCGAGATGGAAAAATGCATCGACGCCGCGCGCATGGCGCTGCACATCGTGCATAAGCTGATGCCGCAGCTGGCCGCAAGCCACGGCCTGCCCGAGGTCGAGCGCATCATCGCCAGCGCCGTCGACGCGCGCCGTGATGAGCCGCGCATCGCCGTCACCGTGCCCACAGCCCTGCTCGAACCACTCAAGGGCCGCATCGACCAGATGGCGCAGGACCGCGGCTTTGCGGGCAAGCTGATCGTCATTGCCGACGACGCGATGGCGCCGTCGGATTGCCGCATAGAATGGGCCGACGGCGGCAGCGAGCGCCTGCTGGGCCGACTGATGCTGCAGATCGAAGGCGAATTCAGCCGCGCCATCGCCGGCATGCAGGGCGCGCTTGAACCTGTGCGCGACCACCACGAACAGACAGACGAAGAAGACAACACTTAAAAGACATCACATACCCTGAGGGAGAACCATCATGGCCAACGACAGCACCGTAGAATTTGAAGAAGTAAAGCCCCACGCCACCACCGAGGTGCGCAAGAAAGACATCGACGCGATCTATGATATTCCCGTCCAGATCTCGGCCGTTCTGGGCAAATCGACCATGCAGGTCAGCCAGCTGCTGAAACTCGGCCGCGGCGCCGTGGTCGAACTGGACCGCAAGGTCGGCGAGGCGATCGACATCTACGTCAACAACCGCCTGGTCGCGCGTGGCGAGGTCATCGTCGTCGAGGATCGCCTTGGCGTCACCATGACCGAGATCGTCAAGTCCGATAAAAACCAGTAAGCGATAAAACCGCGCGCACCCGCACCCGTTTCACAACGGGTGCGCCACAGCGTGCAGCACAAAGAAGAACCGGAGTAGACCACCCATGCGCCTGATGATCGTAGGCAGCCTCAACGGACAAATCAGCACCGCCGGCAAGATCGCCGTCAGCCGCGGTGCCAAGGTTGTGCATTGCGAGGATGCGGAACAGGCGTTGGGTGCCTTGCGCAGCGGCAAGGGTGCCGACGTCGTCATGATCGACGTCAAGCAGGACATCAAATCCTTCATCGCCAGCATGGAGGCCGAGCGCATCATCGCCCCCGTCGTCGCCTGCGGCATCGACAACGACGCCGCCGCTGCCGTGCGCGCAATCAAGGCAGGCGCCAAGGAATACATTCCCCTGCCCCCCAATGCCGAGCTGATCGCCGCCGTTTTGCAGGCCGTGACCGAGGAAAGCACCACGATGATCGCGGGCGACCCCAGCATGCAGGCGGTGCTGAACGTCGCCGACCGCATCGCGCCGTCCGACGCCACGGTGCTGATCACCGGCGAAAGCGGCACGGGTAAAGAGGTCATGTCGCGCTACATTCACAACAAAAGCAAGCGCGCGGGCGGCCCCTTTATTTCGCTCAACTGCGCCGCTATCCCCGAAAACCTTCTGGAATCAGAGCTGTTCGGCCATGAAAAGGGCGCCTTTACCGGTGCGGTTGCACGACGTCTGGGCAAATTCGAAGAAGCCAACGGCGGCACCCTGTTGCTGGACGAGATCAGCGAAATGCACCCAACCCTGCAAGCCAAGCTGCTGCGCGCCATTCAGGAGCGCGTGATCGACCGCATCGGCGGCAATACGCCGGTCAAGGTCGACATCCGACTGGTCGCAACCTCCAACCGCGACATGGAACAGCACGTGCGCGAAGGCAAGTTCCGCGAGGATTTGTATTTCCGCCTCAACGTCGTCAACCTCGCCCTGCCCGCCCTGCGCGAACGCCCGAGCGATATCCTGCCGCTGGCGCAGATGTTCGCCGATAAATACAGCGAGCAAAACGGCCTGCCGCAAAAGAAACTTTCCGACGCTGCGGTAGAAAAGCTCAAGGCCCACCACTGGCCCGGCAACGTGCGCGAGCTTGAAAACACCATGCACCGCGCAGTACTGGTCTCGGGCGAGGCCGAAATCGAAGCCGGCGCCATCATGCTCAGCGGCCAGAAAACTGCCGCCCTGATGGCGCAGGCGGTTTCAAGCCAGCAACAGCCCGCCGCCGCCAAAAACGACGCGCCGCTGCCCGTGGCCGACGACAACGTCAAGGCTGCGGCCGCCGCCCCTGCACCGGCAGGCGACAGTTCGGCCATGCTGGTCGGGCGCTCGCTGTCGGATGTCGAGCGCGAGCTGATCCTCAACACGCTGACCCATACGCTTGGCAACCGCACGCATGCGGCCAATATCCTTGGCATTTCCATCCGTACCTTGCGCAACAAGCTCAAGGAATACAGCGATGCGGGCATCGCCGTCCCCGGCGCAGGAGGCGCGTAACGCATGGCTGAAGGCGGCATGAGCGGCGTCATGGGCAAGGCAGGCGGCTTCCGCCTGCGCGGGGATATGCTTTTTGCGGGTGGCATCATCGCCATCCTCACCGTGCTGATCCTGCCGATGCCGCATTGGCTGCTCGACGTGTCGCTGGCCATTTCGATCGCGTTTTCGGTCCTTATCCTGATGACAGCGCTGTTCATCGACAAGCCGCTTGAACTCAGCGCGTTTCCGACCATCCTGCTGGTCGCAACCATGATCCGCCTGGCGCTCAACCTTGCATCGACCCGCCTGATCCTCGGCCACGGGCACGAAGGCACAGACGCCGCCGGTAAAGTGATCCAGGCCTTTGGCAACTTTGTCATGCAGGACAACTTCGTCATCGGGATCATCGTCTTTGCGATCCTGACCATCGTCACCTACGTCGTCATCACCAAAGGTGCGGGCCGCATCGCCGAGGTCGCGGCGCGCTTTAGCCTTGACGCCATGCCCGGCAAGCAAATGGCTATCGACGCCGATCTGTCCGCCGGCCTGATCAACGAGGCCGAAGCCAAGGCCCGCCGCGCCACGCTCGAGCAGGAAAGCACCTTCTTCGGGGCAATGGACGGTGCGGCGAAATTCGTGCGCGGCGACGCCATCGCGGGCCTGCTGATCGTCTTCATCAACGTCATCGGCGGGCTGATCATCGGCACCGTGCAAAAAGACCTGACGATGGGCGAAGCGGCAGAAGTCTACACGCACCTCACCATCGGCGACGGTCTGGTCAGCCAGATCCCCGCGCTGATCGTCTCTGTCGCGTCGGGTATGCTGGTATCAAAGGCCGGTGTTTCGGGGTCCGCCGAAAAGGCGCTGTTCAGCCAGCTCAGCAAATACCCGCAAGCACTGAACATGAGTGCAGGCTTGCTGGTGCTGATGGGCCTGATGCCGGGCATGCCGATGTTCCCCTTCTTCGCGCTGGCGGGGGTTTCGGCCTATCTGGCCTATAACAGCCAGCGCAAGGTCAAGCTGGCCGAAAACATCAAGCTGCAGGAAGAAAAACTCGCCGCCGAGAAAGTTCCCGTGGCGGAGGAGCCGATTTCCAAGGCGCTGGCGATCGACACCATCAGGGTCGAACTCGGCTATGGCCTGTTGCCGCTGGTCAACAACCCCGACAAGGGCAAGCTGACCGAGCAGATCAAGGGCCTGCGCCGCCAGCTGGCCGAAGACATGGGCTTCATCCTGCCTGCCGTGCGCATTCAGGACAACCTGCAGCTGGCCGCCAATACCTATGTCGTCAAGATCAAGGAAATCGACGCCGGCAAGGGCGAGGCACGCCCCGACATGCTGCTGTGCATGAACCCCACCGGCGACAAGATCGACCTGCCCGGCGAGGCCACGCGCGAGCCGACCTTTGGCCTGCCCGCCATGTGGATCGCATCCGAATACCGCGAGGATGCGCATTTCAAAGGCTATACCGTTGTCGATCCCTCGACCGTCGTCACCACGCATTTGACCGAGATCATCAAGGACAACATGCAGGACCTGCTGTCTTACAGCGAGACGCAGAAGCTGCTCGACGAGCTGCCGTCTTCGCACCAGAAGCTGGTCGCTGACGTCATCCCGTCGAAAATCACCGTCACGGGGCTGCAACGCATCCTGCAAAACCTGGTGGGCGAGCGCGTGTCGATCCGCGACCTGCCGACTATTCTCGAAGGCGTGGCCGAGGCCAGTGCCTTCAGCAACAACATCACCGTCATCACCGAACACGTGCGCGGCCGCCTGTCTCGCCAGATTTGCGACCAGCACAGCGGCAAGGGCGGCGTGTTACCGCTGGTGACCCTGTCGGGCGAGTGGGAGCAATCCTTTGCCGAGGCCCTTGTCGGCCAGGGCGAGGACAAGCAGCTGGCAATGGCGCCATCGCGCCTGCAGCAATTCATTCAGTCCATCCGCAGCACCTACGAGGACCTTGCCATGAAAGGCGAGAACCCCGTGCTGCTGACCAGCCCCGCCATCCGCCCCTACGTGCGCTCGATCATCGAGCGTTTCCGTCCGCAGACGACCGTGATGTCGCAAAACGAAATCCATCCGCGCGCCAAGATCCGCACCTTCGCGCAAATCACCTGAGCAGACTGAGAGCCCATGCGCCTTAAAACTTTCCAGGCCAAGACGATGAGCGACGCGATGCGCCAGATCAAAGAGACGCTGGGCGAAGACGCCATCATCGTCTCCTCGCGCGACGAGCCGGGCGGCGGCGTGCGCGTCACCGCCGCGATCGAACAGGTCAACCCAGACGCCGACAAACCGCAGGACGCCCTGCGCCGCGAAGCGCCCCACAGTGCAAGCGCACCAACGCCCGACATCGAAGACCCCGACCTGATCGCCGAGCGCGTCACCGACACCCTGCTGCGCCACCGCGCGCCCGCCGGCGTCACCGACAAGCTGGTATCGACCCTGATGACCCTGCCCGCTGGCAATACGCAGACCACGCTGGCGCGCGCGCTTGGCAAGGTCTTTGGCTTTCGCGATCTTGGTATCCATACCAAGGCCAATACGCCACTGATGCTGGTCGGCCCGCCCGGTGCGGGCAAGACGCTGATGACAGCCAAGCTGGCCGCCAAGCAGGTCATGGACGGCCATGCGCCTGTTGTGTTCACGACCGATACTGCACGTGCGGGCGGGGTTGAGCAGCTCAAGGCGTTTCTTGACATCCTTGCCCTGCCCTTGCGCGTGGCGCCCACCGCGGCGGACCTGCGCGCGCAACTGGCCGACCTGCCGCCTGCCAGCCAGATCATCATCGACACCGGCGGGCTCAACCCCTTTGACGCGCACGAGATGAAAGAACTGGCGCGCATGATGGCAGTGCAAAAGATGGAAACGGCGCTTGTCCTGCCCGGCGCGATTGATTCAGAAGAGTCGGCGGAAATCGCCATGACGTTTGAAATCCTCGGCGTCAGCCGCCTGATCCCCACGCGCCTTGACTTTGCGCGCCGCCTTGGCGGCTTGCTGGGTGCGGCCGAACGTGCGGCACTGTCCTTTGCCTGTGCCAGCCACACCGCGCAGGTCGCCAACGGCACGCTGCACCTGACCCCGGATATCCTTGCCGGATTGCTGTTGCAAGGAAACATGAAAGCCGCATCTGCGGCAACGCCCCCTGCCCCTTCCCTGAAAGGGAGAGCCTGATATGAGCATGACAACAGAACTTCCCCCGCGCGAAACCGCGCCCGTTGATACCAGCACCCATAAACTGATTGCCGTTGCCTCGGGCAAGGGCGGTGTCGGCAAGACGTGGATGTCGATTACACTGGCGCATGCGCTCAGCCGCCTTGGCAAGAAGGTATTGCTGTTCGACGGCGATCTTGGCCTGGCCAATATCGACGTGCAACTGGGCCTGATGGCCAAGCGCGACCTCAACGACGTGATCGAGGGCAACCTGAGCCTTGAGCGCGTGATCGAACATCATGACGATGGCAATTTCGACGTCATCGCGGGCCGCAGCGGCCACGGTTCACTGTCGGCCATGCCGTTGCAGCGCCTCAACGACATCATGCAGCAACTGCGCGCCTTGCTACCCAAATACGACGCCATCATCATCGATCTTGGTGCCGGCATCGATAAAACCGTGCGCTTCATGGCGGCGGCGGCGGACCTTGCCATCGTGGTGTCGACGGACGAGCCGACCTCGCTCACCGATGCCTATGCCTTCATCAAGCTCAGCCATGCCGCAGGCCACGGCGACAACCTGCATGTCGTCGTCAATATGACCGGATCGGAAAAAGAGGCCGAGCAGACCTATGGCACACTGTCCAAGGCCTGCAACACCTTCCTGAAATTCATTCCGCCGCTGATCGGCTTTGTCCGTCAGGACAAGCGTGTGCGTGACGCCATCCGCGCACAAAGCCTGTATCTGACGCGCAATCCCGGCACGGAAACCGCGCAGGACATCGAAGCCGTCGCCCAGCGCGTCGCGCAAACCCTCCTGGTCTGACGGTAAAGGCGGTCGGCATGAGCGACAATATCACGCCGACGAACACGCCACCCGCGCCGCTGAGCGCAAACCAGCCCACCCCCGCCAAAGACAGTGGCACCGTGCTGATCCGCAATGCGGAGGTCAGCAGCGCGCCACCTGCGGCACAGCCACCTGCCGACGCCAAGACCATCACCTTGCGCGCCGTGGTGGTCGAGGATAAATCCCTGCCCCCCGACCAGACGCGCCTGCGTACCGACAAGGGCGACATCATCATCCGCAGCGACACCCGCCTGCCTGCCGATACCGAAGTCATGGTCGACCTGCAACGCCAGAAAGCGCAGCTGATCGCAACCGTGCGCGTGGCACAGCGCAGTGCCGACATGCAAACGCCCGCGCCACAACCACCCGCCGCACAGCCACCACAAGCACCGCCCGTGCAAACCGTGCAGGCGGGTGACAAGCTGATTGCGCTGATCCTGTCGGGCAGCGTGCCGCCACCACCCGTGCCACCATCCGCGCCGCCACCACTGACAAGCGATCAGGCGGCTTTGATCCGCCAAGCCGCGTTACAACTGCTGGCCAGCGGCGGTGCCGCCAAGGCGGGCGTGCCGCTGTCGGTGCTGACCAACCTGACGGCCAGCACCGACCCCGCCGCCTTTATCAAGACCCTGCCACCTGAACAGCAAGCCGCCCTGCGCCTGCTGTTGCCCGCATCGGCGCAAACAACGCCGACACCTGCTTCCACCACACCCGTGCCACCTGCAAACAGCACGCAAACACCACCCGCACCCGCAATACCCACTCCCGCCGATACACCCGCAGAAGCGCAGGATGCGGGCTTGCTGACGTTGCTCAAGGCCATGACCAGCGCGCGCCTGACCGAACAGGCCCTACAAACACCACAGGCGCCTTCAGGCACAAGCAACCCGCTGACCAGCCTTGTCAAAAGCATGTTGCCGCTCATTCAGGGCCTGCAAACGCAAGGCATGACCCAACCGCTGGCAACGCCTGCACCACAGGCGCAGAGCGTGTTCGGCGCGCAACAGCCAAGCGGTGCTGAGCTGAAAATCATCACCATCACCCCGCCCCCCGCAGCAGGCACGCCGACACCGGCGCAAACGCCGCCGCTGGCCGAGGGGCAGATCACCGGCACCATCATCGGCCAGACACGCGACGGCATGGCGGTCATCAAAACGCCGCTGGCCGATTTCGTGCTGAGCGCGCGCATCAATCTGCCCGTGGGCACCACGCTGACACTGCAGGCCACGCCGCTGGCATTCAATGATCTCGCCACGCGCCTGAGCGCAAATCCGGCGGTGCTGTCGACTTTGCTGGCCAGTTTTGACCCGCTGTCGGGCGACAGCTGGCCAGCACTTGACGACGCGATGGCCATTCTGGCGCAAAACCGCCCCGAAGCCGCCGCGCGCATGGCCAATACCCTGCCAAGCCCGGGGCCAAAGATGGTGCCGACGACATTGTTCTTTCTGGCCGCGCTGCGCCTTGGCATCGCTGAAAACTGGCTGGGTGCGCAGACGCTGCAAGCCCTGCGCGACAGCGGCGCACGCAGCACCGCCGACAAGCTGACCGGCGATTTCGGCCGCATCGCGCGGCAAAGCGGCGAGGCTTTGCCCAGCGAGTGGCGCGGCATTTCCATGCCCCTGCTTTATGA
>JAEXMB010000070.1 GCA_023444705.1 Pseudomonadota bacterium | reverse complement strand
AATCAGCACAGGCTGATATAACCGCGCTAAACAAAAAAAGACGCCGATACAATGTAATTATTGGCTCGCTTGTCGCCCTAATAATCGCAGTAAACATCTTCGCGATTTACCATCTTGAAAAAGAGGGGGCTGCCAAAAGACAGAAATCACAACAAAGCGGCATGACTGAAACTCCTACGTTCTCCGACCCGTTAATTCAAGAAGTTTGGGAACGTAACCAGCGCATTCGTGCCGGGACATTCAACGTCCTCGGTACGGATGCCACTTTTTCCGCAGAGCAAGAGCGACAGCTAGAGATTGATAAAGAAGATGCGTTCACCTTTGATCGCGTATTCAATGACAACATTGCTCGTGCAGGATACAACACACTAGAGCGTTCCTTGAAATACAAGGACGACCCCGATTTTAACCCGGTAGATCACTTGGAAGAAATTCAATCAAGAGTTCCCCGTGAGTATTTGGGTGGGGCACTTAGAACATCAAGCCGTGCCGAGCTTGATGCCTTCATAGATGATATTAACCGTCGTCTTGGAACCAAGAATGTTCCCGCAAAAAAAGATTGTAAAAAATGCTAATCTGTAGAGGCCCCCTAAATCCTCATCATAGTTATCCCCTAGTGCACTGTTCTAACCAACACCGCCACCTGCGCTCATACTGGCTTTGGCTCTCCGCTGCCAAAATATCCTCAATGGATTGCATATTTACCTCCCCAGAACCGGGATTATGCTCCACATAAAAAAGATAATTATCATCGACTTTAAAGCCGGGATCAAAACCGAGTTCCTCTCTGTACTCCAACAGCATCCGATCTTTCAGTTCATCTTGCAGATCGTGATGGACAATAAAACTGTCATGGATCGGCAGACAGGGAATATTCCGTTCCGCGAAATACAACAGAACGCGCTCGGCAATATCAGCATCCACGCGCTGAAGCTTCAATCCGTATCCTGTGCGGAAAAACTCGCTGATCGGTGCATGGCGTTTTTCCACCTGCGCCAAAACTTCTTTCCATGTCATGCCCATTTCTTTGGGATCATATCCTGTCGGCGGTCTCACCTGCTTCTTGCCGTTAATCAGCTGAGCAAATGCCTTCTTAACCAAAGCGCGCTCAATGCCGTCAACCGCATAGGCGTCACCTTCTAAAGAAAGTCCTTTCTGCGCGTACATCATTTTGGGATGCAGATTGGAAAAATCCACTTCAACCGTTCTCTTTTGGTTAATCGTCAAATAACGGCGATATTCGGAAGGAATCCCCATCCACCAACCGCCATAGAAGCGGCCACCCTCGTCAAAACTTCCGTTGTTGAAAATGCGGTACAGGCTTCGCGCAGAAAAATCAACTGCCGGATGCTCAGTCGGATCGACATCGTGGCGCTGTATCAGACGCTCGGCCAAATCTCGGAACTGTATTTCCGACATATCGAGGTCGTACCAGTGACGTTGTAAGCAAGCATTAATACGCCTCAGGCGATCACGCGCTGTGTTGGTATAATCCGTGTCTGTGTAGTCGATCATTTTACGGCCATCTTCTTTAGCTTCGCGTAGTTTGATCGTTTCCTCCATAGGATGACGCTGAAAAATGATGATCTCTTGCGGAAGCACGGCTTTTAACCGCTCTAACAATGCAGGAGCGGCTTCAATCCGGGTGGTTTCCCCTTTCCCTTTGGCTTGGCTATACCAGCCCTTCTTGGCGACCTCGATCAATTCAAGATCAAGCATCGCGTCATACACCGCAGTTTTAAATATCCTGAAGCTCAGCAGAGGATGACCATAGCGATCTTGCGTATAAGCGGCAGGGCGCAGAGACACACCCAACCAGATTTTCTTCGACAACCTGCTTAAGCGAGCGAGATTAAGGAGTAGCACCTTAATAGAAAACAAGAATTTTTCCTGAGCGTCTTTACTACGCTTCTTACCCGGGGGTTTAACACGGTCAATTTCCCCGGCTATTTCATCAGTCAGCTGATCTAGCTTCCTGCTGTCCAACCACAGGAAGGGGTCAAGAGGATATGAGGGAATAAACAGCTGATTATCAAGATCAGCAGGATCAATATCCATTTGTTCAAGAACTGTATTACTCATCGGAAGAACCTCAGTAAGTAATTCGACTCATATAGGAGGAATACATTACTGGTAACGCTTCTTTCAAGCCCTGCCATCTATCTGTTTTCGTTTTAGAAAAACGGGTCAAAAATTCGTGAAGGTGTTTAAGTATATGAGCGCGGTGACTTTCCCCCGGTGGGTATGGCTTGCCTCACAATAAAGCTACGCCACGGCTCAAAGGCGATAACCCGTTTTTGAGTCATTACAGGCTCGCTGAGTGCGGTCTAATCCGCTGCCGCTCCCCATGCCTATCCTGAAAAGAAACGCGCTGTAATGACTCGCCAGAGTCCTTAAAAACGATCCGTCAAAAATGGGCACATCGCGTCACACCTGTGTCACACTTGTCACAAATATGCGCTTGATTTTGGAGATTCCGTGAAATATAATAACCTATAAGAGCTTGATTTTACAAGTTCTTCAGATCACTCCACCATGCCAGCACTATCTTGACATGGTAGGGGTCACAGGTTCAATCCCTGTTGTGTCCACCATTTCCCTTTAAAATCAAAATATTAATAATGCGCGGCGCAATCACGCCGGGCTGTGTCTTGCGCATAAAAAGCGTCACGGGAACAACGATCAGGGCAAGCCCGATCAGTGTTCCCGTGACTGTACACCAGCGCACAAAGTGCGCGGCGTGTCCCACAATGAATAGCGCGCCGGTGTGGCGCAAAACTGGTGTCGCGGGACAACACGCCGAAATGGCAGGTTGGAGCAAAAGCCCGTAATCGCCCGTACGACTGTGCTTGTCCCGCGACTGCCCTACCAACGCGCCGAGGTTTGATGCGGTTCCGCCGGAACCACACATTCTTTTCGCCAGTTTGTTGTTATGAAACGCACGAAGGATCGCATCATGACGGCATCCACATATAACCAGGCGCTCAAAAGCCTGCGCGAGGAAGGCCGTGATCTGCTGCGCGGTGCCGCCGGCGGGCTGATTTTCGGCACGCCGCTGCTGTTTACGATGGAGATGTGGTTTCAGGGCATGAGCTTTTCCCCGCCGCATCTGCTGGGGTTGCTCGGTTTTGCAGCCTTTATCAATTTCTGCTTTGGTTATGCGGCAGGCCTGCGCGCGCACAACGCGGGCCACAGCGTGCGCGGCGCCGCCGCCGACAGCGTGACGGCACTGGCGCTGGGGGTTGTTGTGGCGACCATCGTGCTGGCGCTGATCGGCATGCTCGACACGGCCGAGGGACGCGACAGCATGATCGGCAAGATCGTGATCGAAGCTGCTGCCGTCAGCATTGGCGTGACCTTTACCAACCGCAAATTTCCGCGCGGGCATAAAACCACCAGCCGCAGTTATGAAGCACTCGAAAGCGCGCCGCTGACGCGCGAACAAAAACAGGCGCGGCTTGATTTCTACAACCTTGCCGCCGTGCTGGGCGGCGCGGTGATCTTTGCGTTCAACATCGCGCCAACCGAAGAAATCCTGATGATCGCCAACGGCCTGTCTTCTTGGCAGTTGTTGTGGATTGTCGCCGCACAGCTTGTGGCCTGCCATGTGATCCTTTATGCGGCGCAGTTCAAGGAAGCCAAGGTATTCAAGAAATCGTGGATGCAGTCACCACCGGCAGAAACCGTTATGACCGTGGCGATCTCGTTGCTGGTTGCGGCCATCTTGCTGGCGTTGATCGGCCACAGCGGCGCCTTGCAAAATACCGATGCATTTATCGCCGCCGTGGTAACGCTGGGCTTTCCCGCCGTCATCGGCGGCGCAGCCGGCAAGCTGGTCGTGTAGAAAAAAAGGAGCAGACAATGGCAAAATGGCGCCTTAAACCAGCGGAAATCGGCGAAGCGGCCAGCCTGAGCATCAGTATCGCCATTATGGTCGCGCTTGTGGGCTATCTGTCCTATGCCGCGCTGCGCCCGCAGACGGAACAGCTGGCAGTATCGTCGCGCGTCGGCGCGATTGTGGAGGCCGGGGCCAACAGCGGGCAATATGTCGTGCCTGTCGACATTCACAACGACGGCACGCGCGGCATCAGCGCCCTGCATCTGGACATCACCGTTGCAGGGCAGCATCACATGGTCGAGCTGCAATACATCGCCGCCGGCGCGCAACACCGCATCTATGTCTATAGCCCCGGCAATGGCCAGCCGGAGGTAACGGTCAGGCCGCTGTCGTATAACCTCGACTGAAATGCCCCTGCCTGCGCTTTTTTCAGGAACCACCGCCCCTGTGCCTCGTTGGACAAAGAGTTTGCGGCCACGTGTGGCCGCGCTTGTCCATTACTAAAAAAAAACGGAGGCTTATCATGGGACAACTAAACGGAAAACGCATCGCCTTTCTGGCGACAGACGGATTTGAGCAGGTCGAACTGACCCGCCCGTGGGAGGAAATCAGGAAAGCCGGCGCGAAAGTGGAGCTGGTCTCGATCAAGGACGGCGAAATTCAGGGCATGCGCCATGACGAAAAGGCCGATACCTTCAAGGTCGACCGCACCGTCGATGCCGCACAGGCCAAGGATTATGACGGGCTGGTGCTGCCGGGTGGCGTTGCCAATCCCGATGCGCTGCGCATGCAAGAAAAGGCCGTGGCCTTCGTGCGCGATTTCTTCACGCAGGATAAACCCGTCGCGGCGATCTGCCACGGCCCGTGGACGCTGGTCGAGGCAGACGTGCTGAAAGGCCGCACGGTGACATCGTGGCCCAGCCTGAAGACGGACATCACCAATGCGGGCGGCCAGTGGGTTGACGAGGAAGTCCACGTCGACCACGGCCTGGTCACCAGCCGCAAGCCCGATGACCTCGACGCGTTCTGCGCCAAGGCGATCGAAGAATTCGCCGAAGGCAAGCACGACGCGCAAAGCAAATCGGCCTGATAAAAAGGGAGAACAGCGATGGCACCGCAGAAAAAGAAAGCCGCACCGGCCAAAGGCAAGCGCAAGATCGAAAAGGTCATGCACGAGTACAAGGAAGGCACGCTGAAGTCGGGCGGCAGCGGCAAAAAGGTCAAAAGCCGCAAGCAGGCGGTCGCCATCGCACTCTCCGAGGCCCGCAGCGCGGGCGCAAAGATACCCAAAAAGAAGAAAGCCTTGAAGAAAAAGACCACAAAGAAGAAAACGGCCAAGAAGAAAACCGCAAAGAAAAGCAGCAAAAAGAAATCCTGACCTGTTATCATCCCGCCGCCAGATCATGCCTCTGGCGGCGGGATTTTTCTTGCGTGCCGCATACGCAACAGCCGCCATCGGCCAAGCGATAGCGGCTGTTGTGTCCTCCTCGGAGGAGCGGGGCGCTAGCGTTTGTCGCGCTGCCCCTGATTGCGGCGAACCTGTGCGGCGATATGGCCGTGAACGTTCTTGCCCACCAGCATGTCGATGCGGGCTTTCTCGTCATGGTCCTGATGTGCGGGGGCGTAGACGCTGTTGTGCGCCTCGCTCTCGGCGGTGGGGTGACCCTGGGCCGCAGTGAACGACGGGCCGCCGCCATAGACGGCGTCTTCGCGCACCTGATCGGCCATCTTCTTGGCTTTTTTCATTGCGGCATAGGTCGCCTTGCGCGCGGCTGCGGCCTGCGCCTTGGTGACCTTGGCGGGGGAAGCAGATTTTTGTGCTGTCTTTTTCAGCGTGGATGCTTTTGCTGTTTTACGTACGGTCTTCTTGGCGGTCTTCTTCGCAACCTTCTTGGTCGCCTTCGGGGCGGTTTTCTTTGCCGCTTTTTTGACTGCTTTTTTTGCGGTCTTCTTCACCGCTTTTTTCGCGACAGCCTTTTTCGCGGCTTTTCGGGCAACAGGCTTGGAAGCCGCTTTCTTTTTCGCGGCTTTTTTAACGGCGGGCTTTTTCGCTGCCGCCTTCTTTTTCACCACTGCTTTTTTTGCTGTTTTCTTTTTGCGGATAGCCATAGCTGCCTCCTGGGTCAGGGTAGGTGAACGAACGTTATATAAGGACAACAGTCCGGCGCGCGGCAAAGTTCCCCAAGGCGGTCATGCCACGGCCCGCCATACTCCCCAAGCTATTGATAAATATTGGAAATAAAAAAGGAGCCCAAGATTTGACTCCGTATGGAAACTAAAGTACCTTTAAACCTCGCTATTCATAATAATCAGTCGCCATCTGTGGCGGTTTTGTATTTTTTGGAAAGGAGCAGCCCTATGTCGCGTCCCCGCCAGCTGCTCAAACGCGCCCTTCACACCGGCATGATCTCTGCCAGTCTGGCCGCCAGTGCCGCCTTTGGCGCCACGCGCCCGACGCAGGCCCCCATCGCGCCGCAACCTTTCACCACTATGCCCGTGCGCGCGTTGCCCCAGCCCACCATCACCGCGCCTGCGCGCCGCGCGCTTGACGCGACGCAAACCATCACGCGCAACCTCACCGCTGGCGAGGCACGGCTGATCGCGCAATTGTTCGGCAACACGGTGGATCTGAGCGCACTGCGCATTTCCTTTCACAGCGAAAGCGCGCATAGCGGCAACGATGGCACGCTGACCCTGCATATCCACGATCCGCGCCTGTTGTCCGCGGACTACAGCAGCGAAGAAAACGCCTTTCTGTTCGGCAGCTTCATCAATCAGGTCACGGCCCTGGCCCAGCAACAGGCGGGCAGCGCCTGGGTTGCGGACAACCGCACTGACGGCAACCTTTATGAACTCGATGGCCGCGCGTTTTCCGCCTATAACCGCGCCCAGCAGCGCGCCATTGTCGAAGACTACGCCCTGCGCTTTTTGCATTCCTCGCGCCAGTCCTATTGGCTGCACCGCGTTTATGGCGGCGACAAGAGCATTACCGACCCCTATCTGATCACGGCGGTCGAAGGTGCGTTCCCCACCGCCACTGCCGCGCGCAAGAACAACGAGCGCATGATCCTGCGCGGCCTGACCGACGGCGAAAAGGAAATCGTGCGCGCGATTTTTGGCAACCAGTTCAATACCGATGTCGTCTGGGTGCATCTCTCCCCGCTGTCCTATACGGATGTTGCGGGAGCGGTGGCCTCGTCGACGGAAGTGTATTTTTACGGCTACAACCGCTCGCTCGACTACAGCAAGGAAGACACCGGCAAGCTCAGCACCTTTATCCACGAGATGGTGCATATCTGGCAGTTCCAGACCGAGCGCCGCTACACCGTCGTCGTCAACGACATCTATAAATACAAGATCGAGGCCGGCGACCGCTACGAAAGCTTCAATATCGAACAGCAGGCCGCGATGATGGAGGACTATTTCCTCTATTTCACGCGTCCCGATAAAAAGACGCGCTGGCTGGCGCAAAGCTATGACCGCGCCGAGGTCGAACAACGCATGCAATACGTTATTGCCGCCGTCGAAGGCTTTCTGCCCGGTGCGCGCGTGCTGCGCACCCTTGGCGCCCAGCATGTCGAGCCAGTCACCCCGCCCCACGGCGACGACAACCAGCTGGTGAAGATTGCGGCCACCTATGACATGGCGCCGCACACGCCACCGTTGCCTGAACCGCCGCCAATCGAAACAGAAACACCGGACATCACGCCGGTGCAACTCCGCCCAGCGCAGTTTGACATCGACCCGTCCCTGCCCCCGCTGCATCCCGTGCGCCTGACGTTGCCAAAACAATAGGCCCTGCGAAAACGCCCATAAAAAAAGCCGGTCTCTCGCAAAGACCGGCTTTTTTCTTCCAACGCAACTGGAAAGGGTATTTAGCGGCGCAGGCCCAAGACGGCGCGGACAGCCACTTGCAGGCGCGACGCGCCGTCAGACAGCGTGACCTCCTGCAACATGTCGGTGGTCGCAACCGCAACCGAACCGCCATCAAGCGTGGTGGTCACGCGCACGGACGGGTTGGCGGCATCGACAAAGGAAATGTAATCGGTCGGGTCCATGACATCTTTGCTGACGGCGCAATTGATGTCGGCGGGCATATCGCCTGCCATCGTCACGCTGCATACCGCGGCTTCGCTGGCAAAGCGCGGCGCCAGCGGCGGCAGTTCGCTGACCGTGACCGGTGCAGGTGCCGCCACAGGGGTGATGTCCACGCCATCGGTCACGACGGTCGCGGCGGTATCAGCGCCGGGGGCAAGGGTCACTTCGGGAAGTTCAACCGGGGCAGCCGCGGCAATATCAACAGGCGCGGGCGCTGCGGCTACGACGGCATCGGGTGCGGGTGCAGCCGCCGCAACGGTGGCGACGTCTGGCACGGCACTCGGCTCAAGGCCAAAAGCCGCTTCGACTTTGGGCAGATCGGTGAGGAAAGTCACGGCCTGCGCGTTGCCGCGCTCTGCCGCTTCCTGTGCCAGTGCGCGCGCCATCGCGATACGGTCGGCGGCATCAATGCTGTCCATGCGCAGAATGCTGTGCGCGGCGTCTTTCAGCGATTGTGCCGATGCGCCGTGGAGCGAACCGAGATGCGCCTGCGCCAGGCCTGCGGCCAGCGGATCGGCAGCGACATCGGCAGAAGACACGCTGGCAGCCTCGGCAACGGCGGTTGCGTCGATGTCGGCGTTGATGTTGACGTTCACATCGACATTCACCTCGCTTGCGCCGGTGGTTTCAACATGGACTTCCACTTCGGCGCTGACATCGGCAGGCGCGACATCGGCAGGTGCTGCATGAACGGGTGCGGGTGCTGCATGCGGTGCGGCGGCTGCGACATGCGGCGCGGGTGCCTCGACTGCCGGTGCATCGGCGGCGGGTGCCGCGGGTGCGACATGTACGGGGGCGGCATCGGTTGCAGGTACGGCGCTCGCCACATCATCGGCCGAAGGCGTGCCAAGGCCAAAGAACCCGGCGGCGGAAGAAATCCAGCCGTGAATGACAGGGCTGGCTTTTTCAACAGCCCACTGGACCATGTCGCTTTGCATCAGATAGGCACCAAGCGCGCCAAAGGCCACACCGCAGGCCAGCGACGTCAGGGCGCGGCGGGTGCGGGTTTCGTTGGTCTGGCGCAAAACGTTGAAGAAAGTAACGTCTTCGCCTTGCGCCTTGCGTGCGCGGTATTCCTTGTAGCTTTCGCTGCCGTAGGTATAGACGGCCGAGCCCACGCCCGCGAGCGCGATACCCGCCGCGGCAACGCCAAGTGCAGAGGCACCCGCACCAACCGCCAGCGACGCGCCGGCGATTTTGAGCATGCTGGTCATGGCCATGCGGCCTGTCATGTTGGCGGCCTTGTTGCAGACCGAGTTGAACAGCGCACGGCGCTTGGCACGGCGGTCATCCTCGCGCGCGATATGGCGGGGCACGATGACCAGAGAATCACCGGGCGCGGCGGTCATCTCTGTGGAGGGGTTCTGGCCGGTGACGGCGGGCAGGCTGGTGCTCGATTCTGTCTGGTCGTTGGCATTGGCGGCATCGGGAGCGTCAGCGGGAGCTTCGCCCGCAGGTTGATCGCCAGCGCCCTCAGCGGGGGGATTCGCCTCACCCGCGGTGCCGGGCTGGGTTTCATCATGTTGCTGCTGGTCCTGATTTTGACCATTAGCCTTTGATTTGCGAGGTTTTTTCATTATGACACACCTTATATATATAGCGGGCGACCTGCAGGCGCGCGAAAAACGGCGCTGGCCGTGACTTCTGTGATGAAACTACATTAAATATGGTAATTAAGCAAGTTGAAAATATGTTAAAACAAAGTTGACATATTTTCCGGTTTACCGTAATGTCTATGCATAGCTGATCTTCTCCTCCGACTCGCTTCCATGCACGGACGGATGGGAGCGAGGGTCGGATCGCAAAGTTAAACAATTTCTCTTTTACAAGGGTGTGAACATGACCAACTTCAACAAATTCGTACTGAAAGCAACCGCTGCTGCGACGCTGGCTTTTGCAGCTGTCGGTGGCGCGGGCGTTGCCCATGCGCAGCAGATCCCCGGTGGCTACGTGCCCCCCGAGACCACTTATGAACCCCCCACTGTTCCCCCCGAAGTCGGCCCCGGCACCACTGTGACCAACGACATCGACAACACGAATACCAATACCAACACGAACACGAACACGAACACCAACACCAATACCAATACCAACACCAACGTCGCCAACGGTGGTGCTGGTGGCCAGGGTGGTCAGGGTGGCCAAGGCGGCGCGGGCGGTAACGGTTACGGCGGTAATGCAACCGGCGGCAACTCGAGCGTCGGCGACATCGTCAACAGCTTCCGCAGCTATGCTTATGCTGGCGGCCCCGCAATCGGTGCGGCGGTTGACCGCTGCCTGGCTGTGACCGGTACTTCGGGCCACATCGGCATCGCAGGCGTCAACGTCGGTCTTGGCGGCACACGCGCCACCTATAACGAGCAATGCTCGCGCGCGCAAATGGGCCAAACCCTCATCGGCTTCCTTGCGACCGTGAAAGATCCCGCACTGCAGGCACTCGCCATCACCACGCTGGGCCAGCTGTTCCCCGAACACATCGGCACCGCGATCCCCGTGGTCACCACCGGCTACTCTGCCGCGATGGCACGTTGCAATGGCCGTGTGGGCAGCGCCTTTGACGTTCTGGGCAGCACCTGCACCCAGTCGTTCAGCGAAGCCAGCGCAACCAGCGCCGCACGCAGCACCACCGATGTGACTGTTAACGTCGACCTCAACACTGGTGCGCGCACCGCACCTGCCACGGCAACGCCCCGTGCAACCGCACCGCGTGCCCGCGCAACCACCGGCAACACCGGCCGCAGCCGCGTCGCCACTGTCCGCCCCAATGCGGATGGCAGCTGCCCGACCGGCACGACCGCGGTGACCACCTGCGTGGTTCAGCCCCGCCGTTAATCGGTTCGGCTGACGATAAAGATCAACGCCACCCCTGAATATCCACGGGGGTGGCGTTCTCTTTAAAAGTTATGGATAATTAATTGACATAACAATAGAATCGCGTTATTCTTTTAAGCAGTTACAGAATTCCCCTTGCCGTCCCTGCGGATGGCATCAAAAAAGTGAAACAGGTCAATAACATGGCATTGTCCCAGTCCTTCAATCCGACCGCCGTCATCCGCCGCTGCCTGATCGCCTCGGCCGCCGCCGTCAGCCTGATGGGCAGCGCCGCTTACGCGCAGGAAACCAGCGCCCCCGCCGATCCCGCACCCGTCACCGATACCACCACGCGCGGCGACACCAATGGCGGCGCAGGCGCGCGCGATGCCGGCAACACCACGACGCTCAACGAAACCACCTGCATGGAAACCACGCAAACCAGCAGCCGCAACGGCGGCTTCCTTGGCATCATCGGCGTGGTCAAACGCAACAGCACCACCAGCGTTTACAACGAAGCCTGCGGCAACAACCGCATCACCGAAGCCGCCGCCATCAGCCTGATGACCGCGACCACCGCCGAAGGCACCCCCGATATTCCCATGCGCGCCCTTGGCGTGCAGATCTACCTTGAACAAGCACCCGACCGCCGCGCGCGCCTGGACCAGATCCTTGCTGAACAAGGCACCTCCTTTGGCCAGGTCAACTTCTCGATCTCCGGCAGCAACGGCCCCGTGCAATGCGTGCGTCAGCCCGCGACTGTCCAGCCCCTGCCCGGTGTTGCCACCACCAACGTCTCTTTCCGCTGCCTGCCGCGCACTGTTGCACCGGCGGCGGCAAGCACGGGGGAAACGCCCGCCGTGACCGGCACCACCACCGCCGCAGTGGCCGCACCGCGCCCGTAATCAGGCCAGACCTCATCATTTGCCAGCGCTGGCCATGCCTGCTATAACGGCAGCATGGACGCATCATTCACGACATATCTGTCAGAAACCGCCACCGCCGCCCTGCAAAGCGCGCCGTCGCTGACCATTGTTCTGCTGGCCACCGCCATCGCGGCGGCGGCAGGGACCTTGACCGCCGTGTCGATCATCGACAGCCGCCGCGAGGAAGCCGACAACCTCACCCTGCTTTCAAGCGTCAATGTCAGCATCGCCTTTCTGGTCGCCCTGCTGGGCCGACTGATCAACGTCAAGCGCGACCAGATTGTGCCCGGCGCCGAAGACGCCCTGCGCGCCGCTGCCCTGCTTGAAAAAGACAGCGACGAAAACATCACGCTGGAGCTTGAACCCTGGGTCGAGGCTGACTACCGCCTGCGCCTGCCCGATCACGAGGTCTTTGCGCGCGCGGGTCGCCAGCTTGATACCGTGCAGCTGCTCACACTGCTTGATTTCTCCCTCGCCGATCTGTGCCATCTGATGCGCCAGCGCAACGCACTGATCGCGGAGATGACCGTGCAGGGCCAATACGACGATACCTACCGCAGCGACAGCCTGCGCCACTACGTTGCGGTCAACCGCGACATCGCCCGCCTGACGGATGAAAACCTGTTCTTCATCGACAAGTCGATCCAGAAACTGCGCCTGCTGGCGCAAAAAACCCTGCCGCGCGGCCTGCACGCGCGCATCGCCGATGTCGGCCTGCGCCCCGAGACAGGGCCACTGATGCCGCCGACGGACCTCATCAAAACCTTCGAATAAAAAGGCGCTTACCTTCCGCCGCGGTTGCGCATGTCCGCACGCAGGCCAAGGCCGCTGCGCAGGTATTTCAGCGTGACCGATTTGAATTCGCGGCGGTAAAGAATATAGATCGTCAGCGTGGTGACGGCGATGAACGTCCACGGCCCCAGAAACCATGTCAGCACCGCCAGCGCGAAGTAATAAGAGCGCAGGCCATAATTGAACTCGTTACCCGCGCGGTCCGAAATGCGCGCGGCATATTCGGCCAGCTGGTAATGCTCGGCGGTTTCCTCGCCCATTCTCACCAGCGGCATGGCGCCCATGACGATGTTGCAAAAGGTATGCTGGCGCATCGACCAGGTGAACTTGAAAAAGGCAAAGACGAAAATCGCAGCCAGCACCAGCAGTTTGAACTGCACTTCCTCGCGCGTGGCGGGCACGACGTAGGCGTGGTTTTCAAGCACCGACAACAGCTTTTCGGTGGAGCTGAGCATGGTCACGATACCCGCCAGCACCAGAATGGTGGTGGTGGCCAGAAAGTTCACCATCGATGACAGGTTGCCCAAAAGCGCCACGTCGGTAATGCGGTTTTCATGATTGAGCATGTTGCGCATCCAGTCGATGCGATAGGCATAAAGCGTCGCCGTCAGGCTGTCGCGGTAAATGGCGGCGCGGCGCGCATAGGCGGTATAGCCGACCCAGACGGCAACGAACCAGCCAAGCGCCGCCCAGTCCCACGGATTACTAAAAATATACATGCCCCACCTTGTCGCCGGTTGTTGCCCGATGCCGCGACACTAGCCGATTTGCGCATGTTTTTACATTTCAAACTATGCTAGCTTTGCGCACAGGAATTTCACGTTACAGCTTTTTGCGGGTCGTCCATGTCGCAACACCTTTCAGACCTCAACCCTGTCATCCTCATCCCCGCCCGCCTGGCCGCCACGCGCCTGCCCGACAAGCCGCTGGCCGACATCCACGGCGCGCCGATGATCGTGCATGTGATGCGGCGCGCGCAGGAATCCGCCCTTGGCCGCGTCATCGTGGCCTGCAGCGAACAGGCCGTGCATGACGCCGTCACCGCGGCAGGCGGCGAAGCGGTACTGACCGACCCTGACCTGCCCTCGGGCTCGGACCGCATTCTGGCAGCACTCACCAGCGTGGACCCAGACGGCGCGCACCGCGCCGTCATCAACGTGCAGGGCGACCTGCCCACGCTCGACCCGCGCCTGATCGGCATGGCGGCACGCCTGCTGGAAAACCCCGACGTGCATGTCGCCACCCTTGGCGCCGTCATCACGCGCGAGGAAGAAATCAACAACCCCAACGTCGTCAAGGCGGTGGCGGAAATCGACTTCGCCAAGGGCGACAAGCAGGGCCGCGCGCTTTACTTCACGCGCACCACGGCGCCCTCGGGCGATGGGCCGTTGCTGCACCATATCGGCCTTTACGCCTACCAGCGCGCCGCGCTTGAAACCTTCGTCGCCAGCGCGCCCAGCGTGCTGGAACGGCGCGAGAAGCTTGAACAACTGCGCGCGCTCGCACTTGGCATGCGCATCGACATCGCCGTGGCCGATACGGTGCCGCTGGGGGTCGACACGCCCGCCGATCTCGCGCGCGCACGCGAGATGCTGAAGGGATAAACGATGGCCACCGACAAGAACAAGAAGATCGCCTTTCAGGGCAACCCGGGTGCCTATTCCGACATCGCCTGCCGCACCGTCTATCCGCATTATACGCCGCTGCCCTGCCCGACGTTTCTTGACGCGTTTGAGGCGCTGAATCAGGGACGCGCCGATCTTGCGATGATCCCCATCGACAATTCGATCGCGGGCCGCGTGGCGGACATTCACTATCTGCTGCCGCGCTATCCGTTTTCTTTCATCGCCGAATACTTCCTGCCCATCGACCACTGCCTGCTGGGGGTAGAGGGTGCGAAATTCGCCGACATCAAAAAAGTGCTGAGCCATACCCACGCCCTGCCCCAATGCCGCAAGATCATCCGCGAGAACAAGTGGGAGCAGGTCGTCTGCGGCGATACCGCCGGCGCGGCCGAGCGCGTGGCGCGCGAAGGCAACAAGCATCAGGCCGCGATTGCATCGTCGCTCACCGCCGATATCTATGGCCTCAAGATCATCAAGCGCAATATCGCGGACGAGAAAAACAATATCACGCGCTTTCTGGCGCTGAGCCGCGACACCAGCGTCAGCGCGCCGAAAAAGAACACGCGCTACGTCACCAGCCTGATCTTCAGCGTGCGCAACGTGTCTGCCGCGCTCTACAAGGCGATGGGCGGCTTTGCCACCAACGGCGTCAATATGCTCAAGCTTGAAAGCTATATGCCGGGCGGCACCTTCGCCTCGACCCTGTTCTATGCCGAGGTCGAAGGCCATCAAAAAGACGCCAACGTGGCGGCGGCGCTGGAAGAACTGGCATTTTTCGCCAGGGAAATCCGCGTGGTGGGCAGCTATGCCCAGGACCCTTCGCGCAAGCGCATCGGGAAAAATTAATCCCCTGCACACAAGAAAAAGGCGGGTCAGACAACCCGCCTTTTTGTATGCGTCTCTATACCGTCTTAACCGGGACGGCGCTGGGCGATGACGACTTGCGAGGTCATCGTCTTGCCCGTTCTGACCGCGTGTTCAGCACTTGCCTCGCCTTGCGCGGGGCAGAGCGTGAGCATGGCCAGTTGCATATGCCCTTCTTTGAGCCTGCCGACTTCGCAGCCAAACCTGTTATGCACAACGTTGAAGGTCAGGCCGGCGCTGATCCTGTCGGGCTGGATATCCGCCGTCGCAGGGGGCGGGCACAAGGCGATAATTTCGGCGGAGGGGCGCCCGCTGCTGCTGGGACCATTGTGCGAAAAGAAAACCTCGCGGCCCACCTCGCACCCGTTTCGCACCATCAGCACCTGATATTCGCGGTGCCTGTCGTATTTAACGTCTTCGGCCGTGCGCTGCAGGGATTCGCTATTCAGCGGTTCCACCGGCTGGCCACAACCTGCAAGAGCGGCCACGGAGGCAAATAAAGCGCCTAATTTCAATACCTTGGAAAAGTCATTCTTGGTCATGGCCAAATTCCTTGCTGATAAAGTGACGGACCTTCACCTGTCTCGATGCGCGATGTTTTTAACAAAATTACATTAATATGTCAAATATAAATACCCACCTAAAGCCACATTTAATTATACATAAAATTTTAAACTTTCCGTAATATGATCTACAGGCATTCATCATCAGACGGCAAAGGGCGCAAAGTACTCCATGAGGCTGAAGACACGTTCACAGGCACAGGCCGCACTGCACGATCTTATCTGCGACCCTGCCCTGGGCTTTGCTGTCTGCACCATCATCTATACCAGCAAGGCCACCGCATTGGCCCAGGCCTGCGCCTTTGCCTGTGCGCTGCTCATCATCGTTTTGCGCATGGCGCGCCGTCTTGACCGCACCCTGCTGCCCGTGGCTTTGCGCCAGAGCATCGATGACGACGGCCTGACCTTGCGCGTGCTGGGCGTGCTGG
Organism: Pseudomonadota bacterium; assembly: GCA_023444705.1. Taxonomy (GTDB): domain Bacteria; phylum Pseudomonadota; class Alphaproteobacteria; order Micavibrionales; family UBA2020; genus JAEXMB01. The sequence goes on along the minus strand of JAEXMB010000070.1, from coordinate 17,604 downwards.
GCCTGGCGTCGAGCGTTTATACCCTTGGCACCATCAGCTTTGGCCAGTTTAACGGCAACAGCATGTCGATGGCGGTATTGCAGGGCAGTTCGGGTATTTTGTTTGCGGTGGCGAATTTCATGTTGGCGGCCAGCGTATCGGGGGCGCGCGCGCAACGCCACCCGCTGGTGACGTTGCTGCTGCAGGCGGAAACGTGGTTGCTGGGCGGCATGCTCTGCCTTGGGCTGATGACGGGCGCAAGCGCGCTGATCCTGGCACCTTTGCTTGTCACCGGCTATGCGCTCACGCTGTCCAACGTGCGCCATGCGCGCCCTGAACACCACAACCACCCCAAGCTCTGGTACGCCGCCGCAACGCTTGGCTTTGCCGCGATCAGCCCCGACGGCTGGCTGGTGTTCGCCAATATTCTCAACGCCGCCTGCCTGATCGCACTTGAACACCGCCTGACGCCGGGCGGGTTGCTGCTGCCCGCAGCACAGCGAAAGCAGGCCGCATGACCATCACCCTCACCCTGCCCGCCAGCGAGGACGACAAGGCGCGCATCCTGCGCATCACCGCACTGATGATGCGCATGCCGATGGGCAAGGCGATCATGGAGCAGGCCGCCGATCTGCGCCGCAACGGCGTAAGCGAACTGACGATCTCTTTCAACCGCCAGATGGGCGATACTTACGGCCTGTGCCAGCGTTCGGGCAGTGTGTGCGCCATCAGCCTGTCGCCCCATGTCAGCGACGCGGCACTGGCGGGCGTTTTGCTGCACGAAATGCGTCATGCCTACCAGCCTGTGTACTTCCCCGATGCCTATGGCGAGGATATGGCGCGCCTTGGCGTTGCGCGCATGCGGCTGAAGGAAGGCGACGCCTTCACCCATCATTTCTGCGCCATCCTCGACAGCCCCGATGCCAGCGTACGCAACGAAGGCTTTGCGATGATCGCGGGCAAGCTGCCGCCGGAAATGCAGGAGCTTTATCACGAACAGGCGCAAGCCTGGACAGCGGCGCAAACGACGGCGCAAAAACAGGCCGTCATGCATGACGTATTCTGGTTGCTGCAGGCCACCCGCTTTGGCAAATACGACACCGACCTGATCAACCAGATCCGTGTCATGCAGGAGGGCAATACCCTGCGCCCCATGAAACAGAGCGCGTTTGAAGGCACCCTGCACCTTGCGGTCGACATCGAATTGCTGCCCGGCCTGTTGCCCGACAGCCGCGACAGCGCCTATCTGGGCGACGACCACACCAAAACGGCACAGACATTGCTCCGCGTCGCGCAAACCGCAGAGATGCATTTCGACAGGCTTTCCGTAATCGAATACGACGATACTTTGCCGTATTCAAAGCCGTCGGGGAATGATAGCCTGAAATTCGGCAGATGATTGCCATTCCACGCTCAACAGGATGTTTTTCAACATGGCGACTTACGCACAACTCGGCGCCAAGCTGCTGCGCGACGCGGCCACGTTTTTCCGCAACGTCGGCGCGCAAAACCAGCCCTTGGCCGAGCAGATGAACGACAACGCCGCCGTTTACGAACAGGTGGCCGACCTGCTCGAACAAGATCCCAACGGGGTGCTTGATATCGGCGACGGCAAATAAGCCCGGCACCGTCATGAATTTCTGGCAGCTGACAGGCGCGTTTTATGGCGCGGCAGGTGTTGCGGCAGGGGCCGCGGCCAGCCATGCGCTGAGCGACGCCTATGGCGCCGATATGGTAAAAACAGCCGCCATTTACGCACTGATCCATGCCGCCGTGCTGGTGTGCTGGCAGCCTGCGGGCCGCATCGCGCTGGCCGCGCGGCTGTGCCTTGCCGCAGGCGTGCTGTTGTTCAGCGGTGCGATCATGCTCAAATACCTGCTGTCCTGCCCCGTGGCGGCGCATGCCACACCTGTGGGCGGCACGCTGTTGATGCTGGCATGGCTGTTTGTTGCGCTCCACGCCGCGATGGCGGGCAGACACAGCGCCCCCGACGCAGCCTGAGCCGCAAAAAAGCGCGCTCTGCCGCGGTTTTTTCACCCCGTGCGCTTTGCCTTTTCATCCACGATCCGCTAGACTGAAAACGGGTTTTAAAAAGGGTTTCAGGCGCACATCGCATATGTGCGCCCCGAGGGAGGATTCACACGACATGTTCGCTTTCTTGTCACGCGGAAAATCGCGCAAGCTTGCCATTTCATCACGCCACAAGAAAACGCCGCTGTTGCCCGCCAAAGCGCAGCAGTTTCTCGCACACCGCCTGACCGACCTGTATGGCGCGACACTGGCCACCCTTGGCGGCTTGCTGGCTGCGGCCTTGCTGAGCTACCACCCCGCAGATCCGTCCTTCAACACCACCGCGGGCGAAGACAGCGTTGCCATCAACAACTGGCTGGGCGCCGGTGGCGCTTACCTGTCGGACCTGCTGTTGCAAACGCTGGGGGCCGCGAGCTATTTCATCGCCGTCGCGTTTTTGGTCTGGGGCTATCGCGTCATCAAGCGTTTGCCGCTGACGCAAATGGGCGGCAAGATCACATTGCTGCTGGTCAGCGTGCTGACAGGCGCGATCGTGCTGGCGCGCATTCCCTCGTTTGACAGCTGGGGCCACGGCGCTTATCTGGGCGGCAGTGCGGGCACGCTGATCTTTACCGCACTTGGCCAATACGTGCAGGGCTGGCTTGGCACGATGGCCTATGTCTTCGTCGCATCGACCGCCGCCGTGATCTTTGCCTTTTCCTATGGCGCGGCGCTGGGCCTGAGCGCGGCTGAATGGCGCAATGTCTTTGCGCGCCTGCGCGATATTGTCTTCACCGCCATGCACCATGTGCGCGTGACTCTTGCGCGCTTTCGCCGCTGGCACCGCGAGGCCAGCACCGCCGAAGTCGCGCGCGTGCGCCCCTTGCGCCCCCGCCGCATGCAGGTAGAAGCCGATGATGAAGACGAAGACGAAGCACAGGATGACGAGGAGGAGGAAGACGAACCCCCCGCCCGCCCAAGCCTGACCGGCCGCGTCAAACCTGTGATCGCACCGCGCGCCGAAAAGGCCAAGCCCGCCGTCAAGGAAGAAAAGCAAAAGAAACTGGCACTGCGCGCATCGGACGACGAATGGCAGTTCCCGCCGCTTGACTTCCTCGGCGATCCGCCCGCAGGCGGACAGGCGCGCCTTGACGAAGGTGCGTTGCAAAAGAATGCCGAGATGCTGCAAGCCACCCTTGGCGACTTCGGCGTGCAGGGTGACATCCTCAAAGTCTCCCCCGGCCCGATCGTCACGTTGTATGAAATGGAGCCCGCACCCGGCACCAAGACCAGCCGCGTGGTCGGCCTTGCCGACGATATCGCGCGCTCCATGAGCGCCGTATCGGCGCGCATCGCCGCCGTCGCAGGCAAGAATGCGATCGGCATCGAGCTGCCCAACGCCAAGCGCGAGACGGTTTACCTCAAAGAGCTTCTGGCCTCCAACGACTATGCCGCCAGCAAGGCGCGCCTGCCGCTGGTGCTGGGCAAAAACATCGGCGGCGAGCCCGTCATCGCCGACCTTGCCAAGATGCCCCACCTGCTGGTGGCGGGGACCACCGGCTCGGGTAAATCGGTTGCGGTCAACACGATGATCCTCTCGCTGCTCTACAAGCTCAGCCCGCAGCAATGCCGCTTTATCATGATCGACCCGAAGATGCTTGAACTGTCGGTCTATGACGACATTCCCCACCTGCTCACGCCCGTCGTGACCGAACCGCACCGTGCCGTCACCGCGCTCAAGTGGGCCGTGGGCGAGATGGAAGACCGCTACCGCGCCATGTCCAAGCTTGGCGTGCGCAACATCGACGGCTTCAACGAGCGCATCCGTGCCGCGCGCGACGCGGGCGAAGTGCTGATGCACAAGGTGCAGACCGGATTTGACGCCGACACCGGCAAGCCCGTCTACGAAGAACAGCCCATTGCGCTTGTCGACCTGCCTTATATCGTCGTCATCGTCGACGAGTTTGCCGACCTCATGCTGGTCGCGGGCAAGGAAGTCGAAAACGCCATCCAGCGTCTGGCGCAGATGGCGCGTGCTGCGGGCATCCACCTCATCATGGCGACACAGCGCCCTTCGGTCGACGTCATCACCGGCGTCATCAAGGCGAACTTCCCAACGCGCATTTCTTTCCAGGTCACCAGCAAGATCGACAGCCGCACCATTCTTGGTGATGGCGGGGCCGAACAGTTGCTGGGCCAGGGTGACATGCTCTATATGGCCGCAGGCGGTCGCATCGGCCGCGTGCATGGCCCCTTCTGCTCGGACAGCGAAGTTGAAAAAGTCGTTACGCACCTGAAATCGCAGGAACAGCCCAACTACATCGACGGCGTCACCGAAGGCAACGACGAGGGCGGCGGCGAAGGCGGCTATGGCGGCGGGGGCGGCGGCGAGGCCGACGCGCTTTACGACCAGGCCGTGGCCATCGTGCTGCGCGAGCGCAAAGTCTCGACCTCGTTCATCCAGCGTCACTTGCAAATCGGCTACAACCGTGCCGCACGCATCGTCGAGCGCATGGAAAAAGAAGGACTGGTGTCTGCCGCCAACCATGTGGGCAAGCGCGACATCCTTGTGGGCGACTATGGCACCTAAGCGCATCATCGCAATTCTGCTGGCCACGCTTGTCATCGCCGCACCCGCGCTGGCCGACAAGCCCGATCCTGCGGCGGATAAAACACGCACGCTGTTCGTCACCGTGGGCGAGGACCGCCTGCGTTTTGAAATACCCGAGGGCATGTGCTTTGCCGACCAGAGCAACCGCCAGCAGGGCGCGATGCTCGACCTCATCCGCCGCGCGCTGGCGCACAAGGGCGACGAACATCTGCTCGGCCTGTTCATGCCCTGCGAGAGCATCGCCAATCCGGGCAACCCGATGGCGCGCGAAGGCCGCGTGCCCACGATCGGCATCATCCTGTGGCCGCACAAGATAGAAGACGCGGTAGCACATGGCTCGAGCGCGCAATACCTTGACTGGCGCGCGCCAAGCTATCGCGAATATGCAGCACTCAACCTGCCGGTCTGGATGCTGGCCGCCGACCCGCTGCGCCAGAGCGGCGACACCGTAAAAGACCCCGAACTGTCAACCGAGGTCACGCGCAGCACGCATGCGCTGATGACAACCTTCAGCCAGTACCTGAGCGCGGACGGACAGCCCTTTCAGACTGTCGGCGCCACCGGCACGTTGCTCGCCAAGGGGCACCCCATTGAAATCGCCGTGCGCCTTAATGGCGCCAGCGGCATCACCACGACCGATCAAGCCCATGATTTCATGAAAAAATTCATGGATCTGCAGGGCGAGATCAACCGTTAGTCCTCTCACACGCCGGTTTCTTTTTGCGCAGGGCTGGCGTATATCATGGCGTGTCATCCATGTCCTGTCGCTGTTTTTACCTTCACGAGGCTTTGCCATGTTCACGCGCCTGTTTGCCGCCCTGCTGACCATCCTGATCGCCGCAGCCCTGCCCATGCAGGCTCAGGCACAGAGCGCGCCTGTATCGGACGCGCAGGCCAGCCTTGCCGCCGTGCAGGATTACCTGCAAAACCTGCGCACCCTGCGCGCCAAGTTCGTGCAGACCGCGCCCGACGGCACGCAGACCAATGGCGATTTCCTGCTCAAGCGACCGGGCCGCATGCGCTTTGACTACGCCACCCCCGTCAGCGATTTCATCGTCGCCGACGGCCGTTTCATCTATTACTACGACGGCCAGATGCGCGAGACATCAAACGCCCCCATCAGCCATTCGCTGGCCGATTTCTTCCTGCGCGAGAAAATCACCCTTGGCGGCGACATCAAGGTGACGGACGTGCGCAGCGAAAACGGCCTGCTGATGGTCACGCTGGTGCAGGCCAAGGACGCGGGGGCCGGCAGCCTGACCATCGGCCTGACGCAAGGCGCGCGCCTGCAGCTCAAGACCTGGCTGATCCGCGACCCGCAGGGCAGCGTCACGCAGGTCGAACTCTTTGATATCGCGGAGGGAATCAGCCTGGACAACGACACCTTCCACTACTACGATCCCAAACGCCGCGACCGTGGATACAACTAACTAAATACCTGATAAATAGTGACTATTTAAAGATACCTTGAAGTTTATTATGGTATTTTGTATGATAGGGCATCACGATTTATCAGCGCTATGTGGGGATAACGCATGACTGAAGCCGCAGAACAAAGCCAGACACAGGAAGAAAGCTTCGTCGACCGCGAAGCCAAGCAGGCCGAGGCTGAACGTAAAGCCGCACAAGAACGCGCCGCCCGTACCCGCGAGGAATGGCGCGAAAAATGGGCTGAACAAAACCTGTCGAACTTCATCGCCCCCGAAACCATGCAGACATTCGCGCGGATGTGGAAAGACGCCAATCCGCAATCTATCGAGTTCGCCGCAGGCATCAGCAACATCGAAGAAGTCGAGCAAATGAAAAAATTGCCCGGCGTCTTCCTGATCAAATCAAAATTCGGCGGTGAATTCGCGTATGTCAATCACAATGGCAATGAATTCATCGGCCTGACCAACAAACAAGCAAAAGCCAACCCGCTGACGCACGAAACCGCCGACGATATTGCCCTGACTGCCTTTGCGCGCGGCTGGAAGACCGTTGAGGTCAACGGCAGCGATGCCGAAAAAGATATGCTGTGGCTCGCCGCGCAAAAATACGGCCTTGCCGTGACCAACCATACGCCCAGCGAAGCCGCGCTTAATGCTTTCAAGGACTACCAGAACCGCAAGAACGAACAGCCCGCAACCGAAGAAGCCGGGGTCAAATCGTCGTTCCTGCCGGTTAAAACCGGTGCGCAACGTGCCACAAACGATGACATCATCGACGCCGAATTCACCGAAGTGAAAGACGAGCCCGCGGCAGGCACCAAATTTGCCAAAAAACTTGAAGGCCCTGCAAAACCACTGTTGCTGGAAGGCCCCAAAAACAATCCTCCGGCGCCGCCTGCGCCCTAAAAGCTCGACTTTTCAGGCTTTAAAACCTATATTTCCGATGCGCCCGACCATCTCCGGTCGGGCGCTTGGTTTTTGAACTTTGCCAGTGACGATCGTGAACAGCACCGCCGACACCCTGCATCCAGCGACACCCGCGCATGCGCAAGACCTGCCCTATCGCAGCCGCCTGCTGGCGCGCAGCCTGCTCGCGCCTGATGTCTGGCAGTTGCGTTTTGCACGCCCGCACGGCATCAGTGCTGCGGTAGCGCCCTGGCAGTTCACCAGCGGGCAATATACCACGCTTGGCTTGCCCCACGACGCGCAAGCCCCGTTGCGCCCCTATTCCATCGCCAGCGCGCCGCAAGACGCATATGTCGACCTGCATGTGCGCGATACAGGCCACGGGCTCAGCCATGCACTGGCGCAGCTGGCGCAAGACGCCGAAGTCGCACTCGGCCATCCGGCAGGCAGCTGCGTGCCCGCGCATGCTCAGGCGCGCCCGCTGGTGTTGCTGGCCGGGGGCGTAGGGATCGCACCAATGGCCAGCATCGTCGCCGCACGCGCACAGGCAGCACCGGGTTGCCATCTTTATTGGGGCGTGGCGCATAGCACCCAGTTGTACCTGCACGACCACTGGCAACAGCAGGTGGCGCTCGGCCGCCTGAGCAGCTATCACCCCGTGACCGAAGGCAGCGCCCCCGCCCTGCGCAGCGGCATGATCGGCCCCGCCGTCGTGCATGACCTGCCCGACCTTTCTGCCTTTGCGGTCTATCTGGCCGGACCCGCCGCAATGGTGGCGGCGACTGTGCCGTTGTTGCGCGCGCACGGCGCACAAAAAGAGTATATTTTCGGCGACGGGATTACGCTATAATCGCATCTTCATTCACGCGCGAACAACAACGGTTTCTGACATGATCGGCAGCGACATCGAACATCTGATCAAGCTTATCAGCCGCCTGCCCGGCCTTGGCCCGCGCAGCGCGCGCCGCGTTGCCCTGCATCTGCTCAAAAACCGCGAGGCGCTGATGTTGCCGCTGGCGCACAGCATGACGCGCGCCGTCGACGTCATTTGCGAATGCGCACAGTGCCACAACCTCGATACCGTCAGCCCCTGCCATATCTGCACCGATACCTCGCGCGACGGCGGCGTGATCTGCGTGGTCGAAGACGTCGCCGATTTGTGGGCGATCGAGAAAAGCGGCGCGTTTCGCGGCCGCTATCATGTTCTGGGCGGCACGCTGTCGGCCCTTGACGGCATCGGCCCCGACGATCTGGCCATCCCCCAGCTGATCAACCGCACACACGCGCAGAGTGCCGAAGCACCGCCCGTGCGCGAGGTCATCATGGCGCTCAACGCCACCATCGACGGCCAGACCACGGCACATTACATCGCCGACCACCTGCAGGGTAGCCATGTCATCATCAGCCAGCTGGCGCACGGCGTGCCCATCGGCGGGCAGATCGACCATCTCGACGACGGCACGCTGTCGACCGCGCTCAAGGCGCGCAAGGCGGTCTAGGCATGGCTTTTGACCATATCGACACCTGGGTCTTTGACCTCGACAACACGCTTTATAATGCCGAGCCGCATTCTTTTCCCCAGATGGGGCAGCGCATGACGGCTTTTGTGGCGGAACTGCTCAAGCTGCCGGTTGACGAGGCCGACGTCATCCGCCGCGACTACTTTCACAAATACGGCACCACCCTGCGCGGCCTGATGAGCGAACACGGCATCGCACCCGCAGACTTTCTGTCCTACGTCCACGATTTCGACCTGACGCCTATTGCGCATTGCGCCATCACGCAAAGCACCCTGCGTGCCCTGCCCGGCCGCAAGATCGTCTTCACCAATGCGCCGCAGGGATTTGCGCACCGCATGCTCGACCACCTCGGCCTGAGCGGCGCCATCGATGCCGTCTTCGCAGTCGAGGATGCCGATTACTGGCCCAAGCCGATGGATGCCACCTATGACCTGTTCCTCAAGCGCCACGGCGTAACGGCTGCGCGCGCCTGTATGGTCGAGGATATGCAGATCAACCTCGTCCCCGCCCATGCACGCGGCATGACCACGGTCTGGTTGCATGGCGACGGCAACGCTGATGCCCACGTGCATGTGCATCACAGTGCCGCGCGCCTGCCTGATTTCTTTGCCCGCGATTATTTCACCACGCTGAAAAAGGCCACCTCATGACCGTCTCGCTGCAAGCACAGATCGAAGCCTTCTGGAACGTCCGCGACAATATCGAGGACAAGGATGGCGCGCGCGCGGCCGTCATGCATGTGTTGCACGCCCTTAATACCGGTCACCTGCGCGTGGCGGAAAAGAAAGACGGCGCATGGCACGTCAATACCTGGGTCAAGCAGGCGGTGTTGCTGTCGTTTCGCCTGAATGACAACCGCCCGATGGCGGGCGGGCCCGACGGCACCGCGTGGTACGACAAAGTGGGCCTGCGCTTTGAGGGCATGGAAGGCCGCGATTTCGCCGATGCAGGCTTTCGCGCCGTTCCCGGATCAATCGTGCGCACTGGCGCCTACATCGCGCCCAAGGTCGTGCTGATGCCCTCCTTCGTCAATATCGGCGCCCATGTCGGCGAAGGCACGATGGTCGATACCTGGGTCACCATCGGCTCCTGCGCGCAGATCGGGCGCAACTGCCATATCTCGGGCGGGGTTGGCATCGGCGGTGTCTTGGAACCTTTACAGGCCAATCCCGTTATTATCGAAGACAACTGCTTCATCGGTGCGCGCAGCGAAATCGCCGAAGGCGTGATCGTCGAGGAAGGCGCCGTCATTTCGATGGGCGTGTTTCTGGGTGCTTCGACCAAGATCGTCGACCGTACGACGGGCGAGACCTTTATGGGCCGCGTGCCCGCGGGCAGCGTCGTCGTGCCAGGCACCTTGCCGGGCAAGCCCTTGCCCGATGGCAGCGCCGGACCCAATCTGTCCTGCGCCGTCATCGTCAAGCGCGTCGACGCCAAGACGCGCGCGAAGACATCGATCAACGAATTGTTGCGCGAATAACCACTCATACCCCAAAGGTGCCCCATGACGGTCGATCCGGTTACGCTTTTGCAAGACTTGATCCGCTGCCCTTCCGTCACGCCCGCCGACGCGGGCGCGCTCGACGTGCTGGAAAAACTGCTGGCCGCACATGGTTTCACCTGTCACCGCCTGCCCTTTGGCGGCGATGACGGCACGGCGCGCATCAACAACCTTTATGCCCGCCGTGGCACGGGCGCGCCGCATTTCTGCTTTGCGGGACACACCGACGTCGTGCCCGCCGCCGATGCCGATCAGTGGCAGCACAACCCCTTTGCGGGCACGGTTGCCGATGGCTACGTTCACGGCCGCGGCGCTGCCGATATGAAAGGGCCGCTGGCCTGCTTCGTCGCTGCCGCACTTGATTTCATTGCTGACAAAAACCCGCAAGGCTCGCTGAGCTTTCTCATCACCGGCGACGAGGAAGGCCCCGCCATCAATGGCACGCGCAAGGTGCTGGAATGGCTGGCGGATCGCGGCGAGAAAATCGACTTCTGTCTGGTGGGGGAGCCGACCTCGCGCGAACAGCTCGGCGACATGATGAAGATCGGCCGGCGCGGCACCATCACGGGATACCTGACCGTCAAGGGCAGCCAGGGCCACGTCGCCTATCCGCATCTGGCCGACAATCCCATCCCCAAGATGTTGCGCATCCTTGCGGCGCTGCAGACGATGCCGCTTGACCACGGCAGTGCGCATTTCGAGCCGTCTAACCTTGAAATCGTCACTGTCGATACCGGCAACACGGCCGACAACCTGATCCCGCCGCAGCTACGCGCGACGTTCAACATCCGCTTTAACGACCATCACAGCGGCGCCAGCCTGAGCGACAAGATCACAGCGACGATCAATGCCGTCGAGGGCATCACGCCCGACGACTATGACCTGCGCCTGCGCATCAACGGCGAAAGTTTTTTCACCCCTCCGGGTCGCGAAGCCGACTTGCTGGCCAATGCCATCGAAAGCGTGACGGGCCGCAGGCCGGAGCTAAGCACCAGCGGCGGCACGTCTGACGCGCGCTTCATCCGCGCCCACGCACCCGTGCTGGAATTCGGCATCGTCGGCGCCACCATGCACAAAACAAACGAGCGCGTCAGCGTAGATGACATGAAGGGCCTGTATAAAATCTACAGCCTGTTCCTGCGCGACTGGTTTACATGATCTGCAAACAATAAAAAAAGCCCCGGCACAAGACCGGGGCTTTTTTTATTGTTTGGGCGATTAACCCTGAATGCGGAAGATCAGACCACAGTCGTTTGTATTGATGTTTTCAATGTACAAACCACCGGTATTGCACGATGTCGCAAGACCATAGGCCTGCACATAACCTGTTATCGGACGACCATCATCCATCTTGCGGTCCATCTGTGCTGCTTTGGCGGCCGTCAACGGCTGGGTCCCGCCCGTATTCGCAAGAGCGCTACTCGGCGCAGTCACGAGTGCCAGAACATGGCCGACCGGGTTGGTACTACCTACACCAGTCGTACCACCAGGAGGCGGGTTGGCGCCACTGGCATAGCCAATGATAAAACCGCCGGCAATACGCGCCGAAGGATGCGTAATACCCCATTCCACAGCGGCACCACTAATGGCGGTACTCGATACGCCCGCAATCAGGTCAGCTTGCAAAAGGTGGATCCAGAACAAGACTGTTTCGTTACCAATAGGATTACTGGCAGACAGAGCTACCCCCTGTGCGCTCCAGTTAGCATCCCAGTTCGTCACACCGACAATCCCGTTACCGGCACCACCAGCTGCCGTGTTCGGGTTGCAAAAGTTTGCCGTACCGCAACCCGGCAGACGCGTTTGCGCGTTGGGCATGTCACCCGGCATTGCGGCAAAGCTGTCGCGGAAAGTGGTGACGGCCGCTTCATAGGCGCGAATCTGCGCGATCGTTGCGGTGACGCGGGCGTTGAGAATCAGTTCCTGCCCTTTCAGGATCCCGCCGATGAGCAGGCCGATGATGGTCATGACGATGGCCAATTCGACCAGCGTGAAACCTTTTTGTGTGGTGGTCTTTTTCATGGAGTTCCCCTTAACAAGACTGCTTATCTTTTATCTATGAGTACGCGCGATTGCGTAGTGCAAATCTGTACAAATGATATGCGTATCTACATTTATATTCCAATAGAAACATTCAAGAATCTCTTAATTTTCAACGTTCTTTTATGCATTCTGACAGAATGATAGCTTCGATTGCTATAATGGGGAGCCTAGGTAGCCTTAGCGGGTGAAACACCGCCCTTGCCTGCTTCCTGCCGAAAAGCGCTGGGGGGCTGGCCGGTGATTTCCTTAAACGCCCGGTTGAACGAAGCGAGGGAGTTAAAACCCACCTCAAACGCGACCACCTGCACGGGGATTGCCGGATCTGCCAGCAGACGTTGCGCATCGGCTACGCGGCGCTCATTCAACAGGCGGGGAAGACTTTTTTCATAACCATAGTTTATCACGCGCGACAACTGGCTTTCCGAGCATTCAAGCTCGCGTGCCAGCGCCCCGCGCCCGAAAGACTGCTCGTGATAGACTTTTTGCACATCGATCAACTCGCGCACGCGCGCCAGCAACGCTTCTTCGTCGGCGTTCAATGCCGCAGGCTCCGCCGCAACCCGCAACGCACGGGGTTCCGCCGTCAGGTCAATGACCGTGGGATAGACGCGAAACAGGCTGCTCGACGCCAGATAAAGTGCGGCCAGCCCCATGATGACCAACAGGGCGTCGCTTTCCAGCTGGCTGATCTTGCCCCAGGCACGCAGCAGCATCGTCACGACGATGCCGATGTTGGTGACGATGAGCGTCAGCACCAGCCAGTAGCGTTCGCGCCCGCCCGCGCCCTGGCGCAGACCGCTGAAGAGGTCCCGCTGCAACCACAAAAGGCCAAGTGTTGCAGCCCCCAGCATCGAGCCGAGCCAGTTGACGACCTCCATATATTCGTCACACCCTGAAAACCACGGCGTGCAGGCCTTGGCGTCATAAGGAAAGAAATGCGCACCAAGCAAAGCGGCTGGCGGCAGGAACAGCAGGCACCATTCCTGCCAGCGCGGACGCGGCATGATAGTTTCGCTACCCACATGGCGCACAGTTGCGATTTGCAGGATAAGCAGAAACGACAGCACAGGCACGCTCGTCCAGCCAAGCCACAGCAACAGCCTTAAAGATGGCCACATTTCCTCAAGCCGCAGGGCGAATTGCAACGTGAAGCACAAGCACAACGTCGTAAAACAGGCCAGTGCGGCAAGAGATTGCCGCCATTCACGTACGCGCAAAAGCAGGTAGACAAGAAGTGAAATGCCCTGCGCCAGGCCGGCGATCGCAAGCCCTTCGGAAAAAGTGAAAGAGATTGTGCTCAGGCTATGCACAAAAATTTGCCTTTTTATTGAGCCGATGAATGACGTAAGCGCAGAATTTGATCGACCTCTTGCGGTGAAACACCGAGCTGTTCGACCAGATAGCCCTTCATGAAATTGACTTCGTTGGGGTGCAGGTCATCAGCGGATGACAGCATTTCTTCGATCAGCAGGCGCGATGCGGCTTTATCTCCCTGCGCATTCAGCAGGAAGGCAGGCATTTGCCGCGCCCAGATCGGCAGCGGTTTGCCACTGAGCGGCTGGATGCGCGTAAGCTTATAGGCAAGGTCAAGCGCCAGATCGAGGTTATCCATGCGGTGGCGCGCCAGATACGCGGCATGCGCCAGCCAGCGCCACTTCTGCCCCGCCGGGCTATCGCCGATACGCGAAAGATAAGCTACAATCACAGCGATATCGGCCGGCACATAGCTCGCGCCGAAATAATAAGCCGCGATCATCGGCACATGGTCAGATGCCGGATCAAGCTCATCCAAAACATCAAACCACGCACCAAGCTTGTGGTAATCGTATTCCTTGAGCGGCACGACCCGCCCGCCGCCATCTCCCAGCATTTGCAGGGTCAGCGCGCCACTGCGATACGCCAATTCCCTGTCGCCCAGCGTCATCAGCGTCGCGGTGCGCATGGAGGGGACTGGCGGCACACCGGCCCAGCGCGCTTCGATGTCGCTCGACCCCTGCCAGAACGCCACCGCCAGTGCCAGCACCGCCAGCAGAGCGAGCGTCACTCCCTGCTTTTCGGTCAAACGGTACATCAAAATTCCCGACGGATAAAATCAAAGGCGCTGGCCAGCAACAACAGCGCCACGAAAATGACTGACTGCAGGGCGACAAATCCGCCCACGCCAAGCATATCGCTTATCATGGTCGCCACCGATCCGGCGCCCGGACGCAGGGCAAGACCGCCCGCACCTTCAACACCATAGACCAGCCACGACGTCTGCCCCATCAAGTCCAGGCGCGGAATGACCAGCGACACCAGCTCGACCACATTGTTCAGCACCGCGAAAAACAGGTTTTCGGCAGGCTGGTGCGTAATGCCGATCAAAATACCGATCATGCGCGACAGTGCATAAAGGCCAAGCGTTGCCAAGGCCGAGCCTGCCGCGCTTGACAGCATGATCGAAAAGAACAGGGCCGCGACGGAGATCACGGCATATTCACCGACCACGCTGAAACACCATGCCACCAGCCCCCCGGGATTGGGCTTGCCGGTCATAAAAAGAACAAGCGTAACGGCCAACGCGATAAAAGTTGAAAGAATGATAAAGGCCAGCGCATGACTGAACAAATAGCGCAGACGCGAAATGGGGCGCGACAGCATGAATTCGACTTCCTTGTTGTCGAAAGCGCGGCGCATATAAAAACAGACAAACAAAACAACGCCGGTCACGCCAAGCAGGCGCAGACCACCCGCACCGAAGACCGTCGAAAAGCTTTCCTGCTCGGTCACGGCAGCGGACCCGAGAAAAACGCCAAGCCCCGCACCTGCCGCAATCATCAGCAACAGCGTGCCCAGCAAACGGTCGCGCAATGCTGCCGTCAGGACATAGGAAACAAGGGGCCGTGACAACATGGTTGCCTCCACAGGAGCTTGCACTTCTGCCCGCGCCCGTGCGGGCGATTACATGCGGGCAGGACGGCGGTCGCCGCTGAATTTCTGGAACAGTTCGCGGTCGACGTCATCGACGTTGGAACCTGCAACGATCTGCGCGCGGATCAGGATGACCAGTTCGGATTTCTCGATGGTATCGTTGTGGCTCTTGAACAGGTTACCAACATAGGGCAGATCGCCCAGAACCGGCACCGACGTATCGGTCACAGTGTTGCCATCGCGCATCAAGCCACCCATGACGACAACCTGGCCGGATTGCAGCTTGAGCATGCTGTCGATTTCCTGCACGGCGACCTGCGGAATGTTGTTGGTCGGGACACCATCCTGCGTCGGATCCAGCCCTTGGCTGACCAGGATGAAGGGGATCGTCGGATCGTTGATGTTGCCGGTGATGCGCGACACGCTGGGACGCAGGGAAAGCAGGATCTCGCCAGTCGTCGGGTTTGCCGAAGGCAACACCGTCATAATAACACCCTCGGGTGCCGAGCGTTGCTCGGAGTCGACCGTAAAGCGGGTCTCTCCGGTATCGGAGTCATCCTCGGTCTCGACGTCGAACGAGAAGTAGGTGTTGTTCTGCGCAACGTTGATCAGTGCCGGCTGGTTGTTCAGCACGGTGACGCGCGGGCTCGACAGCGCACGAACCGTACCAAAGCGGCTGATCGCCGTGACCATCGCGGTGAGGTCACCCTTGTCGATCGTCAGACTGAAACCATCCGTACCCGCCCCCGGCGTCAGGCCGATAGAAGAGAAGTTTGCACTGAGGTTGATGTCACGGTTGAACAGCTTGACCTCATCCCAGTTGATGCCGGTGGCATATTCGTCGGTCAGGTCGACTTGCAGGACTTTCGCTTCGATCAGAACCTGCGTCGTCAGACGGCGGCTGAATTCATCCAGATATTTTTTGATGGCGCGATGCTGGCGCTCGGACGCAAAGACACTCAGCATGCCGGACTGGCGGCTGATCGAAAATGTCGCGGGCGGATTGGGTACCAGCGGTTCGGCCATGCCGGCATTGACCTGCAATGTCGGCGGCACCGCAGCATTCATCTGGTTGACCTGCGGCGAGCCGGGAAGAACAGGCGGGACCGATGACGGATCTTCGGGATTGGTTGGCAGCGGCATTGGCGCAAAGGTGCTGATCGGTGTTACAACCGGATCCGCCAATGTCGCCAGCGACGTGTAAGTATCGGTCGATGCCAGAATTTGTTCGATGTTGGTTTGCAGCTCTTCAAAGACATCGGTGTCATAAGTGCTTTCAATAGACGCTGATGAACCACCCGACGTCGTTGCGCCAGTGTCACTGCCACCACTGCCGCCCAGCTCAACACCGCCACGCATTGTCGATGTCGCGGTACGCAGTGCATTCACGTAGTCGATGTTGTAGTTTTTATTGTAAGGGCGGTCGACCTCAACACGCAGAACGTTTTTCTCAAACGTATAGCGCAGGCCCGACATCTCGCACAGGCGCGAAATCACTTCGTCAAACGGGCGGTCCTTGGCGGTGAAGATCACCGAGCCGCGGATTTGCGGGTCAAGCTCAAGGTCGACATCCGCCTGCTCAGCCAGTTCGAACAGCAGATCGCGCAGGCTGACGGTGTTATTGACCGACACCGTCACCAGCGGCGACGGCAGGCGCAGTTCTTCCGGCGTTGCAACGACGGGAGTGAATTCAGGAACATCGGCGAATTCGACATCGGGTACTTCGCGTGGCGAGAGGGTGTCGCGGAAATCCTGACGATCAAGTTCGCCCGCACGGTCATAGGTCAGCTGGTTCTTGCTCAGCTCGCAACTCGTCAGCGTCAGCATGACGATGGCGCCCAGCGCAACGCTGCGTACCACGCGTTGCAAAACCGAAGTACGCTTGGCCACCGCATAAAAGTGCTGCATAAAAAATGTCCCCTGCTCGATCGCCTTGGAAAACAAGGCTGGTCATACCCGCGCGGGCGTCACCCCTGATGGCCGCGCAGCCTGAAATTCCGGCCGCGACCCCGCGTCCGCAATTATAAGGTCATATGATTTTTACAGAGACAGGCGAGAGGTGTCAATGTTCGGCAACCCTTCGTTGCCGCTGAGCTTGTACTGCTGGATACGCATTTTCATATCCGCAGGAATGTCAGCCTCGCTGATGGCGGTTTTCTCGTCGATCTCGTTGTCGACGAAAAGCTTGAACAGGGACTGGTCAAAGGTCACCATCCCCGCAGGCTTGTTATTGGACATAACTTCCTTGATGCGCGGGATGTCGCCCTTCATGATCAGCTCTTTGATAAAGGCCTCGTTGAGCAAGACCTCCATCGCCACCACCAGGCCTCCACTGACCGTGCGCACCAGTCGCTGCGCCACAATCGCGCGCAGGTTGATGGCAAGGGCCGAGCGCACCTGCAAATGACGCTCCTCGGGGAAGAAGTTGATGATGCGGTCAATGGCCTGGCTGGCGCTGCTGGCATGCAGGGTCGACAGGCACAGGTGGCCGGTTTCCGCCGCTGTCAGGGCCTGATCCATCACATCCGTCTCGCGGATCTCGCCGACCATGATGACGTCGGGCTTCTGGCGCAGGGCGTTGCGCAGGGCCACGCCATAGGAATTGGTATCGATGCCGACCTCACGCTGGGTGATGATGGCGCGTTTGTGGTCGTGATAGAATTCGATCGGGTCTTCGATGGTGATGATATGGCC
>JAEXMB010000102.1 GCA_023444705.1 Pseudomonadota bacterium | reverse complement strand
CGGATAGACGTTGCCCGAGGTGCCGATGGCGGCAAAAACATCAGCCTGCAACAGTGCATCCTGTATCTCGTCCATATAAAGCGGCATTTCGCCGAACCAGACCACATGCGGGCGCAACTCACCGTTCATACCACAGCGCGGGCACTGGTGCGTATCGTCGAAATCGCCATCCCACGGGCTGACATTATCGCAGGCGTCGCAGCGCGCGGTGCGCAACTCGCCATGCATGGGCAGCACGCGTCTGGACCCTGCCCGCTGGTGCAGATCGTCGATGTTCTGCGTCACCAGCAAAAAGTCGTCGCCCAGGGCGTCTTCGAGCCTGACCAGCGCCTGATGGGCCGCATTGGGGGCAACGGCGGGCGACAGCAAGCCTTGCCGGCGTTCGTTATAAAAGCGATAGACCAGTGCTGGATTGCGCGCAAAGGCCTGCGGTGTGGCAACATCCTCGATGCGGTGGCCCTCCCACAGGCCATCGGCACCGCGGAAGGTGCGGATACCCGATTCCGCCGAAATTCCCGCCCCTGTCAAAACCACTACCCGCATGCTATGCTTGCCCCGCCATGAATGATCCTGCTTTCGCCAGCCGCCATGATTATATCCGCCAGCTCTTCGCGCATGAAACGCCGCTGATGCAGCGCGTGCGCGCGGCAGCGGCGGCCGAGAACGAGGATAACATCAGCCTCCACCCCGAGGAAGGGCAACTGATTGCCCTGCTCTGCCGGATGATCGGCGCCAAAAAGATCGTCGAGGTCGGCACTTTCTATGGCTACTCCGCGCTCTGGCTGGCCAGCACAGGTGCCCATGTCTGGACGCTGGAAAAAGACCCCAAACGCGCGCAACGCGCGCGCGGATTCATCGACGGGCAGACCGGCATCACGCTGGTCGAGGGCGACGCCCTGCAAAGCCTTGATGCGCTGGCCGCCCAAGGCCCCTTTGACGCCGTATTCATCGACGCCGACAAGCTTAATTATACCGGCTACCTCGATTGGGCCGAAGCGCATGTGCGTCAGGGCGGGCTGATCATCGGCGACAATACGTTTTTGTTCGATGCCGTCTGGAAAGACGGCGAGATTGAGCGCGTGCGCGAAACGGCGCGGCAGGCCATGCGCGATTTCAACCGCCGCCTGTCCGACAGCACGAAATATCACAGCATCATGCTGGCCACCGATCAGGGCCTGACCATCGCGCAAAAGAAATAGCTGTTTTATGCCGCCATGATTTCGGGCATGGCGTTGGCCAGACCTTTGCGCAGCACGGCGGCAAGGGCCGCAACCTCGCCGCGCGCATTGACCCAGACCTGCACGGGCATCATGCCATCGCGGTCGTATTCGGCGCGCAGGATGGTTTCAATGATCTCGCCCTTGCTGTTTTTATTGTCGACCAGCTTGAGCTTCATGCGGCTTTTGTTGATGACGGCGGCGACGATGGCATCGGTCAGGCTTTCGGCAATCATGCCCGCATGCGTCGCCGCCAGCGCGGGCAGCGCGATAACTTCCTGCACTCCTGCGGGTGTGGCCAGCGTGATGTCGCTGCCCGCAGCACTGCATTGCGGCATGCCGTTGACAGCGGCGGCTGGCACGGATGGTGGCGCGGCTGGCACCGCAGGCACCGGCGCTGATGCAACAGGTGCCGATGCGGGTGCAGGCGCTGCAGGCCCCTTCATTGTCGCGGCATGGGCGATCATCGCCGTCATGACCTGTGCGAAATCAACGCCGTCGGCACGCAACAGGCCCTGCAACCCGCGCAGGCCCATGACCGCATCGGTATCGTTTTCGGATGCCATCATGGCGATCAGGCGGTCAATCATGTCGCGGTCCATTGATCTCTCCTCTATACATTTTCGCGCGGCGGCACGAAGATATCGGGCTTTTCCGGACGATAACGTACGTCGAAATGCTCCTCGAATGCCTCAAGCGCACGGCGCAGGTCTTTCAGGCGCTGCGGGCCCGCATTGTATTTTGTCATCTCGGGGCTGGATTTGGTCAGATCGCCTGTATGCAATTTGCGCTGCACCTCGCGCATGTAGTGGCGGATATCAATCGCCTCAAGAAAAGATGCGGCGATATGAAAGCCCTGAATCACACGGCTGTACATCTCCCCGCCCGCCGCAGTGAAGCTAAAGGTCGAATCCTTGCCGCCCGCGCGGTGGATAACGCCGCAGCGCATTTGCGTGCCTTCGTCGGTAAAGACAGCCGCGACCTTGGCCACATGCTCGATATGCGTATCCTGCCCCAGATGCCCCATTACTTTTTCGGTCAGTTGCATAGTGGCGTCATAGTTGTCGACCGACAACAGCGCGCATTGCTCGATCACATCGACGAAGGGAGCCTTTTCGGTTTTAAACACGGCCTCGCCATCGATATAAACCGCCGCCCACAGCTCGGGGATGTATTTGCGCTCGTAATTGGTCAGCAGCAATTCCCACATGCCTTGCCAGTCAAACGGCTCCGCACGGCGGGTGAACAGGCCGCTTTTGAAAAAGCTGAACAGAACCTTGGCGCCGATGCGCAGTGTGGTGTGCATGTTCTGCGCGCGGATGACGACGTTTTCAACGCGCACGCGGCCCGGCAACTGCAAATGCAGGCGCGTGCTGCGGATGACCGTCAGTTGTGTCTGTTCATCCGCCCCCGCGTCGATGGGACGCTGGCTCATGTTGATGCGCTCGCGCACAAGCATGGCTTCAAAAACAGGCATTTATTGCGCATTCCATTGGGTTCATCACAGCTTACATGATGACACGGGTCGCCAGCCTGCGCAAAAGGTATCGGCCCCCGAAATGGTTTAGGCGGCCATGCGCAGGATGTGGCTTTGACCATAAACCGCCGGTTTGCGGCCCTGCTTGGCGACAGCCGCGGTCAGCGAAGCCGAAACCGGCAGGCCTTTTTCCAGCGCGATCAGGGTAACGCCCTGTTGCTCCAGACGATCAATCGCATCCAGCATTTCCGACATGCCCGCGATTTCAGCGCCTGCATCGTAGGCATAGCGCGCGTTTTCGTTGGCAGCGACCATATTGAACTTGCGCTTGACCTGATCCGCGTTCAGGTTGCCGGCCTGCTTGCGGCCGCCGTGATAGATACCGTCCTTGAAAGCGATCGACAGGGTGTTGCGGCGGCGGTTTTTATAGGCTTTCTCGTCCCACACCAGGCTGAGGCCGTCAGCGGCGGCGGCCAGAACGGGGCTGGTCGCGGCGGCGGCAACGGCGCCATCCAGCATATTGGCGGCCAGAACATCGATGCAGGGTGTCCAGCAGACCATGCCAAAGATCAGGCTGCCGATCATGCTGTCGTGATGGCTGGCGTTGGCATCGGCGAAGGCCGCCGTGGCGCTGGCAGGGTCCAGACGGCGCTGGGCTGCCTGCAGGCGGTCGGCGATGACCGTGCGCAGATCGGCCAGCGATACTGTCTGTTGTGCTGCGTTGTTTTCTTTCCCCCAGGCCATCGTCTTTTCCCCTTTTGACTGCGAACCTGTGATGAAACTACGCGACAGATATGAAAACTTGGTTAAGGAAATAGATTATGACATTAATGTATTATTAACCCTTGCTTGCTGTTGTAGCCACGCGCGTTTAATATCAGCGACATAGCATCAAAAAAGACGGGCAAAAAATCTGCATGGCAGGCAAAAAAAAGATCACAGGCGCATCCAAAGTCAGCGCGACTCGCTCCACCGTCAATGCGGACGAAATCGCGCAATTTGACCGCCTTGGCAGCGAGTGGTGGGACCTTGACGGCCCGATGGCACCCCTGCATGCCCTTAACCCTGTGCGCGTCGACTATATAAAGACCCGCATCCTCGCCCACTATGGCCGCGCGGATAGCGCCCTGCCCCTCAAAGGCGTGCGCATTGCCGATATCGGCTGCGGCGGCGGCCTGTTGGCCGAGGCGCTGTGCAAACTGGGTGCTGATGTCACGGGCATTGATGCAGGTGCCGAGAACATCGCCATTGCCGCCGCCCATGCCAAGGCCGAGGGTTTGAGCATCGACTACCGCAACACCACCGCCGAGGATGTCGCTGCCGCCGGCAATACCTTTGACGTCGTCACGGCGCTAGAGATCATCGAGCATGTGGATGATCCCGAGCTGTTTGTCGCCAGTTGCGCGGCCCTGACCCGGCAAGATGGATTGCTGTTCTTTTCCACGCTCAACCGCACGCCGAAATCATTCCTGCTTGGCATCGTCGCGGCGGAATATGTTTTGCGCTGGCTCAAACCCGGTACGCATACATGGAAAAAATTCGTCAAGCCGTCGGAGCTGTCGCGCCTGTTGCGCGCGGCGGATTTCAGGGTGACGGACATCAGCGGTCTGGTCTACCGTCCGCTCGATGGCAGCTTCGTACTCGACGCACGCGACCTTGACGTCAATTATATACTGACGTCGTCGCGCGACTGACCCCGCAAAATTTCAGATTTTCTTTTCGTCTGTGCCAAGCACATCGGCAAGGCGCGCGGTTGCGCTGCCGGGCTTGAGCGGCTTGGGCTGGCTGTCGGCAGGCGCCCAGCCGATCACGTAAATGATGTCAAAGGTTGCGCAGACGCCGCCCTCTTCTTCCTCGGCGGGGAATTTGTCGGCATAGATGCGTGCGGCTTCCATCATCAGCTTTTTGGGCACCGGCGCGCGGTCGCGGTGAACGGTGGCATTGGTGGCCGCCATGCCGCGCAAGTCGTGCATCAGATTGAACGGTGATGCGTAATCGACGCTGATCGTATCGCGGTCGATCACAGGGAGAGCGAAGCCCGCGCGCTGCATCAGGGCGCTCATGTCCTGCATGTCGATCAACGGCGACACGCGCGGGCTGACGCCGCCGCGCACGGCTGTTTCCGCTTCCATCAGGCTGGTACGCAATTCGTGCAGGCTTTCCCCACCCATGACGGCGGCCAGAAAAACACCATCAGGCTTAAGCGCCATGCGGATCTGCGCCAGCGCGCCCGGCAGGTCGTTGACCCAGTGCAACGACAGATTGGCCACGACAGCATCAAGGCTTTGCGGCCTAAGCGGCAACAGGTCTTCGTCCGCAACAACGGCAAGGCCGCGCGCGCGTTGCGCCATTGCGGGCGACATATCAAGATTGATAACCGTCTGCGTGCCCCTGCGGTGACGCAATGACTTGCTGAGCGTGCTGGTACCCGCGCCCAGATCGGCGATCACCAGCAGTTCCTTGCGCACGGTATCAAGGCGGTCGACCAGCTGGTCGCCCACGGCCTGATAGAGAAAATCAAAATCGGGAAAGTCGGCGGCGGCGCGGTTGCGGCGCTGGCGCAACAGGCGGCGGTCAAAAACGTTCATGGCAGAGGCGGCAGTGGTCATCGCGGGCGCTTTTTATCCGGAGGAGACAGGCCAAGGTCAAGCTGCGGCGTCGGCGGCCTGGGCGCTGGCGGTTTAGGTGCGGGTGGCTTGTTCTCGGCCCCCGGGCGTGCGGGTGCGCGCAGGGTCGCGGCGATATCCTTGCCGCTCTTGTTGCGCTCGACCGTTTCGGGCTTGGCGGCTGCCGTGTTTTCGCTGACGGGTGGCATCTGGCGCAGTTTTTCGCCGACCTGCCCGATCGCATCGTCGATTTTCTTGACCGGCGCGGTTTCGCTCAGCGTCACGGGTGCGGCGCTCGCGCGCATGACCGACTTGGCTTCGGCATAGCATTCGGCCAGACGCTTGCCCACACGCGGCGGCACGGCAGGTGGTTCGAGCGGAACGTCAGCCGCCACAGGAATGATGGGTGCAGCCGCGACAGCTTGCGAGATCGCCGCCGAAGCATCAAGGACCGCAGGCGCGGCGGCGGGCGCATCAGCCGCGCGCTGGCCCAGAATGCGTGAAGGAATGGCCGAATTGCTGGCGTGTCTGGTGTTGATTTCAACCTTGTCGGTCGCCAGCTGGTAATCCTTGTGGCGCGCCATGCCCATGTCGCGGCCATGCTTGGTGGCCTCGCTGGCCTGCACGGCCATTTGCAGGCGCGCGACTGTCTTGAGCAAGGCGGGCGCGAAACGAGCAAACAGGCCGAGGTTCATCAGCTTCTTGGCCATCGTCAGGCGCCATGTCGGTTGCGAGCCCGCCGATCCGGGCGCGGAAATCACGAAGGGATAGATGCGTTGCGGCGTAATGCCGGTATGGGTGAAATAGCTTTGCCCCAGCGACACCACGCTATCGCGCGGAATACTGAACTTGTTGGCGATGAAGGCGCGCGCATCATCTATCGTGCGCACATCCTTGGGCAGCACGAAGCTTGGCGCGTTGAGCATGGCCCCATCCCCGCCCAAACGGTTGGGCACGGGCATGATGGTGGGCTCGAGCGCGACCAGCAGGTTGTCGTCCCAGTCGCGCGTCAGCGGCAGGACGACGGCGATGTTTTCAACCCCGTCGTCAGTGACGATGAATTCGATGTCCTGCGCCGACAGGCCACGCATGGCGCGGCCAACGCGCCCTTCCTCGACAAATACCGCCTTGACGGGCTTGAGGTGGATCGGGCCGTTGCGCTCGTCCTCGAAATCGCTGCGTTCGACTTCTTCGAGCAGTTCTTCGGGATCTTGCGCCTTTACAGCCTGCTTTTCGATATCGGGCAGGTTATCACCGATCCAGATCGGCAGGTCGATGTTATAGCGCGCCATCAGCTCCATGATATGCATTTCAAGGCGCGGCTCGGGCAACAAACCGACTTGGGAGGACAAAATGATGTCGGCGGCGTCAAGCTCGGTGATCGTCCCCGCCTCGGTAAAGGCGACACTGGCGTCATCGGCGATGGGCCAGTTGGTGCGTTGCGGATTGTGGACCTCGACGAAGACCGGCTCGATCGCCTCGTCGATGCGGTCTGGTGCGGGGAAATAGGTATTGCCGACGAACCAGCGGTCGTCGCCCTTGGGACGCAGGCTGGCGTAATCGTTGACGTAGCCGAAGATATGCTTGCGGTTGCCTTCGACGTCGGTCGTCATGGCGGTGGTGTCCATCATGATCGGCTCGATCAGGTGACCCGACCACTTCTTGCCGTCAAGATTGTGTCCGCCGCGGCTGACCGCGTTGACGATGGGGCGTGGATAGCCCGAGCGCACATAAACCAGCAGGCGGTTATCGGGCGTGATGCGGTACGGCACCACGTCGCAGAACTCGCCGGGGCGGCTGACCAGTTCGTGCAGCTTGCCGCTTTTGGTATCGCGCACGACCTTGATCTGCAACTCGGTCGCGGGCTTTTGCGAGGGGCGGCGCTCCTCGATAATCATGCTCTGGTTGTTTTCAACCTTCTGCGCGACGATGAAATAGTTCGTTGCGGGCGGGTTGCGGGGTACATAGTCTTCATCATAAAGCTGGAAGCGCCCCTTGAAGCAGTTCTCCACCACCCACGGGTTCCAGTGCGGGGCGGAAAACACCATGCGCATGCCAAGACGCGCGAATTCGCGGCGGTAATCCTGCCAGGTGTAGAAGGTATATTCCTCGCGCAGTTCGCGCGTCCAGTTGGTGCGGTAGTTCTTGCGATGAATAAACTCCATCGCCCATTTGTGCGGCAGGCGGAACAGGCGCGTGCCATCCTTGCGCGGAACCATTTCTTCGATAAAGAACCCTTCGCACCCCGACACCATCGGTCGCGCGCTTTGCGAGAAGGCGACCAGCAAGTCGGCGTCGGAC
Organism: Pseudomonadota bacterium; assembly: GCA_023444705.1. Classification (GTDB taxonomy): domain Bacteria; phylum Pseudomonadota; class Alphaproteobacteria; order Micavibrionales; family UBA2020; genus JAEXMB01. The sequence continues at coordinate 3,202 of JAEXMB010000102.1, read as the reverse complement.
AGCGACAGCGGGTCATCGCCGTGGCTGGGCAGGTTGGGCATTTCCATCAGCACGTATTCGTCCTGCGGCGGCATGACGTAGTCGCGGATGAGCATGGTGCCGCCGGTCTTGAGCTTGGCGATCTGGCGGTCGAGCAGGTTGCTGACCTCCTCCGCGTTATAGCCGCCGGCGGAATAGACGTGATGCAGCACGTTTGAATTGATGATGCCGTCGACACTGCCGTCTTCAAGATCGGGGATGGCGATGTCGGTCAGGCGATACGACAGGTTGGGCAGGCGGTATGTCTTGCGCGCGAATGAAATGGCGGTGGGGTCGCGGTCCACACCGATGAATTCGATGCGCGGGTTCAGCACGGCCAGCATGTAGGTGATCTCGCCGGTCTCGCACGCCATGTCGACGACGCGCGCGCCCGCAGGCAGCAGGAAGTGGGCAGAGATCAGCGCCGCTTTCTTCTGGATGAAATCGGGCATCTCGATGGTCATGCGCTGACGCGCGGCATCATCGCGGGCCAGCTGCGAAAAATTGCGGATACTGGCGGCGACTTCCTCGCGGATATCTGATTTATCGACCTTCGACACGCGTTAACCTTGGTAAAAGACGTGGCATGGAGTGTAGCGAAAAACCGCCCCTTTTGGCCACCATCTCATCGTTTTGTCTGGCCCCGCCCCTGCGCGGCCCGCATGTGTCCGCGCCTGTGCGGCCATGCCCTTGATGCGTTTTACTGTCAGATCAGAAACTTAGTGATTTTTATACGGAAATTCAAGCCCTTTTCGCATTATCTTCACGTGGCCTTGCCCTCTCCTGCGCCCTGACAGAAAGCACATTGAAAGACATAGCTTTTTTTGCAACGCTGGCCGCATGACCGATGAAGCCGCGCCACGCGAACGACCTGTGCTGACCCGCCTGCGCCATGCGGCGGGCGCGGTTTTACTGCGCGCAGCCAATGCAGTGTTGCCGCCGCGCTGCCCCGCGACGGGTGAAATCGTCGACCGCCCGGGTGCGCTGGCACCTGCGTTCTGGCAGCAGCTGACCTTCATCGAGCCCCCCTGTTGCGACCGTTGCGGCCTGCCCTTTGGCGTCGACCTGACGGGGGCGGATGACAGCGCCGTCCTCTGCGCCGCCTGCATGGCCACGCCGTTCAGCTTTGACCGCGCACGTGCCGCCGTCGTCTATAACGATGCCAGCCGCCAGCTGATCCTCGGCTTCAAATACGGCGACAGATTGCACAGCATCACCACCTTTACGCCGTGGTTGAAACGCGCAGGCGCGGCATTGATCGCCGACAGCGACGTCATCGTGCCCGTGCCGTTGCACCGCAAGCGTCTGTGGTTGCGCCGCTTTAACCAGTCGGCCCTGCTAGCGCGCGCACTGGCGCAATCTTGCGCGATTGCCTGCCTGCCCGCAGGATTGTTGCGCACGCGCCATACGCAACCGCAAAAAGGCCTGAGCCGCAACGCGCGCTACAAAAACGTCAGCGGCGTCTTTGCCGCCAATCCGCGCCATGCAAAAAACATCGCTGGCAAGCGGGTTTTGCTGATCGACGATGTGTTCACCTCGGGTGCGACGCTTGATGCTTGCGCACGGGCATTGCGTGGTGCGGGCGCAACACAGGTGCATGTTTTGACGCTTGCGCGCGTCACGCGCGAAGAATTTATCTGAAAAGATTTGCCAAGAATCCGATCTTGTGTTGCACTGAACATGTAGCAACCGAGGATCAACCATGCGCAAGCACACGTACATTACCGTGAAAGCATCGCCCGCCGCGTTCAATAAACGCGGTCTTGGCGCGCTTGCGCCTGTCCAAAACGCCGGCATTGAAACCGGCATGTTCTGGAACCGCCCCGGCTGACAGACACCCTGTCGGCCACCCGTCAAGGGCCGACAGTATTGATCTTTCTGCACACTTTGCCACGCATAAACATCACGCCTGCACCGTGCCCTTGCCGTCACCCCTGACTGCATGAAGGAGCAGTGCCATGCGTATCGAACGCAACCTGAAACTGATGACCGCCTATACGGCCAGCACCAACGCCATGTTCATCGTGGCGGTCGTCGTGCCGTTCTATGCGCAGGCGATGGGCCTGTCGTTTCAGGACTTCCTGATCGCCGAGGCCTGCTTTGCCGCCACCGTGGTGGTGATGGAAGTACCGATGGGCTGGCTGTCCGACCAGTGGAAGCGCAAGAACACGCTGGCGCTTGGCAGCGTTGTGCATCTGATCGGCTATAGTTGCCTGTTCGGCGACAGCCTGTTCTGGGCGGTGCTGGGCCAGAGCATCATCGGCGTGGGACTGAGCTTTATCTCGGGCACCAACGTCGCGATGATCTATGACAGCCTGCTCAGCGTCGGGCGCGAGTCCGAGTATCGCCGCAACGAGGGCAAGCGCAGCGCGACCGCCTTTTACTGCGTGGCGCTGGCCAGCATGGCCAGCGGCGTGTTGTTCAAGGTGGACATCCACCTGCCGCTGGTCATGACGATGGTCTTTTCCGCCGTCAGCGTCGTTTGCGCGCTGATGATGGACGAGCCGGAGCGCCATCGGGTGCGCCCTGAAAAGCATCCCTTGGCCGACATGGCCGCAACGACGCACTATGCGTTGCGCGGCAATGCCGAGGTCGGGCTGATCATCCTGTTCGCGGCCACGTTGTTCTGCTCGACCAAGCTGCTGATGTGGTCGCAGCAGCCCTACTACACCGCGATCGGGCTCGACGAAAGCCTGTTCGGCGTGCTGATGGCGGGCGGCTTCCTGCTGGCCGGCGTCAGCAGCCATCTGGCCCACTTGCTCGATGGCAAGATCGGCAACCTGCAGATGCTGGCGCTGACGTGGGTGGTGGCACTGCTGGTTGCCGTGCTGGCCGGTGCCCATCAGGGGCTGGCGGGCGTTGCCCTGCTGATGGTGGGCGGGTCGTGCCTTTACGGTCTGGCCAACCCGCGCGTCAGCGAGGCGATCAACCGCCGTGTCGACAGCAGCAGACGGGCGACCGTCTTGTCGACGCAAGGCCTAGTCACCAGCCTGTTCTTCGTGCCGACGTCTTTGGCCGTCGGCGCGGTGAACGACCACTACGGCGTCAGCGGCGGCTTGCTGGCCATCGCCTGCTGGCTGGCGGTTGCGGGGGTCTTGCTCTCGCTACTGCTGGTCAACAAAGACAGGCGCAACAGATTGCTGATGCTCTAGCCGGTTGCGGGGGGGGGCAGGGTTTTTTACCG
>JAEXMB010000080.1 GCA_023444705.1 Pseudomonadota bacterium | reverse complement strand
CGCAAGAAAGTCCACCTTATGTCGGGCGTCAGCCGCGACGGGGTCGACAATGTCCTCAATCTGATGTGGCAGGCCATTGAAAAGGCCCGTGGCAAGGACGTAGAATAACCGCTGGCTATCAACGTTTTTCAGCGGGGTTTCACATGCGCGGCGACAGCACTCCTCAGGTCAAATACCTCAAGGACTATACCCCCTATCCTTATCAGGTCGACAGCATCGACCTGACGTTTGACATCCACCCCGGCACGACGACCGTAACGGCAAAAACTGCCTTTACCCGCACAACCAACGGCATCGCCGAAATCCGCCTTGACGGCGAGATGCTTGAACTGGTCAGCCTGCACCGCGATGGTGCGGCGCTGGTTCAAGATAAAGACTATATGCTCGACGATACCGGCCTGACGTTGCTTGATTGTCCGCCGCAATTCACCCTGACCGCCATCACGCGCATCAAGCCTGAGGAAAACACCGCCCTTGAAGGCCTTTATAATTCCGGCAGCATCTATTGCACCCAGTGCGAGGCCGAAGGGTTTCGCAAAATTACCTTCTTCCCCGACCGCCCCGACGTCATGACGCGCTATAGCGTGCGTATCGAGGCCGACCGCGCGCGCAACCCCGTCCTGCTGTCCAACGGTAACAAGATCGAGGAAGGCACACTTGACGGCGGCCGCCATTTCGCGGTCTGGCACGACCCCTTCCCCAAGCCCTGCTATCTGTTCGCGCTGGTCGCAGGCGACCTGCGCCACATCCACGACACCTTTACCACCATGTCAGGGCGCAGCGTCGATCTTTACATCTATACCGATCCCGGCAACGAGACGCGCTGCGACCACGCGATGGCGTCGCTCAAGCGTGCGATGAAATGGGATGAAGACGTCTATGGTTGCGAATACGACCTCGACATCTTCAACATCGTTGCAGTCAACGATTTCAACATGGGCGCGATGGAAAACAAGTCGCTCAATATTTTTAACGCCAAGGTCATTCTTGCTACGCCGCAGACCGCAACCGATAGCGACTACCTCATCATCGAATCCATCGTCGCGCACGAATACTTCCACAACTGGTCGGGCAACCGCGTGACCTGCCGCGACTGGTTCCAGCTGAGCCTTAAGGAAGGCTTCACGGTATTCCGCGACCAGACGTTCTCCGCCGACATGCATTCCGCCGCCGTCAAACGCATCGAGGATGTCGAGATCCTGCGCAACCGCCAGTTCCCCGAGGACGCCAGCCCGATGGCGCATCCCATCCGTCCCGACAACTATATCGAGATCAACAACTTCTACACCCCCACCGTCTACGACAAAGGGGCCGAAGTCATCCGCATGTTCCACACCCTGCTGGGAGCCACCAATTACCGCAAGGCGACCGATCTTTACTTCAGACGTCACGACGGCCACGCCGCGACCTGCGACGATTTTTTTGCCTGCATGCAGGAAAACACCGACCTTGACCTTGCGCAGTTCAAACGCTGGTACAGTCAGGCCGGCACGCCGCAGCTTGCCGTGCGCCATACTTACGACGCCGACGCCAAGCGCCTGACGCTGACCGTCAGCCAGACGACCCCGCCCACAATGGGCCAGCCCGACAAGCTTGCACTGCATATCCCACTTGCCGTAGGCTTGCTTGCGAAAAGCGACGGGTGCGATCTGCTCAAACCCGCAACGCAGATTTTGCACCTGCGCGAGACGGAGCAGACCTTCACCTTCGACAATATTGCCGAACCCGCAGTCCCCTCGCTGTTGCGCGGCTTCTCCGCCCCCGTCAAGCTGTCGTCAGACCTGACGGATGACGACCTGTGGTTCATGCTGGCGCATGACAGCGATGGCTTTAATCGCTGGGATGCAGGACAAACCGCACTGCAACGCCTGATCCTTGCCAATGCCGCCAGCGGCAATTTCGCCACCCTGCCAGACAACGCCCGCGGCGCGTTTGCCCGCCTGCTGGCCACGCGCGACGGCGATATGTCGCTGCTGGCGATGGCAATGACGCTCCCCGGCGAAACCTATCTGGCGCAACTGTGCGACAGTGTCGATGTTGACGCCCTCCACGGCGCGCGTAACGGACTGATGGCAGCACTGGGTCAGGCTTTTGCCAGCGAATGGCGCGATCTTTACAACCGCCTTGCCCCGCCTGCGGGGGAGCGCTACGGCATCGCGCTTGATCAGGTTGGCCGCCGCCAGTTGCGCGGTCTTGCGCTGCGCTACATACAAGCGGCCGACCCCGCGCAAGGCAACGCGCTGGCGCAAAACCTTTACGGCGATGCCGCCAACATGACCGACCGCATGAAGGCACTGGCCGTACTGGCTGACAGCAGCGCCACGCATCCTGCACTTGCGGATTTCCATGCTTTTGCGGGCGGCGATCCTTTGTTGCTCGACAAATGGTTCAGCGTGCAGGCTGTCGCCGACCGCGCCGATACGGTGGAAAGTGTGGCCGCACTGATGCAGCATGCGGATTTCACCTTCAAGAACCCAAACCGCCTGCGCGCGCTGATCGGCGCCTTCAGCATGAACAACCCCGCCCATTTCCACCGTGCGGATGGCGCGGGCTACCGCCTGCTGGCCGATGCGATCATCACCGCCAACCGCCTGAACCCGCAAACGGCGGCGCGTCTGCTTGGCCCCCTGCGCCAGTGGCGGCGTTATGACATCAAACGCCAAGCCTTGATGGAAGCCGAGCTGAAACGTATTCTGTCTGACAAGGACATTTCCAAAGACGTTTACGAGATCACCAGCAAAAGCCTTGCCTGACCAGCCACAAGGGACACAGCCAGACACATGAACACACGCCCCGCCACGGATGCCTGTATCGTTTGCCACGGGTCTTTTTCGCCCTACCCGATCGGCGACAAGGATGGCTACCGCTTCGTTTCGTGCCGCAGTTGCGGTTCGGTGCTGGCCGACCCTTGGCCGACGGACGAGGCGCTGGAAAAATATTATGGTGACATCCAGCCCCAGGCCGTGCATGCGCAAAACCCGCAGGCGGAAATTGATACCGCGGCCAAAATCCTCGGCAAGACCTTGCCGCAACCCGCTGCCGGCAAGAACCGCCTGCTCGACATCAACGCCCAGCGCGGCTATGCGGTGGTTGCCGCGCAAAAACTTGGCTGGAAGGCAACAGGCCTGAACGCGCAGGAATTCCTGCACCTCTTTGCCGTCGCCAATTATGGCGAGCAGAACTTCATCCATAGCGATGTCATCAGCTATGCGGCACAAAGCCGCGAAAAATATGATGTCATCATCACCGCCAGCGCTTTTACCGAGGCACGCGACCTTGATGCCTTCACGGCGGCACTGACCACCCTGCTGGCACCGGGAGGCGTGATTTTCATCGAGGAGCCCGACGGCAACCACTTCAACACCCCGCGTGATTTCGCCGGCTGGGCGATGGTTGAACCGCCCGTCACCTGCGCCACACTGTCGAAAAAAGGCCTGACGAAACTGCTGGCGCGCCACGGCCTTGGCTTTAAAAAAATCTTCTTTACGTGGCTGCGCCCCTTTGTGCGCGGACTGGCCGCCCCCGTCGCCAGAAAGAAATGACGCGCAAGCTTGTCCAGATCGGCGCAGGACCGGATTTCAGCTTTGAAGATAAAGCAGGCATCCCCTGTTGCGGCATCGACGAGGTCGGGCGCGGCCCGCTGGCAGGGCCAGTTGTCGCCGCCGCCGTTATTCTGGACCGCGCGCGCCTGCCCAAAGCGATTTACCAAAACATCAACGACAGCAAAAAGCTGAGCGCCAAGCGCCGCAGCGAACTGGCCCGCGCCCTGCGCGATTATGCCGATGTCAGCCTTGGCCTGTGTACGGTCGAGGAAATCGATACCCTCAATATCCTGCGCGCCACGCTTGAGGCCATGCGCCGCGCCTATGCGGGGCTGAACACGCCGCCCGAAATGGCGCTGGTCGACGGCAACCAGAAACCGCCGCTGTCATGCCGCATCCAGACCATAGTCAAGGGCGACGCGCGGTGCATGTCTATCGCCGCCGCCTCGATCATCGCCAAGGATCACCGCGATACCTTGATGGCGCAGCTTGCCCAAACCCATCCGCATTACGGCTGGGCAAGCAATGCGGGGTATGGGACAGCCATCCACCTGAAAGCCCTTGAAGTACATGGGGTTACCGCCCATCACCGCCGCAGCTTTGCTCCCGTTTCTAAACAATTACTTAAAGCAAATTCTGCAAATTACTGATTCAAATGACTCTTTTTTACGATTTTTGTTGACGGCGAGTCCGCGATGAATCATGATTCTCGGTAGAGGGAGTTCATATTCGTCATGAAAACAGTTGATAAAACCACTGAAAAATCTAAAAAATCATCCGCCAAACTCGCAACGCCGGAAGTGGTACGCAACCGCATTCTATCGGGCGATTGTGTCGAAGTGATGAAAAGCCTGCCCGCGCGCAGCATCGACCTGATTTTCGCCGACCCTCCCTATAACCTGCAACTCGGCGGCGACCTCACCCGCCCCGATAACAGCCGCGTCAACGGCGTGGATGATGCATGGGACAAGTTCGACAGCTTTGCCACCTACGACAAGTTCAGCCGCGAATGGCTGATCGAAGCACGCCGTCTGCTTAAGGACGATGGCGCGATCTGGGTGATCGGCAGTTATCATAACATCTACCGCCTCGGCGCGATGTTGCAGGATCTCGGTTTCTGGATCCTCAACGACATCGTCTGGCGCAAGACCAATCCCATGCCCAACTTCCGTGGCCGCCGTTTCACCAACGCGCACGAGACCATGATCTGGGCCGCCAAATCGGAAAGCGCCAAATACCGCTTCAACTACGACGCCATGAAGGCGCTTAACGAAGACCTGCAGATGCGCTCGGACTGGACCATCCCTCTCTGCACCGGCAGCGAGCGCCTGAAGGACGCCAAAGGCGACAAGGCGCACCCGACGCAAAAACCCGAAGCCCTGCTTCACCGCGTTATCCTGTCGTCGACGGACGTCGGCGACGTGGTGTTGGACCCCTTCTTTGGCACCGGCACCACGGGTGCGGTCGCCAAGAAACTGGGCCGCGACTATATCGGCATCGAGCGCGACAAGGACTATATCGCCCACGCCAAGGCCCGTATCGCCGCCATCAAGACCGGCGACGACACCAGCTTGCTCAAGCCCATCGAAAAACGTCAGGAACCGCGCGTGCCCTTTGGCACGGTGGTCGAAATGGGCCTGCTGCCCGCCGGCACCACCTTGTTTGACACCTCGCGCCGCTATTCTGCCCGCGTGCGCGCGGACGGCAACCTTGTGGCGCGCAACCATGTCGGCGACCACAAAGGGTCGATCCACAAGGTGGGCGCCGCCCTTCAGGGCCTGCCGTCATGCAATGGCTGGACGTTCTGGCATTTTGAAAACAAGGGCAAGGTCTGGCCGATCGACGTCCTGCGTCAGGAAATCCGCTCGATGATCGAGCCCGCCGCACCTTCAAGCCACTAGAAAAACCCTCCGCCTACTGCGGGCTGACCGGTACGGAGGCAATCCATGCCGTCAGCTCGCGGTCGAGAAAAAAGTCGATGTGTTCGATATTGCCGATCAGGTCGGCCCTGTACAGCTCGCCGTTTTTCTCGCTCAGCACCTTGGGCTGGTCGATCACCCTGAAACGAAAGCGAACGAAAATGCTGCGATCCGCAACCCCGCGCGCCTTCAGCTTGGCCAGCAAGGCCTCGGCCCTCTCAGGCGGCATGGCAAACCCCTTGAGGTCCAGCGGCACATTGAGCGTCAAGCCCACCACCAGCGGAAAATACGGCTCGCTCTTGTCTTCGTTGCCGGTACGGCAGAAATAAGGCTTGGCCGCTGCCGGCGTAATCACATCCATGCGCCCGACGTTGTTAAAGCGCGTGTCCGCCGTCAGCGGAAACACCTGCCGCGAAAAATCGTAACGGTCCAGTTTGACCAGCCCCGCATATTCGTAATAGATACGGTAGTTTTCCTTTTTGCCGCGCACGCGCTCCACCACCTGCTGGCGGATGGCGTTCCATGAAAAATCATCGGCATGGTATTTGCGATACGACGGGCATTCGATCAGCCGCGCGTATTCATTGGCGACCTTGGCATTGGTGATATCAAGCCCGCCCAGCACCACGATTGTCTGGATCAGGTCGCGGTAATCGGGCCGTGCATAGCCTTCAACAACGTCGCCCGCTGCGGTTGTTGCGCTCTTGTCCGGCGCCGGAATGCTGACCGACGGCACCGCATCGATCGCGCTTTGCGCATAAGCGCCGCCCGACACCAAAATGACGGCAACAGCCGTGGCGGACAGTACGGATAACAGGCTACGTTTCATGGGCGCGTTCATCCTTTTCATACTGCGACTCTATGGCGGTTGCCGCCAAAACTCAACCACGACGCGCGACAGGCCGCACCAGCGACAATGCCTTGGTCATGACCTGCGGAATTCCATAGTCCTTTAAATCCTGCCAGCGTATCCAGCGCCGCTCGCGCCCTGCCGCCAGCTTTAGCGCCACCGCAGGCGTCACATGCAGGGCGTGGACGGACAGGTAAAAGTCAAAATGGGTCAGCACGTGGCGCACTTCGCCAATCTGCGCCACTTTGCCGCGCGCCGCCGCCGACAGCCCTGCTGCCGCCAGCGCGGTCTTGTCTGTGGCCACAGGCAATTGCGCCTTGTCGAACGGCCAATCTGTCGTCGGCAGCTGATACATGCCCTCGTACAACCCGCTGCCCTGACGCTTTTCGATCAACACGCGCCCTTGCGCGTCGGTCACCACATAGGCATGGCCGAAACGGCTTGGCCGCGCTTTCTTGGGCGCCTTGCGCGGCAATGTCGCGGCGATGCCCTGCGCCAGCCCCGCGCAATCTTTGCGCCACGGGCAAACGCCGCATTGCGGATTGCGCGGCGTGCAGACCGTCGCACCCAGCTCCATAAAAGCCTGCGTAAAATCGCCTGGCCGCGTCACGCCGTCGGCCAGCGTTGCTGCTGCGTCACGCATCGCAGGCTTGGATGCAGGTAGCGGATCGGTGATGGCGCAAAAACGGCTGACCACGCGCTCGACGTTGCCATCGACAGCAACAGCAGGCTGGTCAAAAGCAATCGAAGCAATCGCCGCCGCCGTATACGGCCCGATGCCGGGCAAATCCAGCAGGCCGTCGATGTCGCGCGGAAAGCGCCCGCCGCGCGCCACCACGGCCTGCGCGCATTTGTGCAGGTTGCGCGCACGCGCGTAATAGCCAAGGCCCGCCCATTGCGCCAGCACGTCATCCTGTGTGGCGGCGGCCAGATCGCCGACGGTGGGCCAGCGTTTGATAAAGCGTTCGAAATACGGCGTGACTGCGGCGACCGTCGTCTGCTGGAGCATGATTTCCGACAGCCAGACATGATACGGGTCGGGCCGCTTGCCTTTGGCCACGCGCCACGGCATGACGCGGCGATGGCTGTCAAACCACGCCAGCAATGCTTTTTGTAAGGTTAATACCTTGTTTTTACTTATCTTTTTTGTCATGCCATTTTATTGACATAATGCACTGATTGGCAGTACTATGGACTACCCATTTCAACCATAGACCACGATGCGCCCCTTGCCGCAACCGCTTTCGCGCGGCCAGCATCACGACGGAAAACAATGAGCCAGCAATCAGCACCCTTGCCCCACCCGCAGCTTGACGCCACCGGCCTGCTCGGTCTGGTGCGCCTTGGCAACGTCGATGCCGTGCGCCGCTATTTTGACGAAAGCCTGCATGGCCGCGACATCACCCGCCCGGCATGGCAACACCTGCGTGCTGCGGTTGAAGCCTATAACGTGCCGATGGCCAAATTACTGGTGACATGGGGCGCGCAGCCGACAATTGCCGATCTTGAAACACTCGCGCGCGAACGCAACGGCGAAAAAGCCGTCAAAGACATTCTGTGCATGCGCCTTGCTGGCGTCAACCTGCACAACCTGCCCGCGACGCTGGCGCAGGAACAGCAAAACACACCGGCAGCCAAAGATGCGCCAGCCCCCCCTGCCCGCAAGTCGTCCCAGTTGACGCCCGACAAAATCCCGCAGGAATGGAAAGACGTGCTGCGCGCCATCCAAAAGGCCGGTGCCAGCGAGGCGATGATCGCCGGCGGCGCCCTGCGCGATCTTGCCAACGGCCGCACCGTGAAAGACGTCGACATCTTTCTGGCCGACCGCTGGATGAACAAAAGACTGATCAAGAAAGCCTTTGCCGCCTTGGGCCTGACCATCCACAACCAGATGGTGTCCGAAGGTTACGGCAAGGTCGCAAAAAAGATGACGCGCGGCACCAAAGACGCCTTCAACGAAGTCACCAAAAGCATGAAGCGTGATTCATACGGCCAGATCTTTGAACACAAAAAAGTCAAGGAAGGTGCCGAGGCCTGGACGGTGATCGCAGGGCCCGACAAGACGGAATACAACATCGTCTTCCTCAAGGGTGAATTCGGCAAGGAGCTGCGCCGCAAAGCACTGGAAGGAACAGCGGCAACGCTGCTGCTTGAACAGTTCGACATCGGCATCTGCCAGATCGCCTATAACGGCAACAGCGTTTTCATGCTCAAGACTTTTATGGACGATGTCGATAACAAGACGCTGACGCTGGTGCGGCCCAATCATTCCTCCAAGGCGCATATCGAGCGCGTCGCCAAGAAATATCCGGACTTCACCCTGTGCAAGAATGCGCAGGAACTGCTCAACCCGCCCCCGCCGCCCGCCAAGCCCAAAGCCAAGACCGTCAAGCGGCAGGTCAACGGCTATGGCTATGTCAGCCGCCCTGTGCGCCGTTCCACCTATAACAGCGGCTTTTCGGGGTATTGATGGCCATGCGTCCCAACATCGTCAGCCCTGAAACCCATCTGCTGGATATTGTCATTCGCGGCAACGTCGACCATGTGCGCCGCTACCTTGACGAAAGCCTTGCCGGACACAAAACCGCCAAGCCCTGCTGGACGCACCTCAAGATCGCACTCGAGCAAAAAAACCAGAAGATGGCCAGACTGCTGGTCACATGGGGCGCAATACCCACGCGCCAGCAACTGGCCGAATACTTTGCCACCCATAGCGACACGGCCGCGCGCGATGTGCAGATGCTCAAGCTTGCGGGTGTCAACGTCACCAATATCGACCTTGGCATCGCGGCGGCCGATTTCAACGCACAAGCACGCAGTGCGCCAACACCGCAAGAAAAAAGGCACGATAATACTGCATTGCTGCCTACCTACTGGGGCGAATATCTTGCCGCGCTGGCAGCGGCGGGTGCGCCCGAAGCTGTGGTTGCCGGTGGCGCCTTGCGCGACATATACCATCAACGCCGCCTGAACAACGTCGATATCTTCATCAAGGCACCGTTCATGCCCAAGTCGTTCATGAAGAAATTCGTGGCGGCACTGCCGCGCAAGCTTTACCTGCAACACACCGAAAAGGGCGATGACGCCCATTTCACCAAGATCAAAAAGCGTCTGGGCGCGATGTCTGCCGACCGCTATCTCATCGGCGACCCGCTGGATCGCACCGATACCTGGCGTGTCATCGACCGTGCCAGCGGCATGGAATTCCACATCGTCATGCTGGGCAGCGAGCTTGGCAGCGCCTTGCGCAACGATCACAAGAACGGCACGACAACAGGCGTCAACGCGTTGCTTGAGCGTTTTGACATCGGCCTGTGCCAGATCGCCTATGACGGCAAAAAGGTCATCACCACCGCAGCCTACCGCGACGACGCCAAGTTCAAGACACTGACCGTTCACAAGCCCATGTATACAACGATGGAGCATATCGCCGCCGTTGTCGCCAAATATCCCGATTTCAGGCCCAACGACAAGCTGGCGGACATCCTGCGCACCGGACAGGTGCCCGAACGTCCCATGCCCGCACCGATCCTCATATCCTCGCGCGCATACATGTGATAGGCTGGCCGCCATGACCACGTACCACCCCAACCGCCCGCGCACGCTGGCCGACCTTGTCCCTGCCCTGACCAAAGACGTCTTTGGCAGCAAGAACCAGCTGTTCGGCAAGATGCTGGCCAACTGGCAGCAGATCGCGGGCGAGGAAATGGCGGCGCTGACCATCCCCGTCGACCTCAAATTCCAGCGCGCACCCAAGGACAGCGCCAAAACAGCCGGCAGCAAGGCCGGACAGGCCGTTTTGCATCTGGCCGTGCAGCCTGCCTATGCGCTCGAGTTCAGCTACCAGAAAGACCTGCTGGTCGAACGCCTGAACATGTTCTTTGGCTATGCCGCGATCAAGGACATCAAAGTCGTCCAGCATTCCGAAGTTATGAATAATAAAAAGACCAGCCCCGCGCCCCAGCCCCCCCTGACTGCGCAGGAAGAAAGCAAACTGGCCGACCTGACCGCCGGAATCCAAGAAAAAGATTTACAAACGGCCCTAAAAAATCTAGGAAAAGCAATCATCTCCCGCGCCAAAAGCGTCCAAAAACAACACTGATTTAACAGGAATGCATCAATGACGAAAGTCGCCGCCAACACTCTGCGTAAAGGCATGGTTGTCGAATACAACGAGAAGCTCTGGGTCGTCCTCGAAAACGAACTCCGTTCGCCCGGTAAAGGTGCGGCCGTCGCACAGGTCGTCATGCGCGACATCAAACAGGGCAACAAGATGGACATCCGTTTTGCCACCCATGACATGGTTGAGCGCGTGCGCGTGGACGAAGAAGAATTCCAGTTCCTCTTTGCCAACGAAGACGACTACACCTTCATGAACGTCGAGAACTACGAGCAGATCATCGTCAGCAAAGAGCTGATCGGCGAACCCGCGCAGTTCCTGCAAGACGGCATGATCTGCCAGATGTCGATGACCGACGGCAAACCGCTGTCCGTCAAGCTGCCCGAAACCGTCACCATGACGATCACCGAGGCAGACCCCGTGGTGAAAGGCCAGACCGCATCGTCGTCGTACAAGCCCGCTGTTCTTGAAAACGGCGCGCGCGTTATGGTGCCGCCGCACATCGAAAGCGGCACGCGCATCGTCGTGCGTACCGAAGACGCGTCCTACGTCGAACGCGCCAAAGACTAAGCTATACCACACGCCTTTTTGCTACTGAACCTGCAGGAACTTTCATGTCCGTCCGCCGCTCTCCGCATTTGAACGTCATGGTCGACGCCGCCGAAAAGGCGGGCCGCTCGCTCATCCGCGACTTCGGCGAGGTTGAAAACCTGCAGGTCAGCCGCAAAGGCCCCGGCGATTTCGTTTCCAACGCTGACCACAAAGCCGAGAAGATCGTGCGCGAAATCCTTGAAAAAGGCCGCCCGAACTATAGCTTCCTGCTCGAGGAAGGCGGCGAGGTCAAAGGCAGCGACGGCGAACACCGCTTCATCGTCGACCCGCTGGATGGCACCACCAACTTCCTGCACGGCATCCCGCACTGGTGCGTGGCGATCGCGCTTGAGCGCAACAACGAGATTATCGCCGGTGTGGTCCACGACCCGATCAAAAACGAGACCTTCTGGGCCGAAAAAGGCCTGGGCGCGATGATGAACAACCGCCGCATCCAGGTATCTGCGCGCAAGAACCTGGCCGACAGCGTTATCACTGCTGGCATCTTCCCCGAAACGCAAAACGCCGTTGACGCACTGCTCAAGCTGGGCGCGGGCGTGCGCTCCTACGGCTCGGCCTGCCTTGACCTATGCTATGTCGCTACTGGCCGCTTTGACGCCTATTTTGAAAACGGCCTCAAGCCGTGGGACAAAGCAGCAGGCGCGCTGATCGTGCGCGAGGCGCGCGGTATTGCAACCGAGCTTAAAGGCGGCAGCAATGTTGTCTTTGGCAACGGCATCCTTGCCGCCAACGCCAGCCTGCACGGCGACCTGTTGCGCGCAATCAGCGGCTCGGCGGTCAAGGCCGCCGCTGCCGCGCAATAGCGGCCCGCGCGCCATGCGGGTGGTGACATCTTCACTGCTGGCTGGTGCGGCCCTGCTGATCGCCCTTTGCCCGCCCGCACAGGCGCAATATTTCTATCAAGGCCCGCAAAAGCCCGAGGTCGAAGTCGACCTCAGCGTACTTGAAGATCCCGCGCAAGCGCCCGTCTCACAGCCGCGCCCTGCTTATCCGCAAGGCTACCAGCAACAGCCACTGGCACCGCCACCCGCATTTAACGGCGCAGGATTTCCGCCGCCGATCACCGCCGCGGTACCAGCCACACCGGTCGAGCGCGCACCACTGCCGCCCATCCCCTCACCGTACGAAAACCGCCGCGTGGTCGAGCGCATCGAACTTGAAGGCGCCAATCCCTATATCGGTGCATCCGCACCCTCGCCCTTCAGCCCGCCCGCGCTCATCAAGCCGCCCAAGCCCGCGCCAGAAAATCCCCGCACGGTTCCGGCGCGCGTATTTAAACCCACAGCACCTGCCGCTATCGATGGCGGCCTGCCCGTGGTGGTCGAGGCCGAGGCCGAAATGATGCAGGCAGATGGCGTTGAAATGCCCGCGATCAACGTCACCAGCGACATCCGCGAGCCTGTGCCGCGCACAGCCGTATTGCCAGCGCGCGCCAAACCTGCACCTGTGCAAAAACCCGTACATAAGCCTGCCGTTCTAAGCCTTGCGCCAGAGAACAAATCAGATCAAAAGCCGCAACCCAAGCCCGATTTCATTCGCGCTGCGTCCACGACCGCCCCTGTTGCCGCACCTGCCGTCGCCGATCTTTCACCCGTGATGACCGCTGCCGTCGACATGACGCCACCCCCGGAAGTCAAAAAATCCGCCGAGATGGTGATCGACGATCTCTACACCCTGCCGCCGCGCCAGCAACACGCGACAGCGGCACAGGATGGCAATGTCGATCTGGCCGCGCTGTCCATTGATGCGCCGATCCCCATGTCCGACGACGCCGCACCGCCGCTTGTGCCACCGCCTGTGGCAGAGACACATGACAGCGTCAGCGGCAGCATCGCCTTTGCCGCCAGCAACGTCACGCTTGACGACCATATGCATCAGGAAATCGACCGCATTGCGGATCTGCTTGGCAGTAACGAGAACAGCCGCCTTGTCATCAAAGGCTATGCCAGCGGCACCGACGCCAGCCGCGCCAGCGCGCGCCGCCTGTCGGTCAGCCGCGCGCTCGCGGTGCGCGCCTATTTAATGGATAAAGGCATCAAGCCCTCGCGCGTGGATGTGCGCGGCATGGGCAACGACAGCACAGATCAAAGCGCCTCGCTTGACCGCGTCGACCTTGTTCTGGTCCCCTGAAAATTTAGGCCGCCAGCTGCAATCCAGCCAGATGGGTATAAAGGCTGTTCTGCCCGTAAAGTTGCTCATGACTGCCCTGTGCCACCACGCGTCCTTGATCGAGAACGATGATGCGGTCGGCCTCGCGCACGGTCGACAGGCGGTGTGCGATGATCAGCGTGGTGCGCCCCTGCATCAAACGACGCAATGCCTGATGCACCGCCAGTTCATTGGCGGCATCCAGTGCGGCGGTCGCTTCATCCAGCAACAGGATACGCGGATTTTTCAAGAGCGCGCGGGCAATCGCCAGCCGCTGGCGCTGGCCGCCGGACAGCCTGTTGCCACGTTCGCCCACCAAGGTGTCATAGCCCTGCGGCAAGGCGCGGATAAATTCATCAGCCTGCGCCTCGCGTGCGGCCGCATAGACGTCTTCCATTGTCGCGTCGGGGCGGCCAAGGCGGATATTGTCGGCAACGCTCAGCGAGAAAATCATCGGGTCCTGCGCCACCACGGCATAACTGCGGCGCACGCTGCGCGGCTCGTAGGCGGTGATGTCATGGCCGTCAATGGCGATGTTGCCGCTGGCGGGATCGAAAAAGCGTTGCAACAGATGGAACACCGTTGATTTTCCGGCACCGCTTGGCCCCACGATAGCCACGCTTTCGCCCGCCGCGACAGCAAAGGTGACATCGTCGAGCGCACGGGTGTCGCTGCGGCTCGGGTAGGAAAAACTGACGTTATTAAATGCGATGTCGCCGTGCGTCACCACTGGTAAATCTTGCGCCTGCCCCGCCGTGCGCAGGCCCGAACGTGCCGCCAGCAATTGCGCGATGCGGTCGGCAGCACCGCTGGCGCGGTTGAAATCACTCATCGCTTCGCTGATCGCGGTCACAGCACCTGCGACGACGGCGGCATAAAAGATGAAGGCCGATAACTCCCCGCCCGTCATCTCGCCCGCAAGCACCTTGTGCCCGCCCGACCACAACAGCAGACCGATGGCGCCAAAAACAACGGCGATCACAAATGCAGTCAGCACCGCGCGCACCTTGATATAGCGCAGCGCCGTATCGTAAGCGTCATTGGCAAGGCGTGCGAATTCATCCGCCGCAACAGGCTCGTAGCCGAAAGACTGGATGGTCTGCATGCCCATCACGGTTTCATGGCCATAGGCCGTGATGTCGCCCAGACGGCTTTGCGCATCGCGCGACTTGGCACGTACGCGGCGGCCGAAATAGATCGCGGGGAAGACCAGCACGGGGACTGCGATCAGTGCCATGCCCGTCATCGCGGGGCTGACCATGAACAGCATGATGATGCCGCCCAGCAACATCAGCGCGTGGCGGAACGTCGACGGCAGGTTGCTGGTGATGACCAGTTGCAACACGGTGGTATCGGCGTTGATACGGCTGATCTGGTCACCGCTTTTGACGCTGTCGAAAAAGGCCGGATCAAGCGTCAGCAGATGGGTATAGACCTTTTTGCGCAGGTCCGCCGTCACGCGCTCGGCCACGCGGTAGACAAGGTTCAGGCGCGCAAAACTGGCCCCTGCCATGACGATAATCACACCAAGCAAAACCAGCAGAGCCTGATTGAGGACCGAGCCGGAGCCATCGGACAGGCCATGATCGACGATGTTTTTAAGCCCCCAGCCGATGCCGAGCATGGTGCCCGCCGACAGGGCCATCGCCAGTACCCCCCCCGCAAGCGTCCATTTATACGGCTGCAACAAGGGCCAGAGCAGCCCGAGCGCCCCCGGCGCACCCGCAGTACCCGCCGCGGAGGCCGGGCTGTCGGGAGGCAAAATCCTCGTATTTTCAGGGGTGTCGTTTGGCATCGGATATCTCTTTGTTGTGTCAAATTATGTAAATATATAACCCGACGCTTTCAGAATGCGCCCTTTTGCCGGAAAGTCAATAAATCCCTTGCGCGGGGGCGGTTTTGCGAGTAAAAAACCACTTCTGTAAAGATTCACCGGTCGGGGGCAATGGCGCCCGCACGACCGCAAGCGGAGATAGAGCCATGAAAGACAGCATCCACCCCGATTACCACGAAATCAAAGTCGTGATGACCGATGGTACCGAATACACCACCCGCAGCTGCTGGGGCAAACCGGGCGACGTTATGCGTCTGGACATCGATCCCCTGAACCATCCGGCATGGACCGGCGGCGCTGCGCGCATCGTTGAAAAAGGCCGCCTGGCCAAGTTCGGCAACAAGTATGCCGGTCTTGGTATCGCTGCCCACGAAAGCAACGAGAAATAAGACTTTCTTCCCAAAAGAAGAAAAAAGGCCACCCTTCATCGGGTGGCTTTTTTTTGCCGTTTTTGAGTGATCCGGCCCCCGCGCCCGTGCGTAGAAACCATGAAGCTGCCCGCAACGGGGGCTTCATGGTTCGGATCCGCCGCAATGCCCGGGTTTCAAACGGACGTTTTGCGGTGATCCTTTATCGCAACTGATATTGCTCGTGGAGGATATCACAATGACCAACTTCGACTTTTCCCCCCTGTTCCGTTCAACCGTCGGTTTCGACCGCCTGTCGCGCATGCTGGAAACCGGCATGCTCAACGATCAGGCCGCCTATCCGCCCTATAACATCGTGAAACTGACCGACGATGAATACCGCATCACAATGGCGGTCGCGGGTTTTGGCGAAAACGACATCGACATCGTTAGCCAGGAAAACCAGCTGACCGTATCTGGCCGCATCGCCGGCAAGGACGCCAATGCCGACGGGGTGACCTACCTGCACCGCGGTATCGCCGAGCGCGCGTTCGAGCGCCGCTTCCAGCTGGCCGACCATATCAAGGTAACATCGGCCGACCTCAGCAACGGCTTGCTGACCATCAATCTGGTCCGCGAAGTGCCCGAGGCCGCAAAACCCCGCAAGATTGAAATCAAATCTGCGGACGGCAAGGATACGCTGATCGAAAGCAAAGCCAAGGCAGGCTGATCCCTCCCGCTTGCCCGATAACCAGACACCGCCGCCTTTCACCCGGGCGGCGGTGTTTGCTTTATGCCGTCAGCCGTGCGCGCAGCTGCGCGATCAAGCCGTCAAGGTCCCCCGCCTGCGCCACGCCGTAGCGCGCGCAGACGATGTCGATATTGCCCTTGCGCCAAAATCCTTCGGGGCAGCAGACGATCACCTTGCCGGCATTCGTTGCGGCATGCACGCCAAGTTCCAGCATGGTGATCGGCGATTTGGTTTCTGGGTCGAAATACATGACTACGATGTCGCTGTCATCCAGCGCCTGTAGCTCCCATTCCACCTGCTCGCGGAATTGCGGATGGTCGATGGTTTGCTGCCAACTGCTGTCCCAATCCTTGCGGCGCGGGTTGAGAACGACGACCTCAAGGTCGCTGACTTCTTCCACCACCCTTTTCTGCCACTCGGCGGCGCGGCCCATTTCAATGCTGCCCGCCAGAAAAACTTTGGGTTTACCGCCATGTTCGCCGTAGGCGTGCGGCGCCTGCACTTCGATCATCTTATTTGTTTCCCGTCGGGTGATTGGTGAATATCAGGCAATGCGTATAGCCTTGCGTCTTGTCCCACTGCACGACCACCTCGTCGGTTTGCCGCCATGAGCGCGCCACGGCAGCGCCAATGTCGCGCACCAGCGGCGTAAACCGCCGCCCCTGAATATTGTCGACATGCACAACCAAATGTGCGCCGCGTTTGGCAACCTGCGTCAGACGCTCAAAGATCAGCGCCATGCGCTTAAGGTAGCGGTCGTACCCCGCCTGCACCGGATTGCCGCCCGCCAGCGGGTTATATTTGTCCGTTACCGGCATGTAGGGCGGCGAGGTCATGATGAAATCCATTTTGGCGAAACCCATGCGCGCGACTTGCGCACTGTCGCCGCACGTCAGCCCCATCCAGTTATCAAGCTGCCCCGCCACCCATTCATGGCGCATCGGGTCTGCTTCCACCCCATAGGCTTTGCGCCCGAGTTCTTCCGCCACGAACAGCGTTGTGCCAAGACCTGCGAAAGGGTCGAACACGCGCTGGCCCTTGCGGCTGTAAAGGCCGATAAAATGCCGCGCGAGGCTTTCGGGGTATTTGATGTCGTTACCTTCAAACGGCGGTGCCGCGCGCTCCAGCCGGAACGGCAGGGTCAGCAATGACTGTCCGGAGGGCGTCATGGTGCGGGCGGCGGATCGTTCTTGGTGCGGTCCTTGCGGCGCACGTAGATGACCTTGTCGACCTCGGCCACGACCTCGCCCTGCTGGTTCTTGATCTGCACGGTGAAGGTCGGCTCGTGCTTGTAGTTTTCGTCTGCCGCCTTCTTGATCTCGGCGATACGCTCTGCTGACAGGTTGAAATTCGCGGTCAGCTTGCCGTAGCCGGGCTTGAGAAAGCGCACCTCGGCGGATTTGTCCCAGACGATGTAATCCTTGCCGAGGTTTTGGATCAGCATCAGCATGTAAAACGGATCGGTCATCGAATAGATCGAACCGCCATAGTGCGAACCGACGTAATTGCGCGTCCAGAAATGCATGTTGAGTTCAACGTCGATGTTGCGGAAATCCGCATCGACCTGCTTGACCTTGATGCCCGACCCCAGAAAGGGCGGCCAGAAGTTCATGAACTTCAACATCCAGTTCTTCATCATGGCGTTGCGCGGCTCCCCTTATGCGGCCTCGATCTGCTTGAGCGCCTGTGCCAGCTTGTCGCGGGTGTTTTCGGCGTCGCGCACGGTTTCTTTCTGCTCGGCCACCACTTCTTCGGGTGCTTTCGCCATGAAGCCCGGGTTATTGAGCATCTTGTTGATCTTTTCGATGTTCGCCGTGACTTTTTCGATCTCTTTCTTCAAACGCTCGCGCTCCTGCGCGATATCGACGACATCGGCGATCGGCAGAATGATCGTCGCTTCGTCAATCACGCTTTGCACCGAACCTTTAGGCGCGGTATCCGTCGTCACAGCGGCACTTTCAAGACGTGCCAGACGCGACACGATGTCGTTATACTTTTCAAGGCGTGCCGCAGTTTCTGCCGAGGCCCCCTTGAGCAGCATATTGATCTTGGCGGCGGCAGGCACGTTCATATCGGCGCGCACCGAGCGGATTTCTGTGATTAGGCGCACCACCCAGTTCACTTCCGCTTGCGATTTTGCATCGCTGACGGCGGCATCGAATTTGGGCCAGTTGCGGTTTTGCAGCCAGTCTGCGGGGGCAGTTTCGTCTTTGCCGAGCAGATGGGCGTGCAGTTCCTCGGTGATATATGGCATGAACGGGTTGAGCAGCGTCAAAAGCTGGTCAAGCACATAACCAGTGGTTTCGCGCACTTCCTGCTTGAGCCCTTCGTCCGCGCCATTGAGCAACGGTTTGGTGAATTCGATGTACCAGTCGCAGAACGTGCCCCACGCAAAATGATACAGATGCTGGGCGGCATCATTATAGCGGAAGGCCTTCATGGAAGCCGCGACCTGATCGGCCGTGGCGGCCAGCTCGGTCAAAATCCATTTATTGATGACGTGCTTGGCGGCTGTCGGCTGGTAATCCAGCTTCAGCACGCAGCCATTCATCTCGCAGAAACGCGCGGCGTTCCACAGCTTGGTGGCGAAGTTGCGATACCCTTCGGCCCGGCTGTTGGACCAGCGGACGTCACGGCCCTGTGCAGACAATGCGACCATCGTAAAGCGCAACGCATCCGCGCCATGCTGGTCGATGACCTCGAGCGGATCGACGACGTTGCCCTTGGTCTTGGACATCTTCTGCCCTTTTTCGTCGCGGACCATCGCATGCATGTAAACTTTTTTGAACGGAACATCCCCCATGAAGTGGATGCCCATCATCATCATGCGCGCAACCCAGAAGAAGATGATGTCAAAGCCCGTCACCAGCGTTTCGGCGGGGTAGTAGCGTTTCACCTCTGCCGTATTGTCGGGCCAACCAAGGGTCGAGAACGGCCAGAGTGCCGAGGAGAACCACGTATCAAGCACATCGGCATCACGCTCGAGCTTCACGCCCGCACCGGCCTGCGCCTGCGCTTCTTCTTCTGTTTCGGCGACATAGACATTGCCCTGATCGTCATACCACGCAGGGATCTGGTGGCCCCACCACAGCTGACGGGAAATGCACCACGGCTGGATGTTGCGCATCCACTGGAAGTACGTGTTCTCCCAGTTCTTGGGAACGAATTCGGTGCGGCCATCCTCGACCGCCTTGATCGCGGGTTGCGCCAGTGTTTGCGCGTCACAATACCATTGCTCGGTCAGGAAGGGTTCGAGAATGACGGATTTCGATTTTTCGTCGTGCGGCACGGCGTGGACGGTCGGCTCGATCTTTTCGATCAGCTCGAGCGCTTCCATCTCGGCCAGCACTTTCTTGCGCGCTTCGAAACGGTCCAGCCCCTGGAATTCCTCGGGCGCGTTTTCGTTGACCTTGGCGTCGCGGTCGAAGATCGAAATCATCGGCAGGTCGTGACGCTTGCCGACCTCGAAGTCGTTGAAGTCGTGCGCGGGGGTGATTTTCACCGCACCCGTGCCCTTGGTCGGATCGGCGTATTCGTCGGCGATGATCGGGATCATGCGGCCTACCAGCGGCAACACGGCGAACTTGCCGATCAGGTCCTTGTAGCGCTCGTCATCGGGATGCACGGCGATGGCCGTATCGCCCAGCATGGTTTCCGGGCGCGTGGTGGCGATGGTGATAAAGCGCTCGACCTGCCCTTCGACCGGATAGCGGAAGTAGTGCATGTTGCCCTTGATTTCGATCTGTTCGACCTCAAGGTCAGACAGCGCGGTGTGCATCTTGGGGTCCCAGTTGACCAGACGCTTATCCTTGTAGATCAGCTTTTCACGGTAGAGCTGCACGAAGACCTTGTTGACGGCCTTGTTGAGGCCCTCGTCCATCGTAAAGCGCTCGCGCTGCCAGTCGGGCGTCGCGCCAAGGCGGCGCAACTGCGTGGTGATGGTGCCGCCGGACTCTTCCTTCCACGCCCAGACGCGCTTGAGAAATTCTTCGCGGCCAAGTTCCTGACGGCTGATGCCGTCCTTGGCCAGCATGCGCTCGACCACCATCTGCGTGGCGATGCCCGCATGGTCGGTGCCCGGTTGCCACAGAACGTCGCGACCCTGCATGCGCTCGAAACGCGCCAGCACGTCCTGTAACGTCATCGTCAGCGCGTGGCCCATGTGCAGGCTGCCCGTGACGTTGGGCGGCGGCATGGGAATGCAATAGGGTTGCTTGTTGCTGGCGACATCGGCCGCGAACACGCCGGATTTCTCCCACGCGGTATAGTGCTTGTTCTCAACGGCAGCGTTGTCGAATGTCTTGTCGAGCATAGTCAGATTTTCTCCATGAAATATCATATATTTATGCCGCAAAACCGCGTCTTTGAAAAGCCTGTTCCGGCAACAAAAAACCCCGCTTCCGGCAGGAAAACGGGGTTTTTGCGCGATTTGCGCCAATCAGGGCTTGGGCGCACCTGTTGCCTTGGGCGTTGCCGGCGGCGTGGTGTACTTCAGCGCGACGCGCAAAGCCTCGGCATCGCCGGCAAACAGCGGCGAGCTGCGCACGAAATCGATCACGCGGCTGCCGCGCGCGACATCGCCCTTTTTGATGCCGACCAGATAGGCGTGGGAAATCTTGTATTTATTGGTGCGCTCGACATCCTTGGCGCTGACCATGCCGTAATGGCGCGACATATCCATGTTGTGGGTCAGGTCCTCGATCTTCTTGTCGGTGCCAATCAGGTTCAGGCCCGCGCGCTCGATACTGTCGAAATAAAGCTCGCCCTCGCGGTGGGTCATGGCATCGACCGCATCGACGATTTCAGCGCGAAAACCCACGGCACGCAGGTCGTCGAGCGTCCAGTCGCTGTCCTCGACCACGTCGTGGAGGATGCCGACGATCTTTTTCTTAAGCGAGCGCGTGTTGCTCATCCCCACATGCACGGGGTGCGTGCCGTAATCCTCGCCCGACTTCAGGCGCTTTTCAAACAGTGCCGAGCCAAGGATGATGAGCGCAAGGTTATAGTCCGCGCGCACGTTGCTCCCCTCGCTGGCGCGTTTTTCGGCCATACGCTGGATGATTTCTTCTTTGCTGAAAAACGACATGGGCGGTCCTTTATGGCGGGGTTGGACTAGATCATAGCAAAACCCCGCAACTTATCAATATGAAAACTAAGTCCTTAAAAAGATGGAGACTTATGGGGTGAATTTCAGCACAATAAGCGCATTCAAATACCCCACTTTCAACACAACAGAGAACCATCCATGACCAAGCTGCAAGCCGCCACCACCGCCAAAGCCCGTATCGAGACCGATTCTATGGGCGAGGTTTCCGTCCCCGCCGACAAATACTGGGGCGCGCAGACGCAGCGATCGTTCGAGAACTTCAAGATCGGCACCGAGCGCATGCCCCTGCCGCTGGTGCGTGCGCTGGGCATCCAGAAAAAGGCCGCCGCCCTTGCCAACAAGGAACTGGGCGCGCTTGACGCCAAAATCGCCGACGCCATCGTCAAAGCCGCCGAGGAGGTCATGAGCGGCGATCTCAACGACCACTTCCCCCTTGTCGTCTGGCAGACCGGATCGGGCACGCAGACCAACATGAACATCAACGAGGTCGTGGCCAACCGCGCCATCGAAATTCTGGGTGGCGAGATCGGCAGCAAAAAACCGGTCCACCCCAACGACCACGTCAACTACGGCCAGTCGTCCAACGACACCTTCCCCGCCGTCATGCACATTGCGGCGGTCGAGCAGATCCACCAGTCGCTGTTGCCCGCCCTTGCACACCTGCACGCGGCGCTCGATGCGAAATCCAAGGCCTTTGATAAAATCATCAAGATCGGCCGCACGCACCTGCAAGACGCCACCCCCATCACGCTGGGGCAGGAATTTTCCGGCTACACCACCCAGATCAAATACGGCATCGAGCGTGTCAAGCAGACCCTGCCGCGTCTGTCGCAACTAGCACAGGGCGGCACCGCTGTCGGCACCGGCCTGAACTGCAAGAAAGGCTTTGCCGATCTGTTCGCCAAAAAGGTGAGCGAGATCACCGGCCTGCCCTTCACCACTGCCGAAAATAAATTCGAGGCACTGGCCGCGCATGATGCCATCGTCGAAACCTCGGGTGCTTTGAATACCGTGGCCGTGTCGCTGATGAAGATCGCCAACGACATCCGCCTGCTGGGATCGGGACCGCGTTGCGGCATCGGCGAGATCAGCCTGCCCGAAAACGAACCCGGGTCGTCGATCATGCCCGGCAAGGTCAACCCCACACAAAGCGAAGCCATGACAATGGTCTGCGCGCAAGTCATGGGCAACCACAGCACCATTTCCATCGCCGGGTCCAACGGTCATTTCGAGCTGAACGTCTTCAAGCCGGTGATGATCTATAACCTGCTGCAATCCATCCGCCTGCTGGGCGATGCCTGCAACAGCTTTACCGACAACTGCGTCGTCGGTATCGAGGCCAACGAGGCCCGCATCACCAAGCTGCTCAACGAAAGCCTGATGCTGGTCACCTCGCTCAACACCGTCATCGGCTACGACAACGCCGCCAAGATCGCGAAGAAAGCACACCACGAAGGCAAGACGCTCAAGGAAACCGCGCTTGAACTCGGCCTGCTAACGGCGGAGCAGTTCGATCAGGCCGTGCGCCCCGAGCTGATGGTCGGCCCCAAAGACTAAACAGGCAGGAATACGCGCATGGCCCCGCGCCCCTCAGGCAACCAGAAACACTCCGTGACCATCCGCGGTCACCGCACCAGCATCACGCTGGAGGCGGAGTTCTGGCAGAGCCTGAAGGACATTGCGGCGGCCAGCGCGACCTCGCTCAACGCGCTGATCACGTCGATCGACGCGCAGGACCCCGAAAATCTTTCAAGCGCCCTGCGGCTGTTCGTGCTGAATTATTACAAGCAACGTCAAGCCTAAGGCCCCGCGCTTACTGCTCTTCCAGTGGGAAAATCTCGTCAGGCACGTCGTCGATAACGTCGGGCGCGGTTTCGCTTTGCGTGTCGTCGACGGTGTCCGACGGCGGCGGTACATCAACGGCCAGCGGCGTGTCCTCGGGCAACGGCGGCGGCGGCGCGACTTCGATCACAGGCAAGGCCGCTTGGGGTTGCGGCGGCATTTCCGGCGCGGTGTCTTCATCCTGCGGCGGTTTGACCAGCGGCTCTTGCGCTGGCGTGGTTTCATCCGCAACGGGTGCGCCTTCTGCTGTGCCGTCATCAAGGCGGTCGAGAATGCCACCGATCGCGGCCTTGGTATCGACTTTCGGTGCAGGCGGATGGCGCTCGAGGATCAGGGCCGCCGCGCGCTCTGCGGGCATGGCCTTTTCGCCAAGCGGCAATTTACCTTTATAGGCGACTTTGGTGTCGTCACTGGCGGTGACGCTGACGGAAGCCTCGCCCCCTGCCGTACCAAAATCAAAACTGCCGCCGTCATAAGTCAGGCCTTTCATCTGCCAGGCGCTATCTTTGACGGGCAGCGTGAACGACAGCGGCTTGGCCGCAAAGCGTCCTTCTTCAGATGTGACAGCTGCCAGCAACTGCGCAGCCAGATCGTCGGAGGCCTTTTCAAGCGACAGGATCTTTTTCTGCAACGCGGCGGGCGCAAAGCTTGCGATTTTGATGCTTTGCGGCGATAGCGACAGCGCACCCGCCAGTGCCTGATCGAGTGACGGTGCCTGCAGATCGATCTGCCCTGTGAATTCCGCAGTACCGCCTTCAAGCGTCACGCCTTTGGCTGTCCCACCGACAGCGGCCAGAATATCCTGCGCGTTGACGTCTTTGAGCGTGAGGGATATATCGGGTTTTGCAGGCGCGCCCGACAGGCTTACGGGGATCGATTGCCCCATGACCGTGGCGGTTCCATCGGCAGTCAGCGTTTGCGACAACTGGCCGTTGAGCGCAAGAGCGCTGATCATGCCTGTTGGCGCGGATGTCAGCGCAAAGACAGTCTGCCCGTTGACACGTTGCACCTGCCCGTCAAAAGCCAGCCCCTGCCATTGCGGCAAGACGATTTTTGCATTGGCCAGCGTCCAGCTCTCGCCATCGACGTAAGTGAAATCTCCTGCCGCTTCAAGCGACATTTCAGGCGCGTTCTTGACCAGCTTGGCGATGTTTTCGATCTTCCAGCTGGCCTTGCCGTCATGCTGCTTGCGCACCAGATCGACGGTACCGTCAAAAGCCAGCCAGTAAAGACCCGGGCGCGTCAGTGTCACATCGGCATCCAGCACAGCGCGTTGCGGGTTGTAAAAAACATCGCCCGCCAGTGTCGCGCCGCCGTTTGCACCCGCCTTGATTGCCTTGAACGCAAGGCCGTTTTCCCCGACCTCGAGCTTGAAGATGGCCTGCCCTTTTTGCGACAACGCCGCAATCCCGTCCGCAACATCAGCAATATCACCAAAGGGAGAAAAAAGGGTCGACAGTTTGCCATCGTGCGCATCGACGCTGATACTCAGCGGGGTTGCATCCAGCGGCGCGAAAATGCCGGTCATCTTTGCCTGCGGCAGGTCTTCGATCGGCGATACATCAAGCGTAAACGGCAAACCGCCCTGCGCATCACGCGGTTGCGTGGCCAGCGTGAAGGTCAGCGGCTCCTCGCCATAGGTCATGTCGCCACGCGCCTGATAGGGGCCATAAAGGCTGTCGGCCGTCAGCGACATATTGATGCGGGGAATGGACCATTGCTGGCCCGATACATGGTTGTGATAAACGATGCTGGCGCGGCTGACGGTGACCTGCTTGAGTGCGACAAGCTGCCCGCTTGCACGTTCCTGCGCCTTTTGCGCGCGCACTGACCAGAAATCGCTCCAGTTGCTCCCTTTGTCGCCGATAGAAATATTGACGACAGGTTCCTGCAAGTGGATCTGGTCGATGACGAACTTGCCGTGCAACAGCTGGTCCATCGACATGCGCGCCTCGAGCGATTGCAGCGTGACCAGATAGCGGTTTTTTTCCGCACTGCCGATAGAGACCTTTTCAAGGCTTATATGCGGGTTTGGCAACAGGCGCAGCGACACATCGCCATCAATGCGCATTTCCTGCCCCAGACGCGCGGACAGCTCGCTGACCAGCAGGTCTTTGTGGCGGCTCCAGTCGATCATGCCCGGCAGCACCAGCAACAGGCCGGCCAGCGCCAGCCCGATGAAGAACAGCCAGCTGACCAGACGCGTCATCATGACGCGGTTGCTACCTGTGGCGTTTTCTCGATCACCGCTGCAATGGCGGCGGCGGCTTTCTCGCTGGGCATTTCAGGGTCGCCCATGCCAAGCATAATCAGCGCACGGCGGAATTCCATCATCTGTTCGCTGCGCGCGTCCTTGTTGTCGAGCAGGCGCAACAACTCCGTGGACATCGGCCCCGGCTCGCACTCATCCAGAAGCAATTCGGGAACGACTTTCTTGCCCAGCAGGATATTGATGAGGTTGACGTAAGGCGTTTTGATCAGCTTTTTCGCGATCCACGCCGACATGCCGTTGAGCTTGTAGGCGATGATATGCGGCGTGTCCGTCAGCGCCAGCTCCAGCGTGACCGTACCCGAGGCAGCGATTGCCGCGCGGCTGGCGGCGAAGGCATCAAGCTTTTCCTCGTGCGTGGTGACGATGATGGGGTTAATGCCCTCGCCCGCAAAAAACTTTTCGATATGCGCGCGCAGATGCGGTAGCGTCGGGATGACGATGACAGCCTGATGGCGGTTGCGCAGCACGATGTCGGCGGTTTCAAGGAATTTTTTGAGCAGGCGGCTCAGCTCGCTCATGCGGCTGCCGGGCAACATGCAAAAGACCGGCTGGTCGCCGCGCAGGTTGTGCTTGCTGCGAAAGCGTGTTTCATCGCCGCGCTGGCCCATATGCTCGACGATCGGATGGCCGACAAAGGTGGTTTGCAGGCCATAGCGCGTGAAATACGGCGGCTCGAACGGCAGCAGGGTCAGCAGGTGGTCAAGATAGCGCGAGATTTTCTGCGCACGTTCAGGGCGCCATGCCCAGACACTCGGCGCGACATAATGGATGCAGGGAATATCCCCCGCCTTTTCCTTGACGCGCGACGCGACGCGGAAGCTGAAATCAGGGCTGTCGATGGTGATGACGGCGGCGGGTTTAAGTTTGAGGATATGGTCAACCGTCTGGCGCAGGCGCGACATGATGCTCCACAGGCGCGGCACGACCTCAAATACACCCATCACAGACAGTTCATGCATGGGAAACAGGCTTTCAAGGCCTTCCTTTTGCATCTGCTCACCGCCGATGCCGACAAAGCGCGCATCGGGATAGCGGCGGCGCAGCGCATTGATCAGCCCTGCCCCCAGCAGATCGCCAGAGGCCTCGCCCGCGACGAGAAAGAAAACAGGCGCGCCAGCAGTGGTGGCAGGTTGGGTCATGTCAGCGTTCATGCAGAAAATCCAGTCACAAAAAGTCCAAGCCGGTCGGCGGTGGCGCGCACCTCGTCCTGATCAAGCAGCAGGGATGCACCTGCCTGCACGGCGATGCCCGATAATCCCGCCTGATAGGCACGCGTCAGCGTGCGCAGGCCGATGGTGGGCAGGTCGATGCGTGTATCCTGTTGCGGCTTGCAGGCTTTTACCAGCACACCGCCCGCCCCCTTGCGGCGCAGTTTTTGGCAACGCGCCAGCATGGCGTCAGTGCCTTCGACAGCCTCCACGGCCAGCACGATACCCTGTTGCACCACGCACCCCTGCCCGACGTCAAGATTGCCAAGCGTGCGCGCAACTTCTATGCCGCGTGCGATGT
>JAEXMB010000069.1 GCA_023444705.1 Pseudomonadota bacterium | reverse complement strand
AAGAATCCCCGGGCGGGGCTGGGGGGCGGTTGCGGACATGATGGTTTCTCCTGAGTGGTTTTAGATGCTGCGGGTCGTCGTGATGACGACACGGCGGCGGGCAGCGAGCGGAAGGCGCGACGGGCTGGCCACCAGATGGCCGGCATAGACCTGCTTGCTGGCGGATACGATGTTCACCCCGCCAAAGGCGTTGAAAAGCTTGGCACCTATTTTCTCAAACAGCGGGGCCGCTGTCAAAACCAGACGCGAGGATGTCGGGGGCACGAACAGCGCGCGCTCGGCCGTTTGCGGCACGAACAGATAGTCACGCAAGTGCTGGCGGATCTGCCCCATCGAAAACGGCGTGCCCTGCCCAAAGGGACTGTTGTCAAAGCGCGCCCAGATACCCGCGCGGTTGGGCACGATCAGCAGCAGGCGGCCCTGCCCCGTCAGCACGCGCCAGCTTTCACGTAAGACGGCATCAAGGCTTTCGACACTTGGCGCACCATGCACGACCATAATGCTATCGACGGAGCTGGTTTCGATCGGCCAGCTGTCCTCGTCGCACAGGCAGACCTGCCCGTGTTGCTCGGCGACAGGTCCGTCATAACTTGACCAGAACAGCGCCCCCTGACGCGCGGGCATCAGGGCGGCAACACGCTCGGCCTCGGCGGCGAAGGGGCGCAGAAACGGGGTGGCATAACCAACGCCAAGGATGCGCTGGCCGTGAACGTCAGGCCACAACCGCTTGAGCCGCGGGCGCAACAGGCGCAACGCCACACGACCCAGCATGGATGAATAAAAATCCTGCAAATCAGGCGCTTGCGCATGCATGCTACAGCCGCTCCTGAATAACAGGGATCAACGGCAGGTCTGCCGGCGGCATGATGTAATTCCTGAAGTCGCGCGGATAAACCCATGCCACGGCTTGCCCTTCTTTGGGCGCCACAGCGCCGCGCCACACACGGCAGACATAGACCATCATCAACAGATGATTGCCGAATTCCTCGTAGCGGTGGGAAACAAACGTCAGCGGCGACAGGCAGCCAATACCCGTTTCAATGCCAAGCTCCTCGTTGAGTTCGCGCACCAGTGCGGCCTCGGGCGTCTCGCCCGCTTCGATCTTGCCGCCGGGGAATTCCCATGTGCCCGCCAGCGCCTTGCCCTCGGGGCGTTGCGCCAGCAGCACGCGCCCGTCGCGGTCCACCAGCACGGCGGCAGCAACCGGCACAACTTTCAGCGGCGGCGGCAACGGCGCATCGATATTTTCTGCACATGACATGGACGGGCATCTCCGCAAAACGTCTGCACCAGTTGTCCCCCAGCCCCGCCACGCTGTCAACCCCACGGCCTTTACATAGCAAAACCCCCGCACCTTGCGGCACGGGGGTTTTAAGCCAGACCTTACGGCTGTTATTCGGCCGCAGGGGTATCCTTCATCGGATTGCCTTTAAGGTCGAATTTCTCGATCTTGGCATCCGCGCGCAGTTTTTCGGCCAGCGCGACCAGCGCTTCCTGACCCAGCTTGTTGCGGATGGGCATTTCAAGTTGTGCCTGCTCGGGCACGGCGCGCTCGCGCTTGTCCTCAACCTTGATCACGTGCCAGCCAAAGCCGGTCTTGACGGGGGTCTTGGTGTATTCGCCCTTTTTGAGGGCGAAGGCGGCCTTGCTGAACTCGGGCACCATGTCTTCCTCGGCGAAGTAGCCAAGATCGCCGCCGTTGGCGGCAGCGGGGCCGGAGGAACGCTTGGCGGCCAGATCCTCGAACTTGGCGCCGCCGTCGAGGTCTTTAATGACCTGCTTGGCTTCTTCTTCGGTCGGCACGAGGATATGGCGGGCGTGGACTTCGGTCTTGCCCTTGTTGGCTTTCTTGAACTTCTCGTATTCGGCCTTGACCGCCTTGTCGGAGATTTTGTCCTTCAGCGCGTTTTCAAGATACATCTGTTTGGCCAGCTGGACCTTGAGGACATCAAGACGCTTTTTGTAGTCTTCGCTGTCGGTCACTTTGGCTTTGGCGACGGCTTCCTCGATCAGCTTCTCGTTGACGATCTGTTCGACCACCATCGGGTACAGCTTTTCGGCATCAGCGCCCTTGACGCCCATCGCGTCGATCGCCTTGTTGACATCTTTGGTGTAGATTTTGTCGCCGTTGACGATGGCGGCAACGCCTTCTTCTGCCTGGACGGGCATGGCCAGCGTCAGCAACGCCGCAACAGCCGCCAGAGTAAGGGGATAGCGCATGGACATTCCATATTCTCCTGAAAAGGATCAAATTAACCGGGGCCTGAGTCGCCTGTGACAGCCCCTGCCCTGTTCCACGGGTATACGCCCGATTACCTGCGCGCACAAGCCCCGCGGCAAGGGCCTTTTTATCGCTATTGCCTTTATTTTCAAGCATTATCCCCCCTACCCTTCATTGACAGGCGGGGGCGTGGCGTTATATGACAGGTGTCTCACACATTTAAGGAAATCTTGGCCATGTTCGCTGCCTTTGCACGCTCCCTGTTCGGCTCCTCCAACGAGCGTCTTGTCAAAAGCTATTCCCGCCGCGTCGCACAGATCAACGCGCTTGAAGACGAGATCAGCGCCCTCACCGACACGCAGCTGACCGCGCAGACCGCAAAGTTCCGCCAGATGCTGGCCGACGGCAAAACGCTCGACGATATTTTGCCCGAAGCTTTCGCCACCGTGCGCGAGGCATCCAAGCGCGTCATGGGCATGCGTCCCTTTGACGTGCAGATGATGGGCGGTATCGCGCTGCACGAAGGTTTTATCCCCGAGATGCGCACCGGTGAAGGTAAAACCCTGACCGCAACGCTGGCCGTTTACCTCAACGCCATCGAGGGCAAGGGCGTGCATGTCGTCACCGTCAACGACTACCTCGCGCAGCGCGACGCCAACTGGATGAGCCCGATCTACCGCAAGCTTGGCCTGTCGGTCGGCTACATCATCGCCAACCTGCCCGACGAGATGCGCCGCGCCGCTTATGCCGCCGACATCACCTATGGCACCAACAACGAATTCGGCTTTGACTACCTGCGCGACAACATGAAATTCCGCCTGACCGACATGGTCCAGCGCGCCTTTAACTACGCCATCGTGGACGAGGTCGACAGCATCCTGATCGACGAGGCGCGCACGCCGCTCATCATCTCCGGCGCCATCGAGGACAGTGCGGAGATGTACCGCAAAGCCGACGCCGTCATCCCCCTCCTGAGCGCGGAAGATTACGAAATCGACGAAAAGCACAAGACCATCACCTTTACCGAGCGCGGCAACGAACATGTCGAGCAAATCCTGCGCGACCTTGGCATCCTGACCGAAGGCGGCCTGTACGACGCGCAGAACATCACGCTGGTCCACCACGTCAATCAGGCGCTTCGCGCGCACAAGCTGTTCTCGCGCGATGTCGACTACATCGTCAAGGACAACGCCGTCATCATCATCGACGAATTCACCGGACGCATGATGGAAGGCCGCCGCTTCTCCGAAGGCCTGCACCAGGCGCTCGAAGCCAAAGAGCGCGTGAAGGTGCAAAACGAAAGCCAGGTTCTGGCCAGCATCACCTTCCAGAACTACTTCCGCATGTATCCCAAGCTGGCCGGCATGACCGGTACGGCCATGACCGAGAAAGACGAGTTCGAGGCGATCTACAACCTGCAGGTGGTTGAAATCCCCACCAACCTGCCCGCTGTGCGCCTTGACCATCATGACGAGATCTATCGCTCGACCGAGGAAAAATACAACGCCATCATCGACCTGATCGAGCAATGCCGCGAGCGCCAGCAGCCCGTGCTGGTCGGCACCACCTCGATCGAAAAGTCGGAAAAGCTGTCCAAACTGCTCAAGGCGCGCAAGATCGAACACAACGTTCTCAACGCCCGCCACCACGAGCAAGAGGCCTATATCATTTCGCAAGCAGGCCGCCCGGGTGCCGTCACCATCGCCACCAACATGGCAGGCCGCGGCACCGACATCAAGCTTGGCGGCAACCTTGAAATGCGCCTTGAACAAGACATCCCCGAAGACGCCGACGATGCGACACGCGCGCGCCTGACGGCGGAGATCACGGCGGAAATCAACGAAGCGGCAGATGTCGTCAAACGCGCGGGCGGCCTTTATGTCGTCGGTTCCGAGCGCCATGAATCGCGCCGCATCGACAACCAGCTGCGCGGCCGCTCGGGCCGTCAGGGCGATGCGGGCGCGTCGAAGTTCTTCATCTCGCTCGAAGACGACCTGATGCGTATCTTCGGCTCGGAGAAAATGGACGTCTTCCTGCAAAAGATGGGCCTGAAGCCCGGCCAGCCAATCATCCACCCGTGGATCAATACCGCCATCGAACGCGCGCAGAAGAAAGTCGAAGCCCAGCATTTCGATGTGCGTAAAAACCTGCTGAAGTTCGACAACGTCATGAACGACCAGCGCAAGGTCGTCTATGACCAGCGCCGCGACGTCATGAACAGCAACGACGTGTCGGACATCATCGTCGATATGCGCCACGAAGTGATCGACAGCATCGTCGATCAGGCCATCCCCGAAGGCAGCTATGCCGAGCAGTGGGACGCGCATGGCCTGCGCACCGACTGCCAGCGCCTGCTGGGCATTCAGGTTCCCGCCGAGGACTGGGTGCGCGAGGAAGGTGTCGACGAGCAGATCATCCGCGAGCGCATCACCGCCGAGATCGAAGGCCGCCTGGCCGCGCGCGAGGCCACCATGCCCGCCGAGATCCTGCGCCAGATCGAAAAGAGCGTTCTGCTGCAACTGCTCGACCAGACGTGGAAGGAGCATCTGCTCAACCTCGACTACCTGCGTCAGGGCATCATGCTGCGCGCCTACGGCCAGAAAGACCCGCTCAACGAGTACAAGACCGAGGCCTTTGCCATGTTCCAGCAAATGCTGGTCACCCTGCGCGAGCGCGTCACCACCGCCATGTGCCTGATGGAACTGCATGCCGATGCGACCCCCGCCGTGCCGGAACTGCGCCAGAACGTCAAAACGCAACTGTCGCGTGGCCCCGAAGCCAAGGCTGACACAGCACCGCCTCAAGGCCCCGTGCTGACCCTCGCCTTTGACAAGGACGACCCCGCGACATGGAGCAAAACACCCCGCAATGCTGCTTGCCCTTGCGGATCAGGCAAAAAATATAAATACTGCCACGGCCAAATCTGACTTCATCACCAACGACAGCCATACTTATAAGGAGACTGCCAGATGACCAAGACCACCCAGAAAATCGCCTGCCTCGCCCTGCTTGCCATCCTCACCCTGAACGTTGCCGCCTGCAACACGATGGAAGGCCTTGGCGAAGACGCACAAGCAGCGGGCCGCGGCCTTGAAAACGCCGCACAGGACAACAAAGGCTACTAATCGCCCGTTGTACCGAACGCAAAAAAACCGGCCCAGCATCTGCGGGCCGGTTTTTTTCTGCCTGTTGCTGGGCTAGCGGCGGCGCAGCTCGCGCATGCGGCGCTGATCGGCCTTGCCCAGAACGGCACGACCGCCCGCGCGCCCATAGGCCGCAACCTGCGCCGCACGGAAATCGCGCACGGCGCGCGCGCCAAGCTTGCGCTCCACCCGTGCGATGATCGTGCGGGCGCGCTGCGATGGCGGAAACGGTGACATAAACCCCGCAGGCTGGCCATGCTGATAAGGAAACGGATAAGGGTATTGCCCTGCCGTGGGGTCGATGACATCGCCCGCGCCGCGTTGCGCGCCTTTGGGCGCACGCACCCACCAGTGCGTCAGCGGCTCGTGGCCTTGCGGTGCGCGGATGTAAACATCGCGCCCGTCTTTCTCATGATAGGAACACACATAAGGCGTATAGCCCGCAGCAGCACCACCCAGAAGGTCATAGAGTGCCTCTGCCGCAATGGCGCAATGGCCCGACAGGGACGTGCGCGCCTGCTCACCCGCCACAATGCGCCGCCATTTGGCCGAGAGCAGGTCATCGCTCAGGCTGGCGTGGATGGCGGCAATGATGTCGTTGACACTCAGGGGCATGAATAACCGCGCAGACGCTAAAGGAAGAAGCTAGTCTAGGATGGTTTTTTGTTTATGTCAAAAACGAGGCTACCCTCATTTAAGCCATTGAATTAAATATATTTACAGCGTTCATTATTTCGCAACCTTCCCCTTGTATTATATATGCAAAATATAAGGGCCGCCATTCCATGCAGAATCATTACCAATCGATGCACAATACCGGCCGCCTCGAAAACGGCTATGTCGGCAGGAACAAGGGCTTCTGGCTGCAACTCTACCCGCCTGATTACGAAACAGGCGGTTTTGAGGTCGGTGACTGGAAATTCCGCCTCTCGGTGGCGCCGCAGGATGTCGAGCGCGCCTGGAACATCGTCGCCGAAACACTGATGAACGACCACGGCCATAGCCATGTGGCCAAGGTCGCGGCCAGCACCAGCATCGATCATCTTGCCGACCCTGCGGCGGGCCAGCGCGGCAAGATGATTACCATCTATACCAACCGCACGACCGACGCCGCGCATTACATGCGCCTGTGCGCGCATCTGGAACAGCAACTGCAGGCGGCGGGCATCGCACCGGGGTTGAGTGTTACGGGCGACCGCCCCGTGCCGGGATCAAGCTATCTGTCCTACCGCAATGACCGCACCCTCAGTGGCGCTTACAACGACGCCGCACAAACCCGCGCCCTGCCCGCGCATATGCGCTACAACCCTTCGCTGGGGGCCGATCCTTATGCGGGCTTTGTCCTTGATGGCGGCGGCAGCGCCCCTTATGCGGCGATGGGGTCATGGCAGCCCGCAACGACCGCCAACGGCCTGATCGTGCGCGTCCCCGTGCAGGCGGCGCATGTGGCCAGGGCGATCGCGATCCTGCAGGCGCAGGGCCTGACGCCCGCCGTGCATGAAAGCGCCACGCTCGGCACCACCATCCGCCTGAGCGGCAACGACGCGGTGAAAGTTTTGAACGCGCAACAGCGTTTCCTGCAAACCCTGCGCCCGCAGGAATGGCAGGACGCCGAAATCGCCAACGGCGTGCCTGTGTCGCGCATCGCCGTCAAAACACAATACGAAGCCAACGCCATCATGCAGCAGTTGCAGCAGCAGGGCCTCAGCCCCAAGCTGCACGAAAGCGCTTCGATGGGCATGACCGTGCGCCTGAGCGGCAGCGAAGCCGCCTATATCGCTACCTTGCGCGAACAGGGCGAAAAGGCGCAGCGTGACCTTGCCTTTTACACGCAGGCCCACCGCATGAACGCCGCACCGCCTGCCCCACCGCAGGCCGCAGCCGCGCCGTCGCGCCCGTCGTTCAAATAACCGTATTGAAGAAAGTCTGGCTTATTCGCAGCCAGCCAGCGCCTGCTTCACCGCGACTTGCCAGCCGCCATAGAGCTGACTGGCGGCAAAGCCGTCCATCTGCGGCGTAAAGGCGTGTTGTTCCCTCCACGCCGCCGCGATGTCGTCAAGGCTGCCAAATACGCCCGCCGTCAACCCCGCCAGATAGGCAGCACCCAGTGCTGTGGTTTCCACCACCTGCGGGCGCACCACCGTCTTGCGCGTGATGTCGGTGATGAACTGACAGATCCAGTCGTTCTTGACCATGCCGCCATCAACGCGGATTTCGGCGATGTCATGGCCCGCGTCGTCGGCCATCGCGGCCATCAGGTCCTGCGTCTGGTAGGCCTGTGCCTCAAGGCCTGCGCGCACCAGATGCGCCGCCGTGGCGCCGCGCGTCAGGCCGCTGATGAGACCGCGCGCATCGGGGCGCCAGTACGGCGCGCCAAGCCCGGTAAAGGCCGGTACCAGATAGACGCCGCCGTTGTCGGGCACGTTTTTGACGATGCCTTCGGTCTCCGCCGCCGAGGTGATGATGCCAAGCCCGTCGCGCAGCCACTGCACGGTGGCTCCGGCGACAAAAATTGAACCTTCGACCGCATAGGCGATCTGCCCGTTGATGCGGTAAGCGACAGTGGTCAGCAGGCGGTTTTTCGATGCCTTGAATTCACCGCCGATATTCATCAGCGCAAAACACCCCGTGCCATAGGTGCTTTTGACCATGCCGGATTTAAAGCACGCCTGCCCGATCAGCGCCGCCTGCTGGTCGCCCGCCATACCGGTGACAGCGACAGGCTTGCCAAGGAATTCCTTGAACGTCGTGCCAAAGGTCACGGCATTGTCGTAGACTTCGGGCAGCAGGCTGCGCGGGATGTCGAGAATACGCAGCAACTCCTCGTCCCACTCTTGCGTGACGATGTTGTACATCAGCGTGCGCGAGGCGTTGGTGATATCCGTCGCATGTACCGCACCGCCGGTCAGTCGCCACAGCAAAAAGCTGTCAACGGTGCCAAAGGCCAGCTCGCCGTTCTCCGCACGCTCGCGCGCGCCTGCGACGTTGTCGAGGATCCACGCAAGCTTGGTGCCTGAAAAATAAGGGTCGAGCAACAGGCCAGTGCGGCTCTGGAATGTATCACTATGCCCTGCTTCGCGCAGGCGCTGGCAGATGTCGGCCGTGCGCCTGTCCTGCCAGACGATGGCGGGCGCGATGACCTCGCCGGTGATGCGGTCCCACACGATGGTGGTTTCACGCTGGTTGGTGATGCCGATGGCGATGATGTCGTCGATGCCACCTGTAAACCGCGACACAACGCCGCGGCAGACGTATTGGGTGTCCTGCCAGATATCTTCGGGGTTTTGCTCGACCCAGCCGTTGTGGGGATAGTCGAGCGTCAGCTCTTTTTGCGTCACGCCGACAATTGCGCCTGCACGGTCAAACAGGATGGCGCGGGTCGATGTCGTGCCCTGATCGATGGCAAGGATATATTTGCTCATGACGCGGCGCTGGCTTCTTCGCTTGCGGGCGTATCGTCCTCGTCGCCGGCACCCTCCCACGAACCATCCACGGGTTTTTCGGGACGGGTGCGCAGGGCCTTGACCAGACGGCGGATGTTGCGCTGGGTATCCTCGCGCAGGTGCAGGCCAAGTTTTGATCTGCGCCAGACGACGTCTTCAAGCGTCAGGGCAAATTCGTTGCGCACCAGATGCACAATCTCGAATTCATAGACGCCTTCGCCCAGATGCTCGCCAAGGTCGGCCATGCGCTTCATGCCGCGCAACATCTCGCGCAGGGTGCTGCCATAGGCGCGCGCAAGACGGTAGGCCAGCGCTTCGGGCAGCCAGTTGTATTCACGCTTGAGCGTCTTGAGGAAAGCGTGGAAGTCGTAGTTCATGTCGCCGCCCGGCAGGAAGGCATCATGCGTCCACGCCGCACCGCCACGGCCCAGCGTTTCGACCACCATGTTGCCCGCCTTTTCCGACAGGTGGCGAAAGGTGGTGAGCTTGCCGCCGTAAACGGTCAGGATCGGCGCATCGTCGAAATTTTCAAGGTCGAGCAGATAGTCGCGCGTGACCTTGCTGGCGGCGTCTTCGCCATCGTCGACCAGCGGGCGCACGCCGCTATAGGTCCACTGCACGTCTTCGGGGCGCACGGGCACGCGCAGGTACTTGCTGGCGGCGGCGCAGAGGTATTCGACCTCGGGCAAAGAGATGCGCACCTCGTCAAGCTCGCCGTTATATTCGACATCGGTCGTGCCGATCAGCGAGAACTTCTTTTCGTAAGGGATAACAAAGACAATGCGCTTGTCGTC
The DNA here is from genome assembly GCA_023444705.1 of Pseudomonadota bacterium. GTDB lineage: Bacteria > Pseudomonadota > Alphaproteobacteria > Micavibrionales > UBA2020 > JAEXMB01. Next base: position 6,813 of record JAEXMB010000069.1, on the reverse strand, counting down.
GTTTTGCAGGATATAGGCATGGTCGCCCTGATAAAGGCGCGGCACGATGATATGGCTGCCCTTGACCAGGCGCGTGCGGTATTGCCCGGCATCAGGGCCGACCATGTCAAGCGCCTGCGTCACCCACGGACCCGCCGCATTCACCACCATCGATGCCGTGACCTGCCCGCTTTCATCGGTGATCGTGTCATGAAGCGTGACGATCCAGCCTTTGGCACCGCGTGGTTTCAACCCCGTGCAGGCGGTACGCGTCAGCACCTCTGCCCCGCGCTGCGCGGCATCGACAGCGGTCAGCACTGTCAGGCGCGTATCCTCGACCCAGCAATCACTGTAGGTAAAGCCGTGTTCGAAATTCTTCTTGAGCGGCTGGCCGTAGGGCGAATTGGTCAGCTGGCGCCCGCGCGAGAACGGCAGGCTTTTGCGCCCACCCAGCATGTCGTAGATGAACAGGCCAAGGCGGATCATCCAGCGCGGACGCAGCGCCGCGTGGTGGGGCAGCACGAATTCAAGCGGCCAGATGATATGCGGGGCGGAGCGCAACAGCACCTCGCGCTCCTTGAGGGATTCACGCACCAGCTTGAATTCGAAATGTTCAAGATAGCGCAGTCCACCGTGGATCAGTTTGGTCGAAGCCGACGACGTCGCGCTGGCAAGGTCGCCTTTTTCGCACAGCAAGACGCTCAGCCCGCGGCCTGCAAGGTCGCGCGCGATACCGGCACCGTTGATGCCGCCGCCGATGACCACGGCATCGTAATGCCGTGTGGATGTGGTTTTGCGCGATTCCGCCAAAGCCTGAAGCCCCGTGCTTTTTGCGGTTGCGGCCTCTCGCCGGTCGAAAACCCCTTTCGTCCGGCGCGGCCTGTCTTGCGCCTATCGTAAAAGACATGAGGGCTTTGCGGCAACTGCTTTATTCACGGGCACTTTTGCGTCTGACATAATTTTGGACGAAAACGGGAACACGCTAAAGCGGCGGCCTGTCGGTCTCTTCGCCGCGCCCCTCGTCCCTTCTGTCGCGCAGGGCAAGATCATCGCGGCGCATGCTCTCGCGCTCGGCCTTGCGCACCAGTGCGCGCTCGAGAATGCTTTTGATCTTGTCCCCGCGAAACGGCTTGGCAAGAAAATCAGCACCGGCGGGGATATTCATGGCGCCACCGCTGTCAAGAAACGGATAACCGCTCATCAGCACCACATTCGTATGCGGGCGTTCGGCCGCGAACAGATCAGACAGCTTGAGCCCGTCCATGCCCGGCATCACGATATCGGTCAGCAGAAAGTCGATCTCGCCCGCATAATCCGCCTGCAGACGCAATGCCTCGTTCGCATTGGCGGCGGGCAAGACCTTCATGTTCAAATCCGACAGCACCAGCGTCAGTACATCACGCAGTTCGGGCTCGTCCTCGGCCAGCATGATGGTTTTGCCCGCAAGATCGGTCAGCGCGCGGCCGTCACCGCCACTGTCGACAAAGGTCAGCTCCGGCGCGCGCGCCAGCGGCAGGTAGAGGTCAAACGTGCTGCCCTGTCCCGCGACCGACTGCACGTCGATCATACCGCCGATCTGGTCGACGATGCCATAGACCACCGACAGGCCAAGCCCCGTGCCCCCGCTGCTTTTGCTATCAACGGCGCGGCTTTTGGTGGTGAAGAACGGATCGAAAATATGCGGCAGGATATGCGCGGGAATGCCGTGGCCGTTATCGCTGATACTGATACGCAGATAGGCACTTTCGCGCACGCGGTGGCGCAAAATGGCAGGTACATCGCTGGCCGCGACCTGGCGGGCGGCGATCATCAAATGCCCTTGTCCGCTCATGGCGTCGCGCGCGTTGATGGCAAGATTGAGCATGACTTGCGTGAACTGGTCGGCGGTCATACGCAGATAGACGGCCTCGGGCACATGCGGCATCGACAGCGCAATGTTTTCGCCCAGCAGCGGTTTGAGCAACACCGCCTGCTGGCGCAAGCCATCATGCAGGGACAGGGTGTCGTCAAGATCCACCCCCTGCCGCGCAAAGGCCAGCAGTTGTCGCGTCAGGCTGGCCCCGCGCTCCGTCGCCAGCAAGACCTTGTGCAACAATTCAGGCGACAGCGTGCCGTCGTCCAGTTCGCGCAAGGCCCGCGCTGTATAACCTTCGACGATTGACAGGATATTGTTGAAGTCATGCGCGATACCGCCGGCGAAATGGCCGAGCGCCTCGAGCTTTTGCAGGTGCAGGTCGGCGGTGCGCGGCTTGTCGAACATGGGTGAAGGGACCTTTCGGGGCGGTGGACAGGTTCACCTCTATTTTCAACCCTTGGTTGTTATTTTTCACTTAAAACAACCTAAAACTTTCAGCAAACATACAGGCCCGCACAACCGGGCATGAAAAAACCCGCCGACGGCATGCGCGCGTGGGCGGGTTTTTTTCGCAGAAGTCCAGCGCGTCAGCGCGTGGTCAGCTAAGCAGCCTGGCACTGCGCCTTGTTGGGCGCAAAACGCTGTTCGGCCAGCAGGTCCGCCGCCAGCGCGGTCGAAATGCCTTCCTTGTCGGCACGGGCAAAGACCTGTGCCGCGGTTTCGGCGATGCGCTCGACATGCGCCATCATTTCGGCATTATTCAGCGGCTGGCCTTTCAGGCGCGCCTGATGTTCGTAATGCACGCAGATCAGGCCACCGGCGTTGATCAGGTAGTCAGGCGCATAGAGCTTGTTCAGTTCGCGCACGCGGTCACCATCGGCGACGGTCGCCAGCTGGTTGTTGGCCGCACCGGCGATCACCGGCGCCTTGATGCGCGGCAGGGTTTGCTCGTTGATGATGGCGCCAAGCGCACAGGGCGCGAAGACGTCGCAATCGACATCATAGATGTCGTTGAGCGAAACGGCGGTGGCACCGAATTCCTTCACGGCGGCTTCCACGCGATCAGCCTGCATGTCGGTGACGCTCAGCTTCGCGCCGTCTTTGTGCAACAGCTTACACAGGTTGTAGCCAACGTTGCCAAGCCCCTGCACCGCGACGTGCAGACCGCGCAGGTCGTCTTTTTTCAGGCGGTGTTTTACGGCAGCCTTAAGGCCGACGTAAACGCCATAAGCGGTGATGGGCGACGGATCACCCGCGTGTTCACCGTGGGTGATGCCGACGGCGTATTTGGTTTGCGTCGCCATCTGGCTGAGGTCATCAACCGTGGTGCCGACGTCTTCGGCGATGATGTAGCGGCCGCCGAGGCTGTCAACGGCGCGGCCCATTGCGCGCATCAGCTCGGGCGTTTTGTCCTTGCGTGCATCGCCGATAATGACCGACTTGCCGCCGCCAAGAGGCAGGCCGGTGATGGCCGCCTTGTAGGTCATGCCGCGCGACAGGCGCAACACGTCGCGCACAGCTTCCTCATCCGTGGCATAGGCCCACATGCGGCAACCGCCAAGGGCGGGGCCAAGTGTGGTGTTATGAATGGCGATAATGGCCTTCAGGCCGGTTTGCGCGTCATGGAAAAAGCTGATTTTTTCATGCTGCATGAATTCCGGATGGCTGAACACGGACAGGCTGGACTGGGACATCGCTTTCTCCTCGGATATAAGAACGATATATATCCGGTGTTACACAGGGCCAATACCTTTGCAACGCCTATCCAAGTGTGCGCTGCAACACTTGAAACCTTTGTTCAAAAGTTTCCCGCACGCCGGAATTTTTGTTCAAAAAGGATGCAAAGGCCCCGTCAGGCAGCCGCAAAATTATCAAGCGTCGCGGCGCGATTTTCACGCCCGCAATGCAACATGACGCGGAAAACGAAAAAGGAATCAGCCCTGCCCTTGATCGGCGGCATTTCTGGCGCGCTTGGCGGCGCGACCACCCTGCCACTGGCGCGCGGCATGGTTGACCTTGTTGATCTCTTGCAGCTCAAGCGGCGCGAATTGCGGCGGCCCGCCGGCTTTGACGGGGCGGTCGGCAAAACGGCCGAGCGAAATCATGCGGTCGTACATGACCAGCGCGCCTGCAACGCCGACATTGACGCAGAACTTGAGCGGGATCTTGATGACATGGTCGCAGCGCGCCAGCATCTCGTGCGAGACGTTGGCTTTTTCCGGCCCCAGCACATAGGCGGCACAGGTCGGATGGCGAAAGCTCGGCAACTCGATCGCGTCTTCGGTCAGCTCCACCGCCACCAGTTGCGCGCCCTTTGGCAGCAACAGCTCCTTGGGGCTGGCGAAGTTATAGACCGGCACATGGTCATAGGCGGCAGAGGTATCGGACGTGCGCAGCTCGTTCACGTCAATCGACGGATTGATGGTGTAGAAAAAGCTGGCGCCGAAGGCATGGGCGGAGCGCAGCAAACTGCCCGCATTCGCCGGTTTGGAAATACCCTCGACCCCGATGCCGAAAAACCCGCGCATCAGCTTGCCAGCTCCGCAATGTTTTTATACAGCTCCAGCGCCTCGGGATTGGCCAGCGCCTCGACATTCTTGACGCTGCGCCCGTGAATGATGTCGCGCACGGCCAGTTCGGTGATCTTGCCGCTTTTGGTGCGCGGAATATCGGTGACGGCAACAACCTTGGCGGGCACATGGCGCGGAGAGGCTTTGTCGCGGATCTGCTTTTTCAGGCGTGCGACCAGCTCGTCGTTCAAACTATGGCCCGCCTGCATAACCACGAACAGCACCACGCGCACGTCGCCGTCCCAGTCCTGCCCGACAGCGATGCTTTCCTTGATCTCGGGCAGCTGTTCGACGATGCGGTAGATTTCCGCCGTGCCGATGCGCACGCCGCCGGGGTTGAGCGTGGCATCCGACCTGCCGTGGATGATCAGGCCGTTGTTGGCCGTCCACTCGCACCAGTCGCCGTGGCACCAGATACCGGGAAAGCGCGCGAAATAGGCGTTGTTGTATTTCTCGCCATCGGCGTCGTTCCAGAAGGCGACGGGCATGCAGGGAAACGGCGTTTTACATACCAGTTCGCCCTTGTCGCCGCGCATCGGTTGCGCGTTGTCATCGAAAATATCGACATCCATGCCAAGACCCGCACCCTGGATTTCGCCGCGGTTGACGGGGGCGATCGGATTGCCCAGCACAAAGCACGACACGATGTCGGTCCCGCCGGAAATCGATGCCACCTGCACGCCCGGCAACAGGTGGCTGCCGATATAATCAAACCCTTCCGCCGACAGTGGCGATCCGGTCGAGGTCAGCAGGCGCACGGTTTTCAGGTCGCGCGCACCATCGCGCAGGTCAATGCCGCTGGTCCGCAACGCATCGATATATTTGGCCGAGGTGCCAAACAACGTGCAACGCTCTTTCGCCGCATAGTCGAACAGCGCATAGCCGTCGGGATAAAACGGTGATCCGTCATAGAGTAGCAACGTGGCTTCGCTTGCCAGTGCGGTGACCAGCCAGTTCCACATCATCCAGCCGCAGGTGGTGAAGTAGAACACGCGGTCGTCGCGCTTCACATCGGCCTGCAGGCGGTGTTCCTTGAGATGCTGGATCAGCGTGCCGCCCTGCCCGTGGACGATGCACTTGGGAATACCCGTCGTGCCGGAGGAAAACATGATGTAAAGCGGCGCGTTAAAGTCAAAACGCGCAAAGTCGATGATTTGCGGCTTATAGGCATCAACCGCGCGGGCGTAAGTGACAGCGCCGCGGCTGTCAAGCGCGCGCAGGTCAAGGCCAAGATATTCGACCACCACCAGCTGTTTGACGCTTGGCAGTTTTTCGATGACCTCGGCAACCTTGTCGCGGCAATCGATCTGCTTGCCGTTGTACCAATAACCGTCGACGGTCAGCATCACCTTGGGTTCGATCTGGCCAAAGCGGGCCAGCACCCCCTGCACGCCGAAATCGGGCGAGGCCGAAGACCAGATCGCACCAAGCGACGCGGTGGCCAGCATGGCGATGATGGTTTCGGGCATGTTGGGCAAAAAGCCCGCGACACGGTCGCCGGCCCCCACGCCCTGATCGGTCAGGAACTGGCGCAACTGGCTGACCTGATCATAGAGCTGCGCAAAGCTCAGGCGGCGTTCCACCTTGTTCTCGCCGCGAAAGACGATGGCATCGGCATCGTCACGGCGGCGCAACAGGTTTTCGGCAAAGTTGATTTTCGCCTCGGGGAAAAAACGGCTGTCCTTGAAACTTGCGCCTGCGGCGAAGACGGTCTTGCCCTTGTCGCCGATGATGCCGCCGTCGTCCCACACGGCATCCCAGAACTTTTCCTTGTTGTCGACCGACCAGCGCCAGAAATCGGCGTAGCCCTGCGTGCCAAGCGCGGGCACCTGCCCGCAGGTTTTAATAAATGACCACAGCGCCGTCTTTTGGGCGGTGGCAGCATCGGGCTCCCAATGATAACCGGCGGCGGTTGCGGGCGTGGCAAGATTGGGCAAGGTCATGGCGGCATCGGCTCCGTGGCTTGATTTGCGCTGTTTTACCCCGTCTGCCGCCCCGCGCACAAGACCACGCAGGGTATGCGCGGCAACGGCGGAAAACGACAGATCTGCGGTTGCTGATTTATAGCGTTTTTTGTGCGCTGCGATAAAGGAAAAAATAGCCATTTTTGTAATTTAATTACACAATTTTATCCACTTAATGCCTTTAATATCAAAAAAATTCACTTTTTTTTAAGTTTCATCCATTTTCCGCTTGTGAGCAGCGTTAGGATTAGCTATAAAAATCTTACACACCCTCTATTACCGCCGTTTGTCCGGAGAGCCTCGGTTCTCCGGACTTTTTTTATCTGAAATCCGCCGCCTGCCCTATACTGCGGCCATGTCGCTTGCCCTTATCATTCCCCTCTGCGTTTTCGTGACCTCGGCCATTTCAGGCGTGCTGGGCATGGCAGGGGGCATGATCCTGATG
>JAEXMB010000006.1 GCA_023444705.1 Pseudomonadota bacterium | reverse complement strand
GATCAGGGTTATACGGATAAGGTTCCATCTTGTCAAAAAGAATTTAAGGCTCCGTTAAAAAAAATGGAAATCATTGAAAAATAACAACTTTTCAACAGCTCCATTTCCCCTCCCCAACCTCCTCCGGCAGAATCGCGCCAGTGAATCTGCTGGAATCAGCCCCCCGTTTTAGCTCTCAGGGGGCGGAATCAGCGGGCTAGCCCGGCTTTTTGAGGGGCGACGGGCGTGAAGCCGCCGATTCATCCTGTGCGCGCTGCTCTGATTCCACGGCAACGATCGCTTTTGCGACCTCGGCAAGAGCCATCCGCGCCTGTGATGCCACATGGTTTCCGCTCGAGGTGCCGTAATCGTCGTAATAGTCGCTGTGCTTGCGGGCCTTGTCGAATTGATCCCACAGTACTTCTTTCAATGCCTCAAGATCTCGTGCCATTGCCAATACCTTCCTGTTTATACCGATGTACCAACCACTTTGAGCGTTGGTGTATCTGCTTTATCCAATTCACCGCGCGCACGTTGTTCAGCCAGCGCCTGCACAAGCGCCAGTGACAGCGTGCCAATCGCCTGACGGTTGGCCACGGCGAGGTTCATGGGTTCATGTGCGGTTGTTTGTACGATGTCTTCGTATGTTTTGTGGCGCAGCACCGATTCCTTCAGCGTGGCCTTAATGGTGTCGATAACGGTATCGAGATCGAGGCTCATTATATGCTCCTGCTTATATATGCGTGCGCAGAAGTATATCGTCTTTATGTATTATGTCAATAAAACGAGTTTTTAATATTTATTCTCAATTACTTACCGGCCATTTTTGGCGATAAAATGCCCGGCCTGCGCCACCTTGTCCGCATCTACGCCACTGTAGATGCCCAGCTCATCCAGCATACGCACCACCGATTCAGTCGATACATTGCCCGCAGCCCCCGGGGCATAAGGGCAGCCGCCAAGACCACCGGCAGCAGAATCAATCACCGCGATTCCTTGCGCAAGAGCCACCCGCAGATTATCGAGCGCGAGGTTATAGGTATCATGAAAATGCGCGGCGAGCTTTTCTACCGGAGCAACGGCTTTCACCGCCTGCACCATCGCTTGCGTTTTCTCGGGCGTGCCGGTGCCAATGGTGTCGCCCAGCGATACTTCAAAACAGCCAATATCAATCAGACGCTGCGCAACACTTGCCACTGCCGCAGGTTCAATGTCGCCCGCGTAGGGGCAGCCCATCACGCACGACACATAGCCGCGCACGCGGACATCATGCGCGCGCGCCATCTGCATCACGGCATCAAAACGCGCGAAGCTTTCATCGATGGTGCAGTTGATGTTCTTTTGCGTGAACGCTTCGGACGCCGCCGTAAAAATCGCGACTTCTTTCACGCCGGCGTCAATGGCCGCCTGCATGCCCTTGTCGTTGGGCACCAGCATGGGATAGCGAATGCCGCGCGTGTGATCGAGCTGCGCGAACACGTCGGCGCTGCTGGCCATCTGCGGCACCCATTTGGGCGATACGAATGCCCCCGCCTCGATCACCTTCAACCCTGCATCGGCCAGCATGCCGATAAAGGCAACCTTGGTGGCGACGTCGACGGGCGTTTTCTCGTTTTGCAGGCCGTCGCGCGGGCCGACCTCGACGATTTCAACCTGTGCGGGATATCCCATGCCTACATCACTCCTTGCCAGATCATGCGCAGCGCGGCGAGAACCAGAAACGCCGCCAGCACGCGGCCAAACATCACTTCGGGGAGGCGCAGGAACGTGCGGTTACCCAAATAGATGCCCAGCAAAACGGCGGGCGCCAGAAACAGCGACAATAGCACCGCTTCGCGCGTCATCATGCCGTTTAAAAGATATGTGGCCGTCTGCACGGTTGTCGAGGCCGTAAAGATCAGCACGAACAGACGGCGCATATGCTGCTTGTCGAGCCTGCTGCCAAACCACATGACAAGGGGCGAGGCATTGATGCCGACAAACCCGCCCAGAAAACCGCTGCCACATGCCACAGCCAGATCATTGCCCTGTGGCAGCACAGGCGGCGGCGGAAACTGCGTGACCTTGTGGCGCTTCCAGCCAAACCACAGCGCGGCAAAAAAGAACACAATGCCCAGCACCGTCTTGAACACGTCGGAGGGCACGTATTTAAGCGCCATCGCACCAAAGACCGACCCCACGGCAATGGCGCAGGCAATCGGCGCCCAGTAGGTATCGGCCAGCTGCACGCTTTTGAGGCGGATCATCGCAAGACTGCTGAAGATGCTGATGTAGCTGATAACAACGACGGCCATCTTTGGGTCGATGAACAGTGTCGATGTCGCCATCATCACCGTGCCCGTCCCCGTGCCGATCACACCCTTGAGGTAATTGGCCGCCAGCGCAATGCAGGCCAGCGCGATATAGGGCATGTATCCGTCGGGCAGCGCTTCGTACAAGTCCTTACGTACCTATCCCGCCTGTTTGAAGGCGATCAGCTCGAATTTCTCGTCCACCTGGTCGCCGACCTTGGCGCGCACAGCTTCGACGATGCCGTCAGCGGGGGCGATGATGGTGTGTTCCATCTTCATCGCCTCGACGATCACCAGCGGCTGGCCTTTCTTGACGTCCGCCCCCGCTTCGACGCGCACGGCCACGACCTTGCCCGGCATGGGCGCGGTCAGACGTCCGCCATCCCCTTCGTCCTCGCCCGTGACAGCCAGCGGATCAAGGTAGAGCAAATCGGCCATCGCGCCCGTGGACATGATCTGCAAATGCACGCCATCGTTTGCGGGGGTGGTGACGATCACGCCTTCGCGGCGCTGGCCGCCGATATCGGCAGCAAAACCGATGTCGTCGTAATGGGCCAAAATCTTGCAGGGTTGCGCGGGCGCACCGTCAACGCTGGCATGGGGTGCTTCGACCCCGTGCGGATAGGTTAGCGTGACGCGGCGTTCAACGCCGTTGTCGCGGAAAGCGAAAGTATCCGCCGCAGCACCGCCGATGCGCCAGTTATCAATACCGCCCCACGGGCTGTTATCGGCCACCTGCACGGCATTGTCGCGCACGCGCCGTGCCAGCAGGCCCAGCGCCGCCAGTTCAAGCAGGTCGGGCGCGATCGCGGACTTTTCCGGCAACAGGCTGTCGCGGTGCTGTTCGATATAGCGCGTGCTGAGCTTGCCCGCCACGAAATCGGCGTCGCGCACCAGACGGCGCAGAAAGGCCAGATTGGTTTTCGGCCCCGTGACCCATGTGTCGTCGAGCGCTTCGGCCATCACCAGCAACGCATCTTTGCGTGTAGGTGCCCAGCAGATGATCTTGGCGATCATCGGGTCATAGTGGATGGAAATGGTGTCGCCGTCGCCAAAAGGCGCCTCGCGCACGCCGGTATCGACGCGCACATGCGCCTCGCCCGCATCGTTTTGCAGCGGGAAGCGCAGGAATTTGATCTGCCCCGCACCGGGCAGGAAGTTGTTGTCGGGATCTTCGGCGTAAAGACGCACTTCGACTGCATGGCCGTTGATTTCAAGATCGTCCTGCGCGAATGGCAGTTCGTGACCTTCGGCCACCATCAGCTGCAATTGCACAAGGTCAAGCCCCGTAATCTTTTCGGTCACAGGGTGTTCAACCTGCAGGCGCGTGTTCATTTCCATGAAATAGAAATCATCACCGTCGAGGAGGAATTCGACGGTACCCGCACCGCTGTAGCCAATGGCCTTGGCGGCGGCAACGGCGGCGGCACCCATCTTGGCGCGTGTGGCGTCTGACAAACCAACGGCGGGCGCTTCCTCGATCACCTTCTGGTGGCGGCGCTGCACAGAGCAATCACGCTCGAACAAATGCACGCAGTTGCCGTGGTTGTCGGCAAAGACCTGCACCTCGACGTGGCGCGGCTGCGCCAGATATTTTTCGATCAGCACGCGGTCGTCGCCAAATGCGGCCTTGGCCTCACGCTGGGCTGCGGCCAGTTGCTCGGCAAAGTCACCGGCCTTTTCGACCACGCGCATACCC
>JAEXMB010000008.1 GCA_023444705.1 Pseudomonadota bacterium | reverse complement strand
ATATCGTGGCGCAGACGCAGGACGGACTTGTGCTGGTCGACAGCACGCCGCGCACGAACGCCTTGTCTATGAAGAAATGAAAGACGCGCTCGCCAGCGGCAAGATCGCGCGGCAGCCACTCCTGATCCCCGAAATCGTGGAGATGGACAGCGCCGCTGCCGAACGCCTGATGGAGCGCAAGGATGAACTGGACGAGCTTGGCCTTGTCATCGAAAGCTTCGGCCCCGGCGCCGTCGCGGTACAGGAAACCCCCGCCCTGTTCGGCCACGGCAACGTGCAGCAACTGGTGCGCGACCTGGCCGATGACATCCTCAGCTTTGGCCAGACCATGCGCCTGAAGGAAAAGCTCGAGGCCATCTGCTCGACGATGGCCTGCCACGGGTCGGTGCGTGCGGGCCGCCGCCTGAATGCGCAGGAAATGAACGCCCTGTTGCGCCAGATGGAGGCGACACCCCATTCCGGCCAATGCAACCACGGCCGCCCCACCTATGTCGAGCTTAAGCTCTCTGACATCGAAAAACTGTTTGGCAGGCGCTGACGCATGGAAATGCTTCCCGAAAATCCGCAAGAAGACAGCGAATTCATCAGCCTTGCCGAGCTGGTTTATCTCTGGGTTCTCTATGTCATTTATGCCGTCAGCGGCGCGATCGTGCTGATCCCTTCGCTGATGATGCCCGCCGCCGTGGCCATCACGCTGGCGTTGTTGCTGACGCGCATCAAGCGCCGTGAGAAGCACCCCATCCTTGCCACGCATTACCGGTGGCTGCGCCGCACCTTCTGGATCGGCATGGGGGTTTACCTCACCATCGCAACGTTGCTGACCGTCATCATCGCGGCGCCGTCCGTCGACACCACCGGTTTCATGGATGCGGTCGTCAACGGACAAGCCACCACGCCCGAGCAGATGAATGATCTGCTGATGGCGCAACAGCCCGCCGCCAGCCGCTATATGATGTTCGCGTCGGGTGCGGTCTTTACGTTGTGGTGGCTATGGCGTTGCGGCAAGGGTATGTGGGCGCTCTACCGTCAAGCAAGCGTGAACAATCCCGACAGCTGGCTTTAACGCATCAATTGCGCAAATGCCGCGCAAGCCGCGATCTCGCGCTCGATGCGTGTGATGCGCTCGCGCGCAAGCTTGTCCTCGCCCCATTTTTCCAGCTGGTAGATTTCATCGACGCAGGCCGCGGCATGCGCCGTGGCGGCGTCGATATGGCCATGCAGCAGGGCAAAGCCGATGACAGGCGACCCCGTGATACCAGTCATCGCCTGCAGCACCGTAAAATCGGCGGGCGGTAGGCGGTGGATTTCATGTTGCAGGCAGGCAAGACTGTCGACCGGCTGTTCTTCGTAGCGGATGCCGCGGATCGCTGTAAGGCGCGCGCCATATGTGCTTTCAAGCCACTCGAGCAACGGCAGCCACATATCTTCCTGCCGCTTGACCAGTTCGGGCGGGCTGGTCGCCAGATAGCAGACAAGATCCGACCCCGTATATTTGCAGATCTCGTCATTCAGTGCAGGGCGCTCCTCGCCCGCTGCCTTGTCGATCATCGTATTGGCCAGCTGCGTCAGCGGCATATCGTCAGGCACGATATGTTCGCCCTGTGCCTGCCATTCCGCAGCGATCGCCTGTGCCAGCGCCGCTGTCGGCAGGGCCAACGTTTGTTTCAATGGCGTCTTGAGGATGCGCCCGTCAAGGCGCACGACATGCGTCACTCCGCCGTCACCAGGGGCCGTTCCGGCCTCGGCCAGCTGATAGAATTTTTTAAGCGGTTGCGTTGTCATTTCTGCTCCGTAGCCGCGCAGGGCGAGCTTTTATCGCCCGTGCTGCCAAAGGCCAGCAGGGCCGCAGGTGGCGCGACCGCACCCAATACTAGACCGCCGACCTTTTCCAGCACCGCGCGCTTGTCGGGCAGGACGGAGGGGTTATCCCACGCCCCTTCCACGCGCAAGGGCGTGGCAAGGCTCAGCAAGGCCGCATCTTTGGGCGATGGCGTAACCAGCAGTTTCAGGCGCTGGCGGCCAAGGTCGATGCTACCCGTGGCGCGCACCAGCACGCTGTCGGTATCCAGCACCGCCTGCGAGGGCGTCAAGACGCCGTTTTTGATATTGCCGTTGAGCAGCAGGCAGGTGACGTCGGTATGCTTTTTAGTGCCGGTCATGACCTTGGACAGCAGGTCGCTGGCCCACAGGCTGATGGCGTCGCCCGACAGTTGCCCCTTGCCGCCGCTGAGCGCGACTTTGCCGTTGAGGCCCGTCAGCACGTCGTCGATGGTGGCACCATTGCCGGTCAGCTCCAGCGTGCCGCCAAGATCACCACCCGATGCACCCGGGATAATCAGGGCGTAATCGACATCTTCGGCTTTTGCTGTCACTTTCAGGTTGTTGTCCTGATAGTCGACGTCGGCCTGGATCGCGCCGTCATGCGGCAAATCGACTGTCAGCGGCTTGATCGACAAACCATTGCCGCTAAAGCGCACGGGGGCCTTGATGTCGCCGATCTCCTGCCCTTCGTAGACAAGACGATCAAGCGTAAGATCGATTTTGCCCGGCAATTCTTCGGCCGACAGGTTACCGCCGATCAAATCGCCAAGCGGAATGGCGACCGACAATTTTCCGACAGTGGTTTGGGCGTTCTTGTCGCTGCCGACCACAATCTCGTTCAGCACCACGGAGGGCCTAAAACCGCTGATGCCCCAATCGAGGTCACCCGTGATACGCACGGGTTTGCCCATTGCTTCGCTCGCCTGCGCTTCGATCTGCGGCTTGTACGGGTTGAGGTCAAGCGTCAGCGAAAGGTAGATCAGACCCGCAACCAGCAAGATGACCAGCACAAGCGCGATCTTGACGGCCAGTTTGACAGGGCCGACGAAATACGATTTGGCAGCATTTACCAGCATTATTCGACATCCTTGAAGTGGTCTGTTTTGTCGTTGTAGTCAAAGCCAAGATGGGCAAAGGTCTTTTTCATGTGGCCGTCGAGCGGTGCCGTAATGTCGACTTTCTTGCCGGTGCGCGGATGTTCGAAGATCACGCGGCGCGCATGCAGGTGCAGGTTCTTGGCCATTTCCGGTCCGGCGAGGATGCTGTTGAAGACCATCTCGTCCGCTTCCTCATAGCCGTATTTGCCATCGCCAAGCAGCGGGCAGCCGATCTGTGCTGCATGCACGCGGATCTGGTGCGTGCGCCCCGTGCGCGGCCAGAAGGCCACCCAGGCGATCTGGTCGCCCAGTGCCTCGACCGTGTGATACATGGTCAGCGCCATTTTGCCGCTGTCCTCGTCAACCGCCATCATGCGTTCTCCACCGCGGCCCTCGACCTTGGCGATGGCGGAGCGTATCTTGCCTTCGGGCTCTTGAGGTGCCGGCACCGTCACTGCCCAGTAATACTTGCGGATATCGCGGCCTGCGAAAATATGCCCCATTTCGCGCGCGGCGGCGGTACTGCGCGCCAGCAGCAAAACGCCCGAAGTGTCTTTGTCCAGGCGATGCACCAGATGCGGGCGCTCTTCGTGGCCATAGCGTAGCGCATCAAGCATGCCATCCACATGGCGGCTGATCTTGCTGCCGCCCTGCGTAGCAAGGCCGGAGGGCTTGTTGATCGCGATCAGGTCGTCGTCCTTGTAGATCACCAGCGACTGGATGAAAGCGGCATCTTTGGGCGACACGCCCTCACGCTCGACCACCACGCCGATGCCGCGCAGTTGTGGCGGAATGCGCACCACCTGCCCCGTCACCAGACGCGCATCGCCCTTGGCGCGCTTGCCGTCGATACGCAACTGGCCAGTGCGCAGGATTTTCTGCATCTGCCCGAACGACACGCCGCTGAAATGCTTTTTCAGCCAGCGGTCCAGCCGTTGCCCATCCTCGGCGTCGGTGATGACGATGTTTTCAAGTTCACTCATAGTGTTTTTCCGATCAGAAGATAATAGCCGGCGAAAACCGCCAGCAACGACAGCACAACGCTGCCAAGGATATATGTCAGCGCCACGCCGTAATGGCCGCTTTGCATGATTTTCAGCACGTCGGCAGAAAATGCCGAAAAGGTGGTGAACCCGCCCAGCATGCCCGTGAGCAGGAACAACTGGGTTTGCGTGGTCCCAAGGGTCAACGCACCCTTTTGGCCCAGCGCCAGCATCATGCCCATGACAAGGCTGCCGACGATATTAACCGTCATGATCGCCCATGCCGCGCCCATGCCGCCGAGCGCGAACAGCGCATGTACTGCAACGTAGCGCAGGGATGCGCCAAGACCACCACCCAGAAAGACCAGAGCCATCGCGTTCATTTCTGCTTTTCCTCGCGTTTCTTGTGCCAGTATTCAAGGCGCTTGTTGATCTCGCGCTCGAACCCGCGGTCGGGAGGATCGTAGAACTTCTGGCGCGGCATCTGCTCGGGGAAGTAATTCTGCCCCGAGAAAGCGTCTTCGCTGTCGTGGTCGTACTGATACCCCTCGCCATAGCCGATGTTCTTCATCATCTTGGTCGGGGCATTCAGAATATGCTTGGGCGGCATCAGCGAGCCGTGTTCTCGCGCAGCGGCGCGTGCTGCCTTATATGCAACATAATTGGCGTTCGATTTCGGCGCGGTCGCCAGATAGACAAGCGCCTGGCTGAGCGCCAGCTCGCCTTCGGGGGAGCCAAGACGTTCATACGTTTCCGCCGCCGCCGTCGTTTGCAGCAGTGCTTGCGGGTCGGCAAGGCCGATATCCTCGACCGCCATGCGCACCATGCGGCGGGCAAGATAGCGCGGGTCCTCCCCGCCGTCGAGCATGCGCGCAAACCAGTACAGTGCCGCGTCGACATCCGATCCGCGCACGGATTTATGCAGGGCGCTGATCAGGTTGTAATGGCTGTCGTCGGCCTTGTCGTAGAGCGGCGCGCGTTTTTGCACCAGTGCGGCCAGAGCCTCGCGGTCCAGCGCGCCCTTGCGCTGCACCTGAAAGACCTGCTCCGCCAGACCCAGCAGGTAGCGTCCGTCGCCATCGGCCATATCGACGAGTGCGGTGCGGGCCTCGGGCGTGAGGGACAGCGGGCGGTTCATCTCGCGCTCGGCACGTTGCAAAAGATGTTCAAGGTCGTCGGCATTCAGGCGGTTGAGGACCAGCACCTGACAGCGCGAAAGCAAAGCGCCGTTCAGTTCAAACGACGGATTTTCCGTGGTGGCGCCGACAAGGGTGATGGTGCCGTCCTCGACAAACGGCAAAAATGCGTCCTGCTGGGATTTGTTGAAGCGGTGGATCTCGTCCACGAACAACAGTGTGCCGCGCCCCATGCTGCGGCGGTGGCGCGCGCTTTCAAACACCTTGCGCAGGTCGGCCACGCCGCTGAAGATGGCGCTGATCGCCTCGAAATGCAGGTCGGTATGCTGGGCCAGCAGGCGCGCGATGGTGGTCTTGCCACAGCCCGGCGGCCCCCACAGGATCATCGAGGATACGCGGTGCTGGCGCAGCATGCGCGCCAGCGGGGCATCGTCTTCCAGCAACTGTCCCTGCCCAACGACGTCTTCAAGCCGTTGCGGACGCAACAGGTCGGCCAGCGGCCGCGGCGCGCCGTCGGTTGCGACGGCAGACTGCTCCGGCGCGCGCAGGC
>JAEXMB010000023.1 GCA_023444705.1 Pseudomonadota bacterium | reverse complement strand
CGCGACCTGCCGCCGAAAAACGGCTCGGTCGATCCCGATCACGATTTCGCCATGCAGTGGGAAATCGGCGAGCGCAGCCACAAGCCGCTGAGCGAAATCCTCACCCGCGCGAAAAAAGCGCAAAACGTCTTCCTCGCGACTGACCCGGACAGGGAAGGCGAGGCGATTTCATGGCACGTGCAGGAATACCTGAAGGAAAAACACGTCGCCGACAAGGTCACCATCCGCCGCGTGACATTTAACGAGATCACCAAGAGCGCCGTGCAGGAAGCCTTCCGCCACGCGCGCGACATCGACAACCATCTGGTCGACGCCTACATGGCGCGCCGCGCGCTTGACTATCTTGTCGGCTTTACGCTGTCGCCCGTGCTGTGGCGCAAGCTGCCGGGTTCGCGCTCGGCAGGCCGCGTGCAATCGGTCGCGCTGCGCCTGATCTGCGAGCGCGAGGCCGAGATCGAGGCTTTCAAGGCCGAGGAATACTGGTCCATCGACGCGCAGCTGACCACCAAGGAAAGCAAAAGCTTCACCGCACGCCTGAGCCAGATGGACGGCAGCAAGATCGAAAAGATGACCCTCAAGGACGAGGGCATGGCCACCACAGCGGTCAACCGCATCAAGGGACAGAACTTCACCGTCGCGTCGATCGAGCGCCGTCAGGTCAAGCGCAACCCCTTCCCGCCGTTCATCACCTCGACCCTGCAACAGGAAGCGTCGCGCAAGCTGCGTTTTTCCGCGACCAAGACCATGCGTACCGCACAGCGCCTCTATGAGGGGGTCGAGATCAACGGCGAAACGTCGGGCCTGATCACCTATATGCGTACCGATGGCGTGACGCTGAGCCAGGAAGCGGTTGTTGCCAGCCGCCAGCTGATCAAAAACAAATACGGCCCCGACTTCCTGCCGGAAAGCCCGCGCATGTACAAGTCCAAGGTCAAGAACGCGCAGGAAGCGCACGAGGCCATCCGCCCCACCGACATCCACCGCACGCCTGAAAGCGTGATGGAATACCTCAACGATGACGAGGCAAAGCTTTACGAGCTGATCTGGAAGCGCACCGTGGCCTGCCAGATGGAATCCGCTGTTCTTGATCAGGTCAGCGTCGACATCGCCAACGAAAAAGGCGACGTGGTCCTGCGTGCGACGGGTTCCATCGTGGCCTTCGAAGGTTTCCTCAAGGTCTACCGCGAAGATCAGGACGAGGACGCAACGAACGAGAACGAGGAAGAACGCCGCCTGCCGCCGCTCAAGGAAGGCGACGCGCTGAAACTCGACGACGTCATCCCCCACCAGCACTTCACCCAGCCGCCGCCGCGCTATACCGAGGCCAGCCTGGTGAAAAAGATGGAAGAACTCGGCATCGGCCGCCCCTCGACCTATGCGTCGATCCTGCAGGTGTTGCAGGACCGCGACTACGTCAAGCTTGACCAGCGCCGCTTCATCCCCGAAAGCCGCGGGCGCATTGTCACCACCTTCCTCGCCAACTTCTTCGCGCGCTATGTGGAATACAACTTCACCGCCAACCTCGAAGAACAGCTCGACAGCATTTCCGCCGGCGACATCGGCTGGAAGAAAGTCCTGCGCGAATTCTGGACAGCGTTTCATGCCGCGGTCGAGGCGACGTCGGACCTCAAGATCACCGACGTCATCAACGCGCTTGAAGCCGAGTTGCAACCCATCTTGTTCCCCACGGGGGATCAGACCTGCCCCGTGTGCAAGGAAGGCCGCCTGAACCTCAAGCTTGGCAAGTTCGGCGCCTTCGTCGGCTGTTCGAACTATCCCACCTGCACCTATACGCGCCCTGTCCTTTCGGGCGGCGACGACAACAGCGGCGAGAACAGCGGCGACGCGCAACCCGCCGTGCGCCTGCTGGGCGACGATCCCGCAACCGGCATGCCCGTGACCCTGCGCTTTGGCCCCTATGGCCCCTATGTGCAGCTTGGCCCCGCGCCCAACGCAACCCCCGCACCCGTGGTGGCCGAGGAAGGCGACGGCAAGAAGAAGAAAAAGAAACCCGCCGCCGAAAAGCCCAAGCGCGGCCCCGTGCCCAAGGGCATGACGCCTGACGACATCGACCTTGCGATTGCGCTGCGTTTGCTGACGCTGCCGCGCGAAGTCGGCCTGCACCCCGAAACGGGCGAGATGATCAAGGCCGGCATCGGCCGCTTTGGCCCCTTCCTTGTGCATCAGGGCAAGTTCAAATCCATTCCTGCGGACGATCCCGAAGGTGTACTCACCATCGGCCTCAACCGCGCGGTCGACCTGCTGGCGCAACCCAGCAAGGGCCGCGGCGGCGCGGGCTTTGGCACCATCCGCGAACTTGGCAATCATCCTGAAGACGGCAAGCCCGTCACGCTCAGCAAAGGCCGCTATGGCCCCTACGTCAAGCACGGCAGCACCAACGCCACCGTGACCAAGGCGTTTGACGTCGACACCATCACGCTGGAACAGGCGATGGAACTGCTGTCGGCCAAGAAAGCCAGCGGCGGCGGCAAGACCAAAAAAGCGCCCGCCAAGAAGAAGGCCGTCAAAAAAGCCGCCAAAAAGGCGACGGACGGCGATGACGGCGCAAGCAAACCAAAACGCACCACCAAGAAAGCACGCTCAACGTGACACGTAAAAAGCCCGGCCGCGACAAAGCACCCCATGCACCGCGCGGCGCAAAAGGCAAACCCGCTGGCGGCAAGGCCCGCCAGAACGACCGCGCGCGCAACGCCAAAACCAAAGGCGCAACCGTCAGCAAGACACAGACCACAGCGGATTTCCCCACGCTTGATCAGGTCGCGGCATTCATCGCCGACAGCCCGACACCCGTCACCAAACGCGACATCGCGCGCGCCTTTCACATCAAGGGCGAGGACCGCACGCGCCTGCGCCAGTTGCTGCGCGAGATGGGCGAGGGCGGCGGCTTTGCCAAAACGCCCGGCAAGGCCTATCACAGCGCGGGCGACCTGCCCGAACGCACGCTGATCGTTATCACCGGCATCGACGACGACGGCGAACTGATGGCAGCCCCACTTGAATGGCCCCATCCCATCGCCCCGCCGACGATTTACGTCGTCGCCAGCCGCAAGCAATCGGGCGAACTGCACGACGGCGCGCACGTGCTGGCACGCCTGAAAAAAATCGCCCCGCGCGTCTATGAGGCCCGCCCCATCGGCGGTGCGGAAGGCCTGACCGGCGTTGCGGCCGAAGTCCGCGTCGTCGGCGTGTACAAGCAAGTGCGCGACGGCGGCTATGTCTATCCGACCAACAAGAAGATCAAGGAAGACTTCTTCGTGCCCGACGCACTGGCGGGCGATGTGCAAGACGGCGATGTTGTCGTCGTCAGCCCCCTGCCCCCCGGCAGCCCCTATCCGCGCCACCGCAACCCCGCGCGCATTGTCGAGCGCGTCGGCGCCAAGGACGACCCGCGCCTGATCTCGCTCATCGCCATCCACAGCCACGGCATTCCGACCGAATTCCCCCAGGCGGTGATCGACGAATCCGAGGGCTTGGGCGAACCCACACTCGCCGAAGGCCGCGAAGACCTGCGCCATGTGCCGTTTGTGACCATCGACGGCGCGGACGCGCGCGATTTTGACGATGCGGTTTATGCCGTGCGCGACGACAACCCCAAAAACGAAGGCGGCTGGAAGATCGGCGTTGCCATCGCCGACGTGTCCTATTACGTGACACCCAACAGCGCGCTTGACCGCGAGGCTTACAAGCGCGGCAATTCGACCTATTTCGCCGACCGCGTCGTGCCGATGTTGCCCGAGCGGCTGTCAAACGACCTTTGCTCGCTGCGCCCGCTGGTCAACCGCGCCGCCCTTGTCGCGCATATGGTGATTGACAAGAACGCGCGGCTGATCGATTACCGCTTTTCGCGCGGGCTCATCAAATCCGCAGCGCGCCTGACGTACGAGCAGGTCGAAGACGCGCATCTGGGGCAGAGCGACGATATCACGCGCCCGCTGATGGACAGCGTCATCAAGCCGCTTTATGCCGCCTATAGCGTCATGAAGCACGCGCGCGACCTGCGCGGTGCGCTGGCGCTGGACCTGCCCGAGCGCAAAGCCATCATCGACCGCGAAACCGGTCACATCACCGCCATCGTGCCGCGCCAGCGTCTGGCCAGCCACCAGTTGATCGAGGAGTTTATGATCCTCGCCAACGTGGCGGCGGCACATGCGCTTGAAGATAAAGACGCGCCGTGCGTTTACCGCGTGCATGCCGAACCGGCTTTTGACCGCCTTGATTCCACGCGCGATTTCCTCAAGCAATTCGGCTACAGCCTGCCGCAGGGCGACCACGTGCATCCGCGCGACATCAACCGCATCCTTGAAAAGACCGCCGACACACCCGACAAGGACCTTGTGCATACGGTCTTGCTGCGCACACAAAGCCAGGCCGTCTACAGCCCCGAGAACATCGGCCACTTCGGCCTGGCGCTGGAGCGCTACGCGCACTTTACCTCGCCCATCCGCCGCTATGCGGATTTGCTGGTGCATCGCTCGCTCACGCGCGCTTACAAGCTTGGCAGCGGCGGCCTTAGCAACGACGAGGCCGACCGCCTGACGGAAATCGCCGAACATATTTCGCAAACCGAGCGCCGCTCGATGCTGGCCGAACGCGACGTGATGGACCGCTTTACCGCGCAATACCTTGGCCGCAACATCGGCCAGACCTTCATGGGCAAGATTTCAAGCGTCACGTCCTTCGGCGTTTTCATCACGCTTGATGAATCCGGTGCGGACGGCATCGTGCCGATGCGCATGCTGCCGCGCGATTTCTACATCTACGACGAAAAGAAACACACCCTGACGGGGCGCGAGTCGGGCCGCACCTACCGCCTGATGGACCGCGTGATCGTGCGCCTGCTTGAAGCCGACCCCATGCGCGCCAGCACCGTGTTTGAAATGGTCACCGGCAGCGACGAAAGCAGCCACCAGACCCGCGAAGGCCAGCGCCACCAGCGCGGACAGCGCCGTGACGAGCGCGGCCGCCACAAAAGCGGCAAGTCCGGCGGCAAGAAACCCGACGGCAAGCCGCGTTTTGACCGCGACCGCAAAGACGGCGGCAAAAAAGGCGGATTTAAAAAAGGCAAGAAGGGCGGCAAGCGCCGCTAGGGCGTTTTACGCGGTTGCGGCCTGCACCTGATTGCGGCCATTGCGCTTGGCCTGATAGAGAGCCGCATCGGCGCGTTCGATGAATTCGCTGATGCTCTCGCCCGCTTTATATTCGGCAACACCGACCGACAGGGTGATACGACCCAGCGTTTCATGGCTGGTCTTGTTGATGACTTCTTTATTTTCGACCAGCTTGCGCAGGATGTCGGCGACCTTCAGGCCCGATTCCAGACCCGTTTCAGGCAGGATGATGGCGAATTCCTCGCCGCCAAAGCGTGCCGCGATATCGCGGCCCTTGACGTTGTCGGTCAGCGTGCGCGCGACAAGGCGCAGGACCTGATCGCCCACCTGGTGGCCGAAGGTGTCGTTGAATTTCTTGAAATAGTCGATGTCGAGCATCATCAGCACCAGCGGCGTGCCCTGCTCGCCCGCAAGCTCGATGCATTCGCGGATCTGCTTGTCAAACGACTTGCGGTTGGACAGGCCGGTCAGGCCGTCGGTCATCGCTTCCTTGCGCACGTTGTCGAGGTTCTCGCGCAGTTCGGTCACCTGCTTGGACGAGCTGACCAGCTGCAGTTCAAGCGCGACGTTCTTTTCGACCATCTTGCGCGTATCGGCCACCAGCGCCGATACCACCTGCCCGAGGTCTTCGAGCGAATTGGCGTTATCAAGGCTGCTCTGCACATTGCCGAGGCTGCTGTTGTAATCCGTCGCCGCGTCCTTGGCGGTGGTGAGCATCAGCGCGATTTCGGTGATGGCCTGCTGCACCTGCTCGCTGATCTTCTTGACCGCGTCGTCGCGGGCACTTTCGCTGAGGAAGCGTTTATATATCTTGAAGCACGCAACCTCGTCAAGGTCGCCGTGATGGTTGTCGACCGCGCGCACGATTTCGGGGTCGCCCTGAAAATAGCGGTACCACAGTTCGTAGAGTTGCGGGATGGGGCGCAACTTGAGGCTTTCAATACGCTCGAGCGCCAGCACGGCCGCATGATGGGATTGCGTGAACGACACGTTCTGGTCGTCACGCGCTGTCTGGGGGCTATGCCCGCCCTGACCTGATCCCGTTGCTGTGCCCGATGCGGCCACTGTCGTCTTCCTGTACGAAAAAGCTGTCCTGATTGAATTATAGTCCAAGGCCGCGGGCGAAACAAAGCCAAACTCGGCCCCTCGCCACTTTGCATATACGAAAAACGCGGCTTACATGCGCTCCGTCTTGACGACCTCGTTGCCCGCGGGCAGGCGCGACAGCGCGGGCAGTACGTCTTCGACACGCTCGACCACGGCGAACATGTCGAGGTGATGTTCAGGGGTAAAACCCTCGCGCACCATATGGCGGACGGTTGCCACCAGCGGATCGTAGAAACCGTTGATGTTGACCAGCACCACAGGCTTGTCATGCAGGCCAAGGTATTTCCACGTCAGGATTTCAAACGTCTCGTCCAGCGTGCCAAGGCCACCCGGCAGAACAACGAAACCGTCGGATTGCTCGACCATCATGTGCTTGCGCGTGTGCATGCTGTCGACGACGACCAGATCGGTAATATCGTGCTTCTGGCCTTCTTTTTCCGACAGGTGGCCCGGGATGATACCCATGACGCGCCCGCCCGCCTGCATGCAGGATTCCGACACGATGCCCATCAGGCCGACACTGCCGCCGCCATAGACAAGACGCACGTTGGATGACGCGAGAGCGCGGCCAAGCGCGGATGCGGCGTCCTTGTAAAGCGGATTGACCGCGCTGCCCGTGCCGCAATAGACACAGACGGAAGACGGCAGTTCGGCAACGGGGGCGGCATGCAGGGCGGTTTCACCCGACAGGGGGCTGGTCATGGGCAGTGGTATCCTCGGTTTTCTTTTTGTTCTTATGTATAGGCAACAAGGTATAGGAAAGTGTGGCGGCGCTGTCCAGTCATGGACGGCAAAGTTGCTATATTATGAATAACTATAGACTGTTTTGTGCTTGCGCGCCAGCCCTGATCGGGCGAAAACTGAGGGCACAACCGATCTTTGCGTGCGGCGCAACATGCCCGCCCCGCACCAGCAAAGACCTTTTTCACCACAAGGAACCGCCACCGATGAACGATCTGCTTGCCACCATTCGCAAAACCCTGTTCGTGCCGATCCATCCGGCGGGCTATCCCTTCATCATCATCGGCGCGATCCTCACGCTCGTGCTTGGCAGTATTGACGAAAGCCTTGGCTGGGTCGGTCTGGTGCTGACCTTGTGGGTCACCTATTTCTTTCGCAATCCGCAACGCACCGTGCCGCTGCGCCGCGGCCTGATCATCGCGCCCGCCGACGGCCGCGTATCGATGATCACGCAAGTGCCCCTGCCCCCCGAACTCGACGACATGAAAGGCAGTGAGCAAGCCCCCACCGGCGACGCGCTCTGCGATGCGCCCACCGTCACACGCGTGTCGATCTTCCTCAACGTCTTTGACGTGCATGTACAGCGCGTGCCCGCATTCGGCGACGTGCGCAAGGTGGTCTACCGCCCAGGCAAATTCTTCAACGCCAGCCTCGACAAGGCGTCGGTCGACAACGAACGCTCGACCGTTTTGATGAAGCTTGACGGCTACAACACCTCCGTCGCCTTCGTGCAGATCGCGGGCCTGGTCGCCAAGCGCATCATCTGCAAGCTGACCGCAGGCCAGCATGTCGAAGCGGGCGATCAATACGGGCTGATCCGTTTTGGCAGCCGCGTTGACGTCTACCTGCCGCCCAACGTCCACCCGCAGGTCATCGTCGGCCAGCGCACCGTCGGTGGTGAAACCGTCATCGCCGACATGGACAGCGTCGAAGGCGCGCGCGAAGGCGTGCTGCGCAACTAACCCCGCGAGGCCCCGCCATGTCGATCGCCAGCAAGCGCCCGAAAAACCTGTCGCTGCACAAGATGATCCCCAATATGATCACCTTGACGGCGCTGGCCACGGGCATGACCGCCGTCAAGTTCGCCATCGCCGGCCGCTGGGAAGCCGCCGTGATCGCCATCGTCATCGCAGGCTTCATGGATGCGTTTGACGGCGCCGCCGCGCGCCTGCTCAAGGCGCAGAGCGCATTGGGGGCGGAGCTTGACAGCTTTTCCGACTTCGTCTGCTTTGGCGTGGCGCCTGCCATCGTGCTTTACCTGTGGGTGCTGAACGACTGGCCGCGCTGGGGCTGGGCGGTGGCGCTTGTCTTTGCGATGGCGGTGGCGTTGCGTCTGGCGCGCTTTAACATCGCCACGGCAGAAAAAACCCCCGGTGATCCGCTGGCGCTGTATTTTACCGGCGTGCCTTCGCCCGTGGGCGCGGGCCTTGCCATTGCGCCGATGGTCGCCTGTTTTCAGGAACCGCGCGCGGAAGAACTGCTGCACGGCATGCCGTGGCTGGTGGCAGGCTGGACGCTGGTCGTCGCCGTGCTGATGGTCAGCAACGTGCCGACGTTTTCAAGCAAGCAATTCCGCATTCCCTATGCCCTGCGCGTGCCGTTCCTTGGGTTATTCGCGCTGTTACTGGCGGGGCTGATCAACGAGACCTGGCCCACGCTGAGCCTGATGATCGGCACCTATCTGTTGCTGTTGCCATTTGGCGTCATCCACTATGCGCGCACGAAATCGCGCATTGATCGCGGGCAGGCCCTGCCCGAAGACAGCGACATCGATCACGATGATTGATCACAAAAAAAGCCCCCGGTGAACGGGGGCTTTTTTGTGCATCTGTATAATCGGCCTCAGCCCATTTTCGCTACGGGTGGTTTGAGGGCCTGCATCTCGGGCGCCTTGGGCGCGATTTTGACTTGCTTGTCTTGCGAGAAGCGGGTGATCGAATTTTTGACACGCGCATCGTTGGGCGCGTTTTCCGCCGCCTTGAGCGAGACGTTGGCCTCGGCACGGCGCAGGCGGCCCAGCTGTATTTTCAGACGGTCCACTGCCTCGGGCGACAGCGCGGCACCTTTGACACCGGATTTCAGCGAGCTTGAGGCGATGTTGCTGCGCTCGACCAGATCATGCCTGCCGCCTTTGCCTGCTTTGGGGGCCGCAGGTTTTGCACCCAGCATGCGCGCAGGTTGCTTGCCCATCTGCATCAGCGACACCGGCGGGCGCGCAGCGCGCACGACGGGATCAGCCTTGCGAATGAGCAAAGCGGCTTGTTGCTGGCTGACGTATTTGCTCTGCTTTTTCTTGCCGGTGAGGAAATCTGTGCCGCTGCGCTCCTGCTCGGGCTGTTGGGGCTGCATGACGTCGGCGATGACTTGCGCCACGCCAATTATGGCCGACAGGCCGGTGATCGCGCCAAAGGCCTCGTTGAAACCGGCGTTATCGCTGCCGCGCGAGGGCGTGTTGCCGGCACCATCGAGTGCCGCGGTGACATCCGCCTTGGCCTGATCGATGTCAGGCAGGGTCATTTGCTCGGTATCAGCCGTTTGCATGGTGGCGGTAAACTTCGACATAGAATCTTGCTATCCCTGAAGGCGTGACTTTGGATAGATTTATAATACCACAAGCCACTGATTTAATGGTTAAAATTGTAGATATACCCGCTAACACGCTGATTTTTATATGAAAATCACGCCGCCAGAGCAGGACTGCGCGTGCGGCGATAGCCCAAAGCCTCGCCCACGGCACCCGCGGTGATGATGTCGCTGCCCTCAAGATCAGCGATGGTGCGCGCCACACGCAACACGCGGTGATAACCGCGGCCCGACAGTTTCATTTTCTCTGCCGCAGACGTCAGCAGATTTTGCGCCGCCTGATCCATCTCGGCGATCGCCATCAGCACCTCGCCGTCGGCATCGGCATTGGTGGCCAGATGCGCGCCGGTTTTACCAAGCGCCTCAAAGCGCGCGCGCTGGCGGTCGCGCGCACGCGCCACGCGCAGGGCCACCATGCCCGAATTTTCGCGCGGCGGCGGCAGCGAAAGATCGGCGGCGCTGACGGCGGGCACGTCGATGATGATGTCGATGCGATCAAAGATCGGGCCGGAAATGCGGCCCTGATATTCGCTCATGCACTTGGGCCCGCGCGCGCAAGTATGGCCCGCGTCATACGCCATGCCGCAACGGCAGGGGTTCATCGCCGCAATCAATTGCACCTTGGCGGGAAAGGTCACGTGATAGTTGGCGCGGCTGACCAGCGCGCGGCGTGATTCAAGCGGCTGGCGCAGGGCTTCGAGCGCGGTGCGCTGAAATTCCGGAAGCTCGTCAAGAAACAACACGCCGTGATGGGCGAGTGAAATCTCGCCCGGCTTGGCGCGCTGGCCGCCGCCGATGATGGAGGGTGTCGATGCCGTATGATGCGGATCGCGAAACGGGCGCGACTGCACAAGACGCCCGTCGCCAAGCTGGCCCGCGATGGAATGGATCATCGAGACCTCAAGCGCCTCGGCGGGAGAGAGCGGCGGCAGAATACCGGGCAGGCGCGATGCCAGCATCGACTTGCCCGCACCGGGCGGGCCGATCATCAGCAGGTGATGCCCGCCTGCGGCCGCGACCTCGAGCGCGCGCTTGGCGCTTTCCTGCCCTTTGACATCGGCAAGGTCGGGCAGGCGCGCGTCAAGCTCGGCCAGTTGCGCCTGCGGGCGCGGCAAGACCTGCACGCCCTTCATATGGTTGATGAGCATGACAAGGTTGTCGGGTGCCAGCACCTCGAGATCACCCGCCCATACGGCTTCGCCGCCGCTGGCCTTGGGGCAGATGATGCCAAGGTTGCGCACCGCCGCGTTCATCGCTGCAGGCAGCACGCCCGTCACCTGACGAATGCTGCCGTCAAGGCCAAGCTCGCCCAGTGCAACGAAATGCGCGAGTTCTTCGGATGGAAACACACCCATGCCTGCCAGCACGCCAAGCGCGATGGGCAGATCGAAATGGCTGCCTTCCTTAAGCACATCGGCGGGGGCAAGATTGATCGTCACGCGCTTGGACGGCAGTGCAAGGCCAATCGCATGCAGGGCCGCGCGCACACGCTCGCGGCTTTCGCCCACGGCCTTGTCAGGCAGGCCGACGATGGTGAAGTTCGGCAGGCCGGGGCTGATCTGCACCTGCACCTCGATGTCCTGAACATCGACGCCCTGAAAGCTGACGGTATTGACGCGGGTGACCATTAGCCCAATTCCTGCTTCTGAATATCCGAAATTTCCTGATGCTGATAAAACACAACCGCCGCCACAGCACGCAGCAAAAGCGCTGTTATCAAATAGGACGGGATAACAAATGCGTATGTTTTGTAATACCACGTGATGATCTGGAGGAGATCAAGATCGGCAATGCCAAAGCAAAGCAACACAAGGTTCGGCAAAGGCACCACCGCAACCGTGCCCGCAGGGACAAGAACGGGAAAGCACAAAAAAGAGACAGCCAAAGAAAATACCGTTTTCTTTTTTGACGCCGGCCACTCTTTCTTCCTGATAAAGAAGAAAGCCACTGCGCTAAAAACGGCAAGCGCCATGAGAAATGAAACAACGGCCAGCACGATGAATGACATTTAATGAGCCTGAAAAATGAATCGACGCTCTTTTTTGTACTCTAAATGTTCTCACCGCACAATACGTCTGTTCATTTATGAAAATCAATTGACGCGCCCCCGCCGCCCGCGCTAGTGTCGCGGCATTCCCGATTTCATCACCTGTAAGGATTTCCCCGCCATGAGCCAGCCCGACGCCGTCACCTTCGCGCTACATTTCACCAGCGGCCTTGTCATGTTCATGGAACGCGGCGGTGCGTACTTCCTGCCCGCAAACACGATGGAAGCATTCCAGATTTACGGCGAGCGCAAGGAGCTGTTTGGCAAGCACGCGATCAGCGTGCGCGGCAACCGCGAAACGGGCGAGCCGGATTACAGCGTTGTCTATGAATTCAACGACGCAAAAGTGCTGAGCGACGCGCGCCTTGTCACGCGCGATCACACCCTGCGCGGCACGCTGGCGGACCAGCAGACCATCGACGCCCTCAACGGCGCGTTGCTGCAAAACGCGCTGATGCTCTACACCACGCGCGACACCCGTGCCGACAGCGTTTTCAACGCCGCGCGTTTTGCCGATGGCCGCTATCTGATCCAGATGTCAAATGACAACGTGCTTTACCTTGGCACGCCCGGCAACTACGAAAAGCTTGAAGCAAAACTGCACATTCAGGGCGGCAACAGCATGTATTACCGCGACACCGACGGCGGCATGATCGAGCTGCCCTGGGGCATGGGCGGGCCGCGTCACGGCGAGATGCCCAAATTCAAAGGCGAGACGCTGAACTACGTCGAGGTCGGCCCCAAGGGCGACCCCGCGCAATTCGGCCTGAGCGTTGCGGGCAAGCCCGCGCATCTCTCGCCCTTCCATCCCTTGCTGGCGCAGGACAGCGCAGGCGCGCAACCCAAGCCGCCGCAACCCTGATCCTCCCCCTGATTCCCCCCGATCACGCCGTCCCGTCCTCTGTGGCGGGACGGTTTTTTCATGAATTTCAGTCACTTGAATTTAAAATTGACATAACCGTGAAACAATTGATATTTTGCGCGCATATCAAAAAACGCCAGCCTCAGCGTGCCATCGACACCAGCGCGCAAGACGGCTGCATTTCATTTCAGAGAGTGTGAGACCATCATGGGCATCCTGCGCAATTACTTCGGCCATATCTTTCAATTCAACGAAGACAAAGACGCCATCAGCATGAGCAACGATGTCGCGGCCATCGCCGCAATCCTTGCCGAAGCCGACGCGCGCGACAGCAAAAGTGACATCAACGTCAGCGCTGCGGCCGACAGCGACAGCCTGTTCACCACGCAACTGGCCAAGCTGCGCAACCACGCCACGGCGCGCGCGACGGACATCGGCCTTGAACAGCTTGGCGTCGCCACGCTGCGCAATGCGACCCTGCGCCTGATCACGCGCATCGACAACGCGATTTCAAGCGCGAACCTCGACCTCTACAGCGACAACGCCGGGCTGAGCATGATGGCGTCGATCTGCATCCACGACGCACATGCCGACGTGAACGCCTATATCGCGTCACTGGGCGATGCACCGCAGGCAGCCCTTGCCATCGCACCTGCGCTTGCCACCTTGCGCAACACCAATACCGATGCACAGGTTCAATCAGACCGCATGTGGGACATGGTCGATTTCCTCAACCACTTCAGCCGCGCGCAGATCCGCGACAATTTCGCCACGCTGCGCAATGACCTTGCCGGTATCGTCAGCGCCCTTGACGCGGCCGCTCTCAGCCACCTGCGCACGCAGGACAGCGCCAGCATGGCGATCATCACCGGCGCCGTCGTCAAGGCCGACAGCACGCCCAAAGCGCCCAAGCCGTAAAGAGGACAGCGCGGATGTTGCAGTTCACGCAACCGCAGTCCGGCCACGTGACCTATGCGGTGTTCACCGTGCCAAGTACACGTGTTCCGGGTGGCGAGGTCCGTATCGTTGAAACCTCAAGCGCGCGCGACCTCGCAACGCTGGACCTGCCGCCAGACGCCTTTTCGTTTTACTTCTGCGACGCATTGCCGCGCGATCAGGCCGAAGGCGGCGACGTGTTGCGCTATGAAACCAACCTTGGCCCCACGGTCTATATCGCGCGTGAGGTCATCAGCGCCGATGAGATGCGCACCCGCCTGCTGGCCGCAGGCGTGTTAAAGTCATCCGCTTCCATCCCTGCTACGCGCGGGCCCGACGGCAAGCTGACCGACGACGTTGTGCGCCATGCAGTATGGCTCAGCAAAAGCAACAGCGCGCCCTGGCACGCCGTGGGCCGCGGCGGGCAGTACCTGCCGGTTTATGCCGGGCATAACATCACTGTTATTGATGAAAACAAAAACGTTCTGATGGGGCCGCACGACAGCGCGCCGCGCATCATACCCGCGCCTGCACCTCTGGCGGTGCGCAAACGCGCAACGCAGCCCGCCGACAAACGCTATAAGTTATAAGAAAGTTCAGCCACGCTTGGCTTGCGCGCCCTTGGCCTTGGGCTTGTTGAACTGCGCCATATAATCGCGGTCGTCGAGCAACGCAAGGACCGCATGGCTGGAGTTGAACTCCGCCAGCTTGCGCACCGACAGGCCGTCGCGCGTGCGCATGCGCGGATTGGCGCCGGCATCAAGCAGCAGCGCGAACAGCTTGGCGTTGTTCTTGGCCGCCGCGATCAGCAACGGCGTCAGCCCTTCGTTGGTGCGCGCGTTCACGTCAGCACCCTTTTCGATCAGATAGGCGGTGACGACGGCACTGCCGTCGCTGACTGCATAGGCCAGCGGGGTGTAGCCGCCGTAGTTGCGCGTGTCGACGTCAAAGCCGTCGCGTTCGATATACTTGCGCACACGCGCCAGCTGCCCGTCACCGGCGGCGTTGAACAGCTTGGCGAAGGATGGGTTTTGCATCTGCTTGCCAAGCGCGATCTGCTTGTCCATCAGGCGGCCAAGCTCGGCGAAGTCGCGCGCGCTGGGGTTATCCTTCTGGTTGATCTTGTCGATGCGCGCGCGGATGCTGGCGGCGTTGCGCGCGACTTGCTGGTTAAAGCGGGGTGAAACAGGTTTGCGGGCCATAATGATGATTCCCTCGTGCTGAAATGATTGCCGAAGGGTAGGCCCGCAAAATCCTTATGTCAATTTACTAGTTGATGAGATATTCGCTGTCGCAAAACGCCATGTCTTCGGGGGTGATCAGCTTTTTGCTGCCAACCTCCACCGAGTGCAGCTTGCCGTCCAGCCGTTGCGTCCAGAAATCAAGAAAGCGTTTTAATTCAGGAAAGTGCGGAGCAAGGTCGTATTCCTGCCAGATATAGCTCTGCAACAGCTTGGGGTGGTCGGGCAGGTGATAGACGATATGCGCCGTGGTCAGGCGGTAATCGCGCAATTGCAGCGAAAGATTGGCCATATTCTTATAACTCCTCTCCACGGGCATCTTTACGCCCGCAAGAAAGTGGCGTTTTTGACGCGCACTTACACCTTATCTTAGCGTGAAGTCGTTAAAAAATATTGAAATCAATACGTTAGCAAGCCCGACCGAACAGTCGAGAAAAAATAACCCACTGTTTTTTTTGACCTTTTTTTCTATCTTCCACGCTTACATCGCACCTCGCCATTGGTCATATTTCAGGGAAGTCATCCATGTTCGCCAGCCGCAAAACCATCGAGAAAAACGGCATCCTCGCCGCGCTCGACAAATCACAGGCCGTCATCCACTTCGCGCTCGATGGCACGATCGAGTGGGCCAACGAAAACTTCCTCGGCGCAATGGGTTATACGCTGGCCGAAATCGCGGGCAAACATCACCGCATGTTCGTCGATCCGTCGGAAAGCGCCGCCCCCGCCTACAAAGCCTTTTGGGACAGCCTGCGCGCGGGTACCTATCAGGCGGCGGAATACCGCCGCCTTGCCAAGGGCGGGCGCGAGGTGTGGATTCAAGCCAGCTACAATCCTATCCTTGATGCCTCTGGCAAGCCGTTCAAGATCGTCAAGTTCGCAACCGACATCACGCGGGACAAATTGCGCAATGCCGAACGCGAAGGGCAGATCGCCGCCATTGGCAAATCGCAAGCCGTGATCCACTTCGCGCTTGACGGCACGATCGAGTGGGCCAACGAAAACTTCCTCGGCGCGATGGGCTATACACTGGCCGAAGTTGCAGGCAGGCACCACCGCATGTTCGTCGATCCATCGGAAAGCGCCGCCCCCGCCTATACCGCCTTTTGGGACAGTCTGCGCGCGGGTACCTATCAGGCGGCGGAATACCGCCGCCTTGCCAAGGGCGGTCGCGAGGTGTGGATTCAGGCCAGCTATAACCCTATCCTTGATGCCTCTGGCAAGCCGTTCAAGATCGTCAAATTCGCAACCGATATTACCCAGCAAGTCAAAAAACGCCTTGAAACAGAGCGCGTGGGCGAGCAAGTCGACAAAGGGCTTAGCCTCATCGCCGCCAGCATTGACAACGCGCGCACCAGCGCACGTGATGCGGCAGACGCGTCGCAGCACACGGCGGCACTGGTCAATAACGTCGCCGCCGCCGCCGAGGAAATGAACAGCTCCATCGCCGAAATCGCGGCCAGCATGGCGCGCGCACGTGACGCTGTTGTGGTCGCGCAGGAACAAACACGCGGCGCCGATGCCGCCACGCGCCAGCTGGCCGACGCCGCCGCATCCATGAGCAACGTCATCGAGTTCATCAGCGACATCGCAGCGCAGATCAACCTGCTTGCGCTTAACGCCACGATCGAATCCGCGCGCGCAGGCGAAGCAGGCCGCGGCTTTGCCGTCGTCGCCAACGAGGTCAAAAATCTGGCCGGGCAGGTCGACAGCGCAACGGCGCGCATCACCAAAGACATCGCCGGCATGCAAGCCGTCGCCAGCGACGTCGGGCAACGGTTGAGCCACATCATCGGCGATATGAACCATGTCAGCGAAAGCATCACGACCGTCTCTTCGGCGGTCGAGGAGCAATCCGCCGTCACGCGCGAGATTTCGGCCAATATGCAGTCGGCGTCATCCGCGCTTGGCACGCTTAGCCAGGGCATCGGCACGCTCAGTGGCGAAATCACGCTGGCCGCGGGCAGTGCGCAAGAAGGCGTTGCGCTTTACCACCAATTGCGCGCGCTATAAAATTAAACAAAAACAATATGATACGTATAAATTGACGACATCGCGCCTGCGTGATATTATTCATAATAATTCACCGGGGTATTGTCATGTCCGTTATTCCGTCCTTGCCCGCCTTGCGCAAAACCGCAGCGATCACCGCCACATCGTTATCGCTGGCTTTTCTGGCTGCCTGCGGCCAGCCCGCAAACAAGCTTGGCAATGATGCGCGCGACCCCGCCCTGCGTGGCGATGTCGCGGCAGAGCAGGTCTTTACCGGCGGCCCCGTCAACACGCCCCACACCACCATCGACGGTGCGGCACTGCGCGCGGGGCAACGCTATGTGATCGACGGTGCGCTGACCATCAATGGCAACGTGCCCGAACGCACGACGATCGAGGTCAATAACGGCCGTCTGGCCATTACCGGCGACGTCGGCGCGCAAAGCCGCATCGACGTGCAGTTGCCCATCGTCACCCACGACGAAACCACCATGATGCTGATCCCCATGACGATGTCATGCGGGCAGAACTGCACCACCACCACGATGATCATGTCGCCCGTCACCAGCACCATCATCGACGGTCTGAAATATCCCGCCGATACCCGCCCCGCCGTCACCATCGGCGGCGTGGTCGGCGCGGATACCACCATCAGCAGCAATGGCCGCACCGTCGCCGCAGGCTGGGATGCGACACTGAAGATCAAGGCTGACCACGGCGCGCGCCGCCAGCAGGTGGGCATTGCCACCCCGCCGCGCCCCGGCAGCTAGGTTATTTGACATAGTTTTGTTGTAACATGCCGCCTGCGTGCAGTTTTGTTAC
Organism: Pseudomonadota bacterium; assembly: GCA_023444705.1. Lineage (GTDB taxonomy): Bacteria > Pseudomonadota > Alphaproteobacteria > Micavibrionales > UBA2020 > JAEXMB01. Next base: position 24,143 of record JAEXMB010000023.1, on the reverse strand, counting down.
CCAAACGCCCCTGCCCTTAAAACGATGTTTTAACACCTAAAACCCCGCGCCAATGCGGGGTTTTTGACGCATCAGGGTATTGAAAAGACGGCGCGATGCGGCTAGGTATTTAGCACTCGCGGCGGGAGAGCGCTCATGGTGAGGCTCAAACCCCGGCAATCCATATCCGCGAAAGTCATATCAGGAGATACCCCTATGACCAAATTCCGTCCTCTCCACGACCGCGTCCTGCTGCGTCGGCTTGAAAGCGATGCAAAGACTGCGGGCGGCATCATCATTCCCGATACCGCCAAGGAAAAGCCCGCGCAAGGCGAAGTGGTTGCCGTCGGCAACGGCCTGCGCGATGACAGCGGCAAGATCCAACCCCTCGACGTGAAGGCAGGCGACCTCGTCCTGTTCTCCAAGTGGTCGGGCACCGAAGTGACCATCGACGGCGAAGAGCTGCTGGTGGTGAAAGAGTCCGACATCATGGGCATCATCGAAGGCAAAAAAGCCAAGAAGGCCGCCTAATCCAATTTCACTTTTAAAAGGAGCTACATACTATGGCTGCTAAAGACGTCAAATTCTCCGCCGATGCACGCACCGCGATGCTCAAGGGCGTAGACACCCTCGCCAACGCCGTGAAAGTCACCCTCGGTCCCAAAGGCCGCAACGTGGTGATCCAGAAGTCCTTCGGCGCGCCGCGCATCACCAAAGACGGTGTCAGCGTTGCGAAGGAAATCGAGCTGGAAAACAGCCTCGAGAACATGGGCGCGCAAATGGTGCGCGAAGTTGCCAGCAAGTCGAATGACCTTGCAGGCGACGGCACCACCACCGCGACCGTTCTGGCGCAGGCGATCTTCCGCGAAGGCGTGAAGGCCGTTGCCGCCGGCATGAACCCGATGGACCTCAAGCGCGGCATCGACATGGCTGTCGAAGCTGTGGTTGAAGACATCAAAAAGCGCGCCAAGAACATCTCGTCCAACAGCGAAATCGCGCAGGTCGGCACCATCTCGGCCAACGGCGACGTCGAAGTCGGCAAGATGCTGGCCGAAGCGATGAAGAAAGTCGGCAACGAGGGTGTTATCACCGTTGAAGAAGCCAAGTCGTTTGACACCGAACTCGACGTTGTCGAGGGCATGCAGTTCGACCGCGGCTACCTCAGCCCCTATTTCATCACCAACGCCGACAAAATGGTCTGCGAGATGGAAAACCCCTACATCCTGTTCTTCGACAAGAAGCTCAGCAACCTGCAGACCATGCTGCCGATCCTTGAAGCCGTCGTTCAGTCGGGCAAGCCCCTGCTGATCGTGGCCGAAGACGTCGAAGGCGAAGCGCTGGCGACCCTGGTGGTCAACAAGCTGCGCGGCGGCCTCAAAGTCGCTGCGGTCAAAGCACCCGGTTTCGGCGACCGCCGCAAGGCGATGCTGGAAGACATGGCGATCCTCACCGGTGGTGAAGTGATCTCCGAAGACCTCGGCATCAAGCTTGAAAGCGTTACCCTGCAACAGCTGGGCCGCGCCAAGAAAGTCCGCATCACCAAAGACGACACCACCGTCATCGGCGGCCAGGGCGGCAAGAAAGACATCGACGCGCGCGTCAGCCAGATCAAGATGCAGATCGAGGAAACCACCTCGGACTATGACCGCGAAAAACTGCAGGAACGTCTGGCCAAGCTGGCCGGTGGCGTTGCTGTCATCTGCGTCGGCGGTGCGACCGAAGTCGAAGTGAAGGAAAAGAAAGACCGCGTTGACGATGCGTACCACGCAACCAAAGCGGCCGTTCAGGAAGGCATCATCCCCGGTGGTGGCGTCGCCCTTCTCTACGCGAAACGCGCGCTGAAGAACCTCAAGCCCGCCAACCGCGATCAGGAAGTCGGCATCGAGATCATCGCCAAATCGCTCGAAGCCCCCATCCGCCAGATCGCGTTCAACGCAGGCGTTGAAGGTTCGATCGTCGTCGGCAAGCTCAACGAGCAGAAAGAAGCCACCTTTGGCTATGACGCTCAGAAAGACGCCTATGTCGACATGATCAAGACCGGCATCATCGACCCCGTGAAAGTCGTGCGCACCGCCATTCAGGGTGCGGCGTCGATCGCGGGCCTGCTGATCACGACCGAGGCCACCATCACCGACCTGCCGAAGAAGGACGAGCCGCACGCTCATCCGGGTGCCGGCATGGGCGATATGGGCGGCATGATGTGATCTAACGGTCACTGAAACCAAAAAGAAGGGCGGGAGCAATCCCGCCCTTCTTTTTATGAGAGAGTTTTACAGGAGCGCCGATATGTCCGACTTGCCCGTCATGCCCGCACGCGACGCCTATGCGCGCTGGGCGGACATCTACGACAGCAACGACAACGCCACGCGCGATGCCGATGCCGCATTGCTGCGCGCGCAGGACCTGCCGCTGGATGGCGCGCAAGTGGTGGAATTCGGCGCCGGCACGGGCAAGAACACCGCCTATCTGGCGCAACATGCCACGCGCGTCACCGCGATTGATTTCTCCCCCGCCATGCTGGACAAGGCGCGTACGCGCGTGCGCGCGCCGCATGTGACCTTCATCGAACACAATATCACCCAGCGCTGGCCGCTGGACGACGCCAGCGCCGACGTGATTGTGGGCAATCTGGTGCTGGAGCATATCCACGACCTTGACACCGTGATGGCGCAGATCCGCCGCGTGCTGCGCGCGGGCGGCGTGGTATGGATGTGTGAACTGCACCCCTTCCGCCAGCTTGCGGGCGCGCAGGCGAAATTCGAAACCGCGCAGGGCACGCAGATGGTCGAAGCCTATGTGCATAGCGTGTCGGAATACGTCAACGCAGCACTGGCCGCAGGGCTCGCGCTTGAAAACATGGTGGAATACAGCGACGCCGATGGCCGCCCGCGCCTGCTGGGCCTGCGCCTGCGCGGCTGATGATTTCCAACATATTGTTTTATAATGACTTTATAGCATTGACAGAATTATGTTAATTTCATAAAGTCAAGGCATCCCAATCACCAGCGATTCATCGTCACCCATGTCAAACCCCTCCGATCACACCAGCAAGGCCCAGGATTTCCTCGCCGCCGCCGCGCGCCAGAAGAAAATCGAAGATCAGGTGCAAAAGCGCGGCGAAACTGCGCGCGCCGAACTGGAGCGTCAGGCAGTCCTCGAACGCGGCGGGGCGGCGGCCCAGCGCCTGCTGGAGCAGGAAGAAAAACAACGCAGGCTTGACGCCCTGCTGGCCACGGCCGAAACAGAAATCGGGCCAATCATCCGCGTGCTTGAAGGTTTACCCGAAGACAGCGACAAGCGCCGCTTTATCATCGCGCGCGAACACGATATTGCGATGGGCGGCAGCGTCACCATCCGCGCCCATTACGCCACCGCCGACGAGGCGAAAGAGGGCCTGAGCTTTATCAAGGACCACAAGCCCGCCTTTCGCATCTGGTTCTCCGGCTCGTCGTTCAATGACGACATCACCATGTATTTCTATGATTACAGCCGCCTGGTCATAGACGGCAGCACCTATCCCGACCCGACCAAAACCGTCGCCGCCGACGGCGACGACCTGCGCGCCATCACCGGCGCCTGCGTTGCGCGCATCGCGCCCCACCGCCTTGACGACATCGCCGCCGCCATAGCGCCGCCCCCGCAAGAACCGCCCGCCCTGTCGCAGGATACCGTTTTGCGCGCACCCCGCCTGCCCCTGGGCCGCAAATCCCCGTAAAATCAGCCGCCCGTGCTTGTTTTTGAGCGCTGATGCCTTCCTTGCGCATTGACGCCGCAGGCCCGCAACGCCACCTTATATCAAGCGGTTCATCACGGCGGAGAGTGTAACGTGCCAGAATTACCCGAGGTCGAAACAGTCATGCGCGGCATGGCCAAGGTTTTGAACAAGCAACGCATCGACAGCATCGAGGTGTTCAGCAAGCAACTGCGCCTGCCCATCCCCAAAGCACTGGCGACTTTCGCGGGAGAACAGGTCACCACTCTCAAGCGCCGCGCCAAATACATCATCATCCCCGTCAAAAGCGGGCGCGTGATGATCCTGCATCTTGGCATGACGGGCCGCGTCACCATTAATCCCGACGCATCGGAAAAGCACGATCATTTCGCCCTGACCACCGCGCGCGGCGACCGTCTTGTCTATAACGACGCGCGGCGCTTTGGCTTGGTCGAGGTCTCGGACGAGGCCAGCCTTGACCATCACCGCTTCTTCGCCCATCTGGGGCCGGAGCCGTTCAGCGAGGATTTTAGCGCCGCCTATCTGCGCGACACGCTCGCCAACAAGCGCAGCGCCATCAAGGTTGCACTGATGGACCAGCAAACCGTCGTCGGTGTCGGCAATATCTATGCGGCGGAGGCGCTGTATCGCGCGCGCATCAATCCGCACATGCCCGCGGGCGACGCTTCATCGGCGCAATTGCGCGAACTGGTCAGGCAGGTGCGCGTGGTGTTGCAACAATCCATCGACGCGGGCGGCAGTTCCTTGCGCGACTATGTGCAGACCGACGGCGAGCTTGGCTATTATCAGGACCAGTGGCGCGTCTATGGCCGCGCGGGCGACAAATGCCAGCGCCGCGGCTGCACCGGACATATCGCGCGCAGCATACAAGGCGGCAGATCAACCTTTTACTGCCCCGATTGTCAGAAATAAGCCGCGCATGACATTGTCAGGCGCGGGTGAAAAGGCTAGGCTCTTACCCATGAAACGCGTTCTGTCTATTGTTGCGCTCTGCCTTGCCGCCGCCGTCATCACGGCTCCGCCCGCCTGCGCGCAGGAAAAAGGACAGAGCGCGGCGCAGGAACAATCCGCCCCCGTGCAGAACACGTTTACGCAGACGGTCTACAGCAGCATCGCCAGCGACCTGCCGCTGATGCCCGGCATGGAAGAAAAACCCGACACGCTGGTCATGTTCGACACCCCCGAAGGCCGCATTGCCGAGATCAGCATGGATTGTCCGCATGGCGAGGTCGAGGTGCTGAAATACTACGGCGAGACCCTGCCCGCCCTTGGCTGGCGCGCGGAAAACCCGCAAGTCTGGAGCCGCCGCAGCGAGGAGCTGCTCACCATCCGCTTTACCGGCCAGCGCGGCGTGACCTTTCACCTCCAGCCCATTCCGCCGGAAGTGCGCAACCGCCACAAATCCGCACCCAACTGGTAATCACCACATCCCCTATCCACCAAGGAGCAACATGCCATGTCGTATGAAATGCTGAACGTCGAACACAAGGGCCGCGTCGCCGTCATCACCCTCAACCGCCCCCAGGCGCTCAATGCGCTGTGCCAGCAGTTGATGGACGAACTGACGGCGGCCGTCACCGCTATCGAGGATGACAGCGCCATCGCCGTCACCATCCTGACCGGATCGGAAAAGGCCTTTGCCGCCGGGGCGGACATCAAGGAAATGGCCGCCAAGACCTTCATGGACGTCTACCGCGAAGATTTCATCACCCGCAACTGGGAGCGTATTTCCCATTGCCGCAAACCCGTCATCGCCGCCGTGTCCGGCTATGCGCTTGGCGGCGGCTGCGAACTGGCGATGATGTGTGATCTGATCATCGCCGCCGACACAGCCAAATTCGGCCAGCCCGAAATCACCATCGGCACCATTCCGGGTGCGGGCGGCACGCAACGCCTGACGCGCGCCATCGGCAAGTCAAAGGCAATGGAAATGTGCCTGACGGGCCGCATGATGGATGCCGAGGAAGCCGAGCGCAGCGGCCTGGTTGCGCGCGTGGTGCCTGCCGCAGACCTGATGGCCGAAGCGATGAAGACAGCGGAGAAGATCGCCAGCTTCAGCATCCCCGCCAGCATGATGGTGAAAGAGGCGGTGAATTACGCCTACGAAACCTCGCTGACCGATGGCCTGCGTTTTGAGCGCCGCCTGTTCCATTCAAGCTTTGCCAGCCACGACCAAAAAGAAGGCATGGCCGCCTTTGCCGAAAAGCGCAAGGCCGCGTTCAAGGATCAATAAAAGAAACGATCAGCGATGCTGATGGATGGTGCCGCGCCGGCTGTCCGGTGCGGCATTTTCTTTGGCGATGGCGGGCTTGTCGCTGCGCGTTTTTTCGATCTGCGCGTTGAAGACGGCTTTTGCTTCCACCTGCGCCATGCGCGCCTGATAAGCGTTTGGCAAATCGATATTGCGCGCGGCGGCCAGGCTGATGACCAGACGGCAGATGTCGGCATTGCATGTGGCCATGACTTTGCGCGACGGATAATCCTCGGCATGATCGAAAGCCTCGCAGGCCTTGGCCATCGCACCGCAGAGCGTGGCATAGCGCAACGTCACCTGCTGCGCATCAAACACGTCGCACTGCGCCGCCCCCGTGCGCGACAGCACGCAGCCAAGCCCGCCGAGATCGCCGACTTTGGGCGCGCAGTCCGTCACCTGTGCGGAGAGATCCTGATTGAGGATATTGGCGGTGGCCAGCGTGATGGCAAAGGCATCGGTCAGCAACTTGCGCACCGCATGCGCATCGTTGGCGCTCAAGGCCGCGGCCAGCGCGCCCATGTATTTGGTCTGGTGTAGCGTCATATGCGTCAGGCTGCGCTGGGGCGGCAACTGCCAGATGTCGCTGTGATAGGCGATGTCGTGGTTGCGTTGTTGCCATTGCAGGCGGGTCAGCGTGGCGGCGGCGGTCATGGGCGGCCTCTGTGTGCGGCGTGAATCAGGGGGATCACCGGTTATTTTACAGAGAGTATGCGTATAAACAAGGCCAAACAGGGGGTTTCGCACTGCCCTGCATTGATAATTTACCCATTAAAATCAACATATTAACTTTTGCCGCCGACAGTCTTGTCCACAGCTTGACTTTTCCCGAAAAGCCCACTAAAAACAGCACTCTCTGCGCAAGGTAGGCGCAGGCAACGATTCTCGCGTGCGGCAAGGGCCGCGCGCCTATTTAAGAAAGAGTAGACGACCATCATGGCTATGCACAAATCCGCCAAGAAACGCATCCGCAGCAACGGCCGCAAAGCTGTTGTCAACAAGAGCCGCCTGTCGGCCACCCGCAGCGCCGTGCGCAAGGTAGAAGAAGCGATCAAGTCGGGCGACGTAAAGGCAGCAAGCGAAGCACTGAAGGCCGCACAGCCCCAGCTGCAGCGCACCGCCGGCAAAGGCATCCTGCACAAGAAAACCGCCGCGCGCAAAATCTCGCGCCTGAGCAAAGCGGTCAAGTCGATCAAAGCGAAATAAGCTTTATCCTCTGCTTTCAAAAAACACCGCCGGAAATACGGCGGTGTTTTTTTATGCGCCGCGCGTGCGATGCAACACACGTCGCGCGCACAACGACGTTACACATGCGCAAGGGGCGCGCATCTATACAGCGTCAAGCAACGACATTTTTTTATCACATGCAGTTGCGCGCAGAATCGCACGGCGTGAATCATGTGCTGTTGCATTGCGGCGACTCTGTGTTCATGAAAAACGTGTCAAAAATTTTTTGTGTTTCACGCGCAAAAAGCATGTTTCTTGCTTTTTTGATTTTATCCACAATGCGTGCTTGCGACTCATCCGAGGCGTATGTATTCTCCCCCTACTTCGACAGACTGTGATGCTCAAAAAACGCTGGAAACAAAGGCTTTCCACGCATTTTTCCAAGCCCGCACATCATATGGACGAAGCGTTTGAAGCCCGCTTTCAGGGTGTCGCGCCGCACTGTTTTTCACCATGAAAAGCAGCACGCACGATACGGCTGGTTTCAGCGAATTTTAGCTGCCGCAGCGGATGTTCTGTCCGTTGTTTTCTTGGAGAAGGGCCGCGATCCGCGCGCTTTTTTTCGCTCGATTTTTGGGATGACTGATCGATGTTTGAACGCGCCGCCGGAACCACGACTGCCACTTCTTCCGGCCTTTCTTCCGCAGAGCTTGCCATCCGTTTTGACGCCATCAAGGCGTTGCTGCAGGCCGAGGCAGGCGAAACCGCCTACCGCAGCTGGATTGCGCCCGTGACGGTGCTGGGCCTGTCAGCCGGCACGCTGGAACTGGCCGCCCCCACCCGCCTGATCCGCGACTGGGTACGCACGCATTATAATGACCGCATCATGGCACTGTGGCAGGCGCAATATGCCGGCGACATGCCGCTGGTGCGCGTGGAAGTCATCGCGCGCCGCGTCAACGCCGCCGCCCCCGCCGACGGCAGCGTCGTCAGCTTCGCCAGGCCCGCGGGTGCTGATCCCGCCAGTGCGCTGCTCGAAGATACCGATCCGACCGGCCTGTCGTCGCCCATTGATGCGCGCATGACCTTTGACAGCTATCTGATCGCCCCGCCCAACGCCTTTGCCGCCGCCAGCGCGCGCAAGGTCGCCGACGGTGACAGCGCGGGCTTCAACCCGCTGGTGATTCACAGCCGCGTCGGCCTTGGCAAGACGCACCTGCTGCACGCCATCGCCGCCCATGCACGCGCCACCCGCCCCCAGGCGCGCGTGGTCTATATGTCGGCGGAAAAATTCATGTATCAGTTCGTGCGTGCCCTGCGTTTCAAAGACACGATGGCATTCAAGGCGCACCTGCGCTCCATCGACGTGCTGATGATCGACGACATCCAGTTCATCTGCGGCAAGGAATCAACGCAGGAAGAATTCTTTCACACCATCAACGCGCTGATCGACAACGGCAAGCAGGTCGTGGTCACCGCCGACCGCGCGCCGTCGGAAATGACCGGCCTTGGCCCGCGCCTGCAATCGCGCCTTAACGGCGGCATGGTGACCGAGATCGCGCCCCTTGACGCCGCCCAGCGCCGCGAGATGCTTGACCTCAAATGCGCGCTGATGAAGCGCGACGTTCCTGCCGAGGTGCTGGATATGCTGGCCGACAAGATCGCCACCAGCACGCGCGAACTTGAAGGTGCGCTGTCGCGCCTGATCGCCCATGCCGAACTGACCAATACCCCTGTTACCACCGAAGGTGCCGAGCGCCTGCTGCGCGACCTGTTGTCGGTGGCCGAGCGCAAGGTCGGCATCGCCGATATCCAGAAAGCCGTGTGCGAACACTACCGCTTGCGCCTGAGCGACATGCACAGCGCGCGCCGTGCCCGCCCGCTGGCCCGCCCGCGCCAATTGGCCATGTACCTGTGCAAAGTACTGACCACCCATTCGCTGCCCGAAATCGGCCGCGGCTTTGGCGGGCGCGACCACACCACCATCATCCACGGCATCCGCAAGATCGAGGAGCTGCTGGAGGGCGACAACCAGTTGCAAAACGACCTGCTGGCCGTCAAGCGCGCCCTTGGCGTGTAAAGCAGCCAAGTTCTTTACATACATAGGTTTTCAAGCCCCGCGGCCCTAAACTTTGGCCGCGGGGTTTGTCTGTTTGGCCCGTGTCACTTATATTGAACAGAGCAGGGGGTGACATCAGGCCCCCAAAACCGATGGGAGCTTTGATCCGATGTTTGCACGCCGCCCGATTCTCGCCCTCCTGCTGGCCGCATTGCTGTTGTTGGGGGGTACGGCACAGGCCCAGCAACCCGCCAAACATTCGGCCGTGCGTCTGTACAGCCCCGTGATGGCCACGGGCGATCTCGACAAAATCCCCGCCGCCCTTGAAATCACGCTCGAAGGCAACTGGAAGACCTACTGGCGCACGCCGGGCGACGCGGGCCTGACACCCGTGGTGGAGACAGCGGGATCGACCAATATCGCCAAGGTCGACCTGCACTATCCCGCACCGCACCGCTTTACCATCTATGACATCGACAATTTCGGCTACAAGCACAGCGTCACCCTGCCCATCGACATCATTCCCGCCACCGCTGGCGATGCCGTGGATGCGCAATTGCGCGTCGACCTGCTGGTCTGTGATGAAATCTGCGTGCCGGAAAGCCACAGCGTTACTCTCGCCCTGCCCGCAGGCACGGCCGAGGCCAGCCCGGATGCAAGCGCCTATGACGCCGCACTCAAAAAAATCCCCGCCCGCGACGTGCAGGGCGTTGAATTCAAGGACAGCTACCTGACCGTCAGCAGCGATAACCGCACGCAACTGGTCGTGAGCGCCGTGCTGTCGCAAAAACCCTCGCGGGAGGCGGACTTGTTTGTCGAAAGCCACGGCGGCGACATCAGCTTTGGCAAGCCCGTCATCGACCATGACAGCACCACGGGCCAGACCACCTTCACCGCCTTTGCCAATACCACCACACCGCAGGACAAAGTCGCGGCAAAAATCTCGCAATCGCCGCTGGTGCTGACGTACGTCGACGGCGACCTGTCTGCGGAAGGCACCCTTGCGCTTGGCGAAACGCCCATAAACGCGGAAATCCCCGATGACGCCGCCGATGGAGCGCCCGCACTGTCGCTGTCGATCCTGCTCTATGCGCTGATCGGCGGGTTGATCCTCAACCTCATGCCCTGCGTGCTGCCCGTACTGTCGCTCAAGGTTCTCTCCGTCCTCAGCCACGGCGGCGCCAAGACCGACAAGGCCAGCCGCCACAAGGTCTTTGTGCATTTCATGGCCTCGGCGGCGGGCATCATCACTTCGTTCTGGCTGATCGCGGGCGGTCTTGTCGCGCTCAAGCTTGCAGGCGAGAGCATCGGCTGGGGCATCCAGTTCCAGCATCCGGGCTTTCTGGTCTTTCTGATCGTCGTCATCCTCGCCTTTGCATTGAACATGTGGGGCCTGTATGAAATCCCCCTGCCGCGCTTCATCGCGCACCGCGTAGGCCGCAGACGTGACGATACCGAGCCGACGGTACTGGGCGATTTCCTCACCGGTGCTTTTGCCACCCTGCTGGCAACGCCCTGCACCGCGCCCTTCCTTGGCACGGCGGTCGGCTTTGCGCTGGCGGGATCGGCCGTTGATATTTTCACCATCTTCACCTTCCTGGGCCTTGGCCTTGCAGCCCCTTATATTTTGCTGGCGCTGATGCCGCGCCTGTTCAAATACCTGCCCAAACCGGGGGCCTGGATGCTCAAGCTGCGCCGCGTGCTGGCAATCGCGCTGCTGGCCACCGCCGCATGGCTGGCCAGCACGCTTTACACCGTCAGCACCCAGCCCACGCTCGATGCGGGGTGGGAGCAGTTTAGCGAAGCCGCCATCGCCCCCGCCGTGGCCGAGGGCAAGGTCGTGTTCGTCGACATCACGGCGGACTGGTGCCTGACCTGCAAGGCCAACAAGCGTCTGGTGCTTGATACCGAAGACGTCATCACAGGGTTGAACCAGCCCCATGTCGTGCGCATGCAGGGCGACTGGACACAACAGGACGAAGTCATCGCCGCCTACCTGAAGTCATTCGGCAAGTTCGGCATTCCCTTCAACGTGGTCTATGGGCCCGCAGCCCCGCAAGGCATCATCCTGCCCGAGTTGCTGAGCAAGCGCGCGGTCCTTGACGCTCTGGTGACGGCGGCGGGCGAATAGCGCCCCCCCCCCGCAACCAAACAAAAAAGGCGGCAGATCTTTCTGCCGCCTTTTTTGTTGCATAGGCGCAGTCAGTACAAACCGCCGAGGCCCGTTTCGGCACTCTCGCCCGCCTGAATGACGTCTTTGACCGTGGACACGCCCGATCCGGTGAACATCATCGGCTCGTCGCCCGGCTCGGTGCCTGCCACGAAGGCTTCGTAGATGGTGTTCTTGTCGCCGATGCGCGCGCGCGTGCCGGTGGCGGCGTTGATCTGCACCAGACGAATGCCCTCGGGCACGCGGAAAGGCGTGGGGGGCACATCCTTGAGCGCCTGCGCGAAAAATTCCTTGAAGCCGGGGGCGGCGACGCGGCTGCCGGTTTCCTTGTGGCCAAGGCTGCGCGGCTCGTCAAAACCGACATAGATGCCCACGACCAGATCAGGCGTGAAGCCCATGAACCATGTGTCCTTGGCATCGTTGCTGGTACCGCTCTTGCCCGCGATGGGGCGGCCGATATCCTTGATCAGCACGCCTGTGCCGCGCTGGATAACGCCTTCGAGCATGCTGACGATCTGGTACATGTGGCGCGGGTCGGCGATTTGCTCGCGCGTGTCGGGGATTTCGGGAACAGCCTGATCCGCCCACGGGATCAACGGGCCACACCCCTCGCAGGTGCGCGTATCGTGGACATAGAGCGTCTTGCCGGTCTTGTCCTGAATGCGGTCGATCAGCGTCGGCGTGACTTTCTTGCCGCCGTTGGCAAATACGCTATAGGCACTGGCCATGCGCACAAGGGTGGTTTCCCCCGCACCGATGGACATCGACAGCATGCGCGGCAGATGGTCAGTGACGCCGAACTTTTCAGCGATCTGGGCGACCTTTTCCATGCCGACGTAATTGGCCAGGCGGATGGTCATCAGGTTGCGCGATTTCTCAAGCCCGACGCGCAGCGTGGTGGGCCCGCTGAAATCGGCGGTATAATTCTTGGGCCGCCATTTGGCCAGACCCGGCCCCTGATCAAAGACAAAGGGCGCGTCAAGCACCAGCGTTGCGGGCGTGAAGCCTGCCTCAAGCCCCGCAAGATAAACAAAGGGCTTGAAGGCCGAGCCGGGCTGGCGGATAGCCTGGGACGCGCGGTTGAACTGGCTCATCTCATAGCTGAAACCACCGGCGATGGCAAAGATGCGGCCCGTGTGCGGGTCCATCGCGATCATGCCGCCTTGCACCTTGGGGATCTGGCGCAGGGCATAGACAGGCGCCTTGCCGTCTTTCTCGTCGGTTTTTTCGACCAGCCAGACCTGACCGACCTTGAGCAGGTCACTGACCTTGGCGGGGGCAACACCCTTGGTCGAAGCCCACTTCATCTTGTTATAGGTGATGACGCCTTTTGATCCAGACGGCAGGCCGATGACGGCGCGCTTGTCATTGCTCTCCAAAATCGCGGCGAGTTCGAAGTCACCCTGCCCCGCCACGCGCTTGACTTTGGGCAGCTGGTCTTCCCACGCGTCGGCGTTGATGGTGGCAATCGCCTCGCTGTGCAGGCCGTGGCGCGCGTCGTAGCCGATGATGGCGTTGCGCAATGCCTTTTCGGCGATGGCCTGATATTTCGGGCGCAAGGTGGTGTGGGCGATCAACCCGCCTTCATACAGGCCCTTTTCGCCGTAGAGTTCCAGCAGCTTGCGGCGCACTTCTTCGGCGAAATAGGGATAGTTGACGTACTGGTCCTCGTCGCGCGGCACGGTGACCAGAGGGCGGCTTTTGGCTAGCTCGGCTTCGCCGCGGGTGATGAAGTTGTTATCGCGCATCTCGTCGATCACCCAGTTGCGGCGGATCATCGCCTCCTTGTAGCGGCGCACGGGGTGATAGTTGTTGGGCGCCTTGGGCAGGGCGGCGAGATAGGCGGCTTCCTCGATGCTCAGCTCGTCCAGCGGCTTGTTGAAATACTCAAGCGCCGCCGCCGCCACGCCATAGGCACGCTGGCCGAGGAAAATTTCGTTGAGGTAAAGCTCGAGAATCTTGTCCTTGCTCAACGCCTGTTCGATGCGGAAGGACAGGATCGCTTCCTTGATCTTGCGCTCGATGCTGACCTCGTTGGTCAGCAGGAAGTTCTTGGCAACCTGCTGCGTGATGGTCGAAGCCCCCACGGGGCGGCGCGAGCCGAAGTTGCGGATATTGGTGACTATCGCGCGCGCAATGCCCATGAAATCCACACCCGGATGGGTATAGAAATTTTTGTCTTCCGCCGACAGGAAGGCGTCGATGACGCGCGGCGGCACGTTGGCGATGGAAACATACACGCGTTTTTCAGCAGCAAATTCGGCCAGCAGGCGGCCATCGACCGCATAGGCGCGGGTGACGATCTTGGGCTCATACTTTTCAAGCGCGCGGTAATCGGGCAGGTCGGCGCCGTAGTAATAGACGATCGCCATCACGCCCGCGACCGCGCCGATCAGGCCGAGCGCGCCAAGCGAAAAACCCCACATGATGATGCGGCCCATCCAGCGGCCCACGCCCGCACCCTCGCCCTTCAGCGGCTTGGCGGCGGGCGGCGCTTTTTTACCCTGCGGCGATGCAGATGTGCGCGTGGCGCGCAGTTCGGGTTTTTTCGGGGTCTCGCCGCCGCTGGTCATTGTGGGTGTCCTTATACTTCCATCTGGATCGGGCCATTGGCGGCGCCGCGGATGAACTGGTCGACGTATTCGTTGCCGCTGTGGTCGATGTCCTTGGCGTCGCCCACCCAGATGATCTGGCCCTTGTAGATCATCGCGATCTGGTCGGCGATCTTGCGCGCCGATGCCATGTCGTGAGTGATCGACAGCGTGGTGGCGCCAAGGCCTTTTGACGTTTCGACGATCAGGTCGTTGATGACGTCGGCCATGATAGGGTCAAGCCCCGTGGTCGGCTCGTCAAAGAAAATGATTTCGGGGTTCGATGCGATAGCGCGCGCCAGACCCACGCGCTTTTGCATGCCGCCCGAAAGCTCTGCGGGCAGCAGTTCTGCCACGCGCGCAGGCAGGCCAACAGCGCGCAGTTTTTCAATCGCGATCTCGCGCGCCTCTTTACGCTTCATGCCCTTGCCCTGGATCAGGCCAAAGGCGACGTTTTCCCATACGGGCAGACTGTCAAAGAGTGCTGCACCCTGAAAGAGCATGCCGAATTTGCGCATCATCTCGTCGCGTCCCTTGGCATCGAGCGTGGTGACTTCGGTGCCGTCAACGGTGATCGAGCCGCGGTCTGGCTGGATCAGGCCAAGGACGGATTTGATCATGACCGATTTACCGGTACCCGATCCGCCGATCACCACCAGCGATTTGCCCTTTTCAATCGACAGGTTGACGCCGCGCAAGACCTGGTTGCTGCCGAATGACTTGTGGACGTCCTTGAGCGCGAGTTTTGCAGTCATCGCTTATTTCCCGATAAACAGAAGTTGGGTCATGAAGTAGTTGGTGACGAGAATCAGGATCGACCCCGACACGACGGCGGCAGTCACGGCAGAGCCGACACCCTGCGCGCCGCGTTTGGAGTTATAGCCGTGATAGCAGCCCATCAGCGTGACGATGAAACCAAATGCCGCCGCCTTGTAAAGGCCCGACAGCACATCGTCGGCGACAAGGTATTGCCATGTCTTGCTGAGGTAATTGCCCGGCTCAAAGCCAAGCTTGTACACACCCACGACGTAACCGCCCATGACGCCGATGATGTCGGCGATCAGCACCAGCACGGGCAACATGAACGTGCCCGCGATCAGGCGCGGTGCCACAAGGTATTTATACGGGTTGGTCGACAGGGTTTGCAGGGCGTCGATCTGTTCGGTGACGCGCATGGTGCCAAGTTCCGCCGCAATCGACGCACCGATGCGTCCGGCCACCATCAGGCCCGCCAGCACGGGTGCCAGTTCGCGCGTCACGGAAAGGACGACAACAGTCGCAACCGCCCCTTCGGCAGAAAAGCGCGAGAAGCCGGTATAGCTTTGCAGTGCCAGCACCATGCCGGTAAACAGCGCCGTCATACCCACGACCGGCAACGAGTAATAGCCGATGTCGATGATCTGGCGCAACAGCAGGCGCGGAAAGAACGGCGGCGTCACGCAGTGATAGAGCGACACGCCGGTAAAGCGCGCCAGACGGCCCGTGGCGGCAAAGAAGTTGAGCAAGGTTGCACCAACGCCCGCCACAAAATCCAGCGCGCTGTCTACGGGCGATGGTGCGGGTTTGCTCTGCGTTGTTTCAGTCATGGAATTACTCTCCTGCATATCGGCGGGCATAACGCTGGCCGAGACTGGTCAAAATTTCATAGCCGATGGTGCCGGCCATTGCCGCCACCTCGTCCACCAACAGGTCAGGGCCGATCAGCTCGGCCCAGTCGCCTGCCACGGGCGGGGTTTTCAGGTGGCTGACGTCGGCCACCACGCTGTCCATCGACACGCGGCCTGCAAGCGGGCAACGCTGGCCGTTGATAACGACAGCGCCGCGCCCCGTCAGGCTGCGCAGATAGCCGTCGGCGTAACCGATGGCTACCGTAGCATATTTTCCGCCCGCAGGCACAGTATAGGTCGCGCCATAGCCGACGGTTTCGCCACCTGCAATATCGCGCACCTGCGTAATGCGCGCACGTGCGCGCACCACCGCGCGCATGGGGTTGGGCACGCCGTCTTGCGGATTGATACCATAAAGCGCACATCCCGGGCGCACGAGGTCGAAATGGTAGTCAGGGCCGAGCATAATGCCCGCGGAATTGGCAAGGCTGAGGCGCAACGGGCGGCCAAGGCTGCGCGCGGCCTGCGTAAAGCGCGCCAGTTGCGCGGCATTAAGCGGATGCGGCACTTCGTCGCCACAGGCCAGATGGCTCATGACATAGCGCAGGTCAAAGCGTTTCAGCCAATCGCCCAGATGAGGGTTGCCCAGCTCATCCAGTGAAAGGCCAAGGCGGTTCATGCCGGTGTCTATGTGCAGCACGGCGGCAGCACCCTGCCCGTGATCGGCCCAGTAGCGCACCTCGTCAAGCGTATTCAGCACCGGCACAAAACCCGCCACCACCATATCGCCCGCCGCCATGCCGTAGGGGCCGTTCAGCACATAAATACGCGCGCGGTCGGCCGTTGCCATCTGTGCGCGCGCCACCAGTGTCGGTGTGATTTCCGCTGCCTCGCCCGCATGCGCAACGAAGAAATGACGGCACCCCTGATCGTACAGACGCCCCGCCACGCGCGTCGCGCCAAGGCCATAGGCATCGGCCTTGACCACGGCGGCGCAATCGGCCCCCGCGCTCAGGCGGCGCTTGAGGTCAAGCCAGTTCTGCGCGACCGCATCAAGGTCGATCAGCAGCTCCGCCAGCGGTTGCGTGTAATGCGTCATGCCCCGCCCAAGCCCCGTTATTCGAAGTTTTCGACGGTGTAGTTCTGCAGGTTGCTAAAGCGCGTGAATTCACCTTCGAAGTGCAGCTTGACGGTGCCGATGGGGCCGTGACGCTGCTTGGCGATGATGACCTCGGCCACGTTGTGGGCGGCTTCCATGCGCTTGAGCCATTCTTCATGGCGGGCGGCGAATTTCTCGCCAGACTCTTCCGGTTTTTGCGCGGGCTGGTCTTTCTCCAGATAATACTCGTCGCGGTAGATGAACATGACGATGTCGGCGTCCTGCTCGATCGAGCCTGATTCACGCAAGTCAGAGAGCATCGGGCGCTTGTTGTCGCGGCTTTCGACCGCACGCGAGAGCTGCGACAGCGCCACCACGGGCACTTCCAGTTCCTTGGCGAGGATTTTCAGCCCGCGCGTGATCTCCGACACTTCCTGCACGCGGTTCTCGCTGCCACCCCGGCCACCGCCGGTGATGAGCTGCAGGTAGTCGATGATGATAAGGCCAAGGCCATGCTGGCGCTTGAGCCTGCGCGCGCGCGTGCGGATGGCGCTGACGGTCAGGCCTGCGGTGTCGTCGATAAACAGCGGCACGCGCGACATTTCGTTCGTCGCCTCGACGAACTTCATGAAGTCGGTGTCTTTCAGCTCGCCACGGCGGATCTTGTCCGACGCAACGCTGGTGATATCGGCCAGAATACGGGCGGAGAGCTGTTCGGCCGACATCTCCATCGAAAAGATCACCGCAGGCGCGCCTTCTTTGCCGCCGGAGTGCATATAGGCACGCGCGGCGTTAAAGGCGAAGTTCGCCGCCAGAACCGATTTACCCATCGCAGGACGTGCGGCGACGATGACAAGGTCGGAGTTTTGCAGGCCGCCAAGTTTGCGGTCGATGTCGAGCAGGCCGGTGGTGACGCCGGTGATGGTGCCCTCGCGCTGATAGGCTTGCTCGGCCTGCTGGATCACCTTGACCAGCGATGCGCCAAACGACACAGGGCCGCTTTTGTAATCTCCGGCGGTGGCAAGGTCGAACAGGCGCTTTTCGGCTTGTTCGATCTGCTGGCTGGCGGTGCTGTCGATATCGTGCGCATAGGCGTCGTTGACGACGTCCTCGCCCAGCGAAACCAGCGCGCGGCGCAGGTGCATCTCGTAAATGGTGCGGCCATAATCCTCGACGTTGACGACGGAAACGATATGCGACGCAAGGTCTGACAGGTATTGCCCGCCGCCGACAGCGGCCAGCTCCTGCTCGCCGTCAAAGAACTGGCGCAGGGTGATCGGGCTTGCGTCCTGACCGCGCTCGACGAACTTGGCAATCGCCTCGTAAATGCGGCCGTGAATGGGGGTATAGAAATGCTCAGGCTTGAGGTATTCCGACACTTTTTCAAGCGAGCGGTTGTTGACCAGCAACGCGCCCAGCAGCGCTTGCTCGACCTCGGTATTGTGGGGGATCACGCGGTATTCGGGATGCCCGTCGGCGGTGCGGGCCATCGGAAATGCGGTGGCGTTATCTGCGGCCATAAGCGTACCCCTGTAAACGGTGAAAAGGATGGATAGGGCCCCACATGCAGGGAGGCTTTCCCGCAGTCAAGCTGAGAAAGCCTCCCGTGTATGCGAGGATTGAAGCCCCGTCGCGATTAGGCAGCAGCCTCTTCGCCGGCGGTTTCTTCGGCAGGCTGCGCTTCGCTGGCAGCCTTGTCGCTCTCGGCTTGGGCACGGGCAGCAGCCTCGGCCAGTTCAGCCGCGCGTTCTTCCGCAGCCGTCTTGACGATGAGTGCTTCGCCGCGCTCTTCCTGGATTTTCGCTTCTTCAGCCGAACGGGCGATGTTGAGGGTGACCTCAACGACCACTTCGGGGTGCAGGGCGACTTTGATCGGGTACAGGCCAAGCAGCTTGTACGCACGTTCCATGCGGACCTGCTCTTTGCCGACCTTCACGCCTTTGTCGCCGATTGCATCGGCGATGTCGCGTGCGGTGACCGATCCGTAAAGCTGGCCGGCTTCAGACGCCTGACGAATGACGACGACTTTCAGGCCGTCAGCTTTCTTGGCGACTTTTTCGGCTTCTTCACGGCGCTTGAGGTTATCGGCCTCAAGCACTTTTTTCTGGCCTTCGAAGTAACGGACGTTTTCTGCGGTCGCGCGCAGGGCTTTCTGGCGCGGCAGCAGGAAGTTGCGTGCATAACCGGGGCGCACGGTGACGACGTCACCCATCTGGCCGAGGCTTTCAACGCGTTCCAAAAGGATTACTTGCATTGTTCTCGTTCTCCTTAGTTCGCAACGTAGGGCATGAGCGCCAGGAAGCGCGCACGCTTGATTTCGCGTGCCAGCTTGCGCTGTGCTTTTTGCGAAACGGCGGTGATACGCGAGGGCACCATCTTGCCGCGCTCGGACACGAAACGGCCGAGCAGCTTGGGATCTTTGTAGTCAATCGCCGGAGCGTTCTTGCCCGAGAAGGGGCACGACTTGCGGCGTTTGAAGAAAGGACGACGTGCGCCACCGGCGCCGCCACGGCCTTCTTTGCGGTCGCCCGCGGGTTTGCGTTCTGCTGCTTCAGACATTATTCAGCTCCTTCTGCTGCGGTTGCTGCCTCGGGACGCGGGCCGCGGGGGCGGCGGTCGCTCGAGAAACGGTCGCGGCTACGGCCTTCGCCGCGCTCATCGCCTTCGTCATCGCTCTGGCGCAGGATGGCCGAGGGGCCTTCCGGCAGCTTTTCGATGCGCACGGTCATGAAACGCAGGACGTCTTCGTTCAGACGGATGTTGCGCTCCATTTCCGCAATCGCCGCAGCGGGTGCGTCGAAGTGCAGCAGGGTGTAGTGACCCTTTTTGTTCTTTTTGATTTTGTAGGCGAGGTTGCGCAGGCCCCAGCTTTCGGTGCGCTTGGTTTCGCCGCCGTTGTCGTTGACGATTTTGGAGAACGACTTGGCGTAGTCTTCCACTTGCTTGGCAGAAACGTCCTGCCGTGCAATGAACACGGTTTCGTAGAGTGGCATTGTCCATCCTTTGGGTTTAGCCGACCCGCCGCTTTCGCCTGAACCATTCAGGGCAAGAGCCGCACGGGTCACAGCCGACCAGGTCATATATATGAGTGTCCGGTCAGCAGGATGTCTGGGTTTTACAGGGATTCTGCCGCCAAGGGCAAGGTTTTTTCGTATTTATTGTGGGTTCGCACCGCCTTTATTTGACATAAAACATAGAATCAATTAATCTTTCTGCATCACTTTGCATCGGGGCGTTCTTTGTATGAGGTATTTATCATGAAATTCAAAGCGTTAGCAGCAAGCTTCCTTGCCTCCGCCGCCCTCGCCGGCTGCGGCGCACCCACGCCGGAACAAGCCGCCGCCAACCGCGCAGAGGCGCAGGCCTCTGCCTATGACGTCAAATGCTACAGCCCCGCAGGGGCCGTAACGTTCGAGGGCGAAACCAAGGATGGCATTAGCAGCGACATCTCGTCTACATCGCGCAATGTCGTCATCAAAACCCTTGATGGCCGCAGTTTCGAACAATACGGCGGCTATTGCACAGCACTCAAACGCGGGTAGTAATCACATGGCAAAAAAAGGCCTCATCAAAAAAATCATCGGCCTTGAGCTGGCGTTCATGGCAGCGACGGCAACATGGTATGTCGCCTCCACCAGCATGGCCCCGCCCGCGCCGGTCGCCATTCTGGCCACCGGAACCAACGGCGGCGTTGATGTGCAGCGCGACACCGAACAGCTGATTGACCGCATCCAGCATGCAGGTTACCGCGCTGTTGTTGTCGTGCCGCGCAATGTCGGCCCGCAAAGCACCGCCGATCACCGCGACCTGCGCGCGCGTCATGCCGCCGTCATGGCGGCCGCGCGCAGCCGCGGTGTTGAAACCATCGAACCCAAAACGTGGGAGCCCGACGGCTATCACATCGGCCATGCCGATGCCGTTGCCATCGGCACCCGCTATCCGGGCGCACCCACATTTGGCGACAGCAACAGCGTCATCATCAATAACGTGACCAAAGGCCATTGCATCGGTGTCAGCGGCATGAAAACGGACGACATGCTGACCACGCAATTCACGCCGTTGCCGCGCGGCCAGCGCCAAGAGGCCCCCAAGGCCTGCCGCAGTCTTCGCGCTGTCCTGCGCCGCTAACGTCAGCGGTTTATCCCCTATGGCCGCAGACCCGCGATATCGACTTGTTTTGCGAAACGGCACCACCGAGTGGCGCAACCGCAAAGGGCACCTCGACAGCTGGAACGACCTGCCCGCCGTGATCTGGTCCGACGACCCGCATCGCGCCTCCCCCGGCACGAAATTCTGGTATGACAACGGTGTCATGCACCGCGGCAACGACCTGCCCGCGCGCGTTGAACCAAGCGGCTACAGCGAATGGTGGTTTGAAGGCCAGCCTGCCCGCCCAAGCGGCGGTCCCACTATCGTCGACCATGACGGCACGCAGGAATGGACCGACACGCAGATGCGCCGCCACCGCGACGGCGACCTGCCCGCCTATATCAAGCCCAACGGGCAACAGGTCTGGTATCAGCATGGCGAGCCGCACCGCGACAACAACAAACCCGCCATGATCAGCCACGACGGCCTGAGCCTGCGCTATTTCAAGCACGGTAAGTTGCACCGCACCGACGGCCCCGCCGTCGTCAACCGCGACGGCACATCGGCATGGTATATTGAAGGGCGCGAACTTTCGGCGGCGGAAATCGCTGACCTGCAGGCAAAAACCGCGCCACCCCCACGCAAGGGCGGCCCCCGCCCCTGACGCGCAACGCAGAAAACACAGCAGTTTCAATGACACATAACACGCCGCGTTAACCAAGGTTAACCGCGCCAGCCATCCTTTCTTGTTCTGGTCGTCCTGCTGGTATATCGTCAGGTCCGTTTTTCGACCAACCTTTCAGCAAGGACGATTCACAATGACCCGCGCATTCGTATTTCCCGGACAGGGCAGCCAGTTCCTTGGCATGGGCAAAGACCTCGCCGACGCCTTCCCCGCCGCCCGCGCCGTGTTTGAAGAAGTCGACGACGCGCTGTCGCAAAAACTGTCTGACATTATGTGGGGCGAAGACGAAGCCGCCCTGACCCTGACCGAAAACACCCAGCCCGCCCTGATGGCCGTATCGGTTGCCGTCGCGCGCGTGCTGGATCAGGCGCAACCGGGCGTGATCGGCAATGCCAAATACGTGGCGGGCCACAGTCTGGGCGAATATTCGGCCCTGACGGCGGCGGGCACCTTTACCCTTGCCGATGCCGCACGCCTGCTTAAAACCCGCGGGCAGGCAATGCAAAAAGCCGTGCCCGTCGGCGTGGGCGCGATGGCCGCACTGCTGGGCCTTGAAATGCCCGACGTCAACGCCATCGTCAGCGAAGTCAGCGGCAGCGAGATCGTCGCCAGCGCCAACGATAACTCTTTTGGACAAGTCGTCGTGTCCGGCCACAAAGCTGCCGTGGAAAAAGCCATTGCGCTGGCGCAGGCCAAAGGCGCCAAGCGCGCGCTGTTGCTGCCCGTCTCCGCCCCCTTTCACTGCGCGCTGATGCAACCCGCCGCCGACGTCATGCGTGATGCGCTGGCGCAAGTGCAGGCCAATGCCCCCGTCGTGCCGCTGGTCGCCAACGTCACTGCCGACGCCGTGACCGATCCTGCGCGTATCAAGCAACTGCTGGTCGAACAGGTCACCGGCATGGTGCGCTGGCGCGAAAGCGTGCTGTTCATGGCACAGCAGGGCGTAAGCGAAACGGTGGAACTGGGTGCCGGCAAGGTTTTGGCCGGCCTGACCAAGCGCATCGACAGCAACGTCACAAGCCGCAGCATCGGCACGCCCGCCGACATCGACGCCTTCATCAACGCGCTTTAACCCGCACCCGTTTTGCGAGAACCGGCATGAACGCACCTGTTGAAAACGCACCGCCAAGCTTTGAACTCAACCGCCCGACCATCGTGTCGCTGCTCTACCTTGCATCCTTTGCGGTCGGCATCACTTCGCTGATCGGCGTGATTTTGGCCTATGCGTGGAAGAAGGACGACACCCCCGCATGGGAGGCGTCGCATTACCTCTACCTGATCCACACGTTCTGGATCGCCGTTATCGGCGTTGCGCTGTGCGTTGTGCTGATGACCGTCTTTATCGGCTTTTTGCTGCTGGCGCCGCTGGCGGCACTTGTCATCGTGCGTTGCGTGCTGAGCCTCGCAAAAGCGCAAAAGCGCCAGCCCATGCCCAATGCGGACAGCTGGTTCGTCTAATTTTCATCATATAAAACGGAGAAACACCATGTTTGATCTCAGCGGCAAAACAGCCCTTGTCACCGGCGCGTCGGGCGGCATCGGCGGCGCGATCGCCAAAGCGCTCCACGCACAGGGCGCCACCGTCGGCCTCAACGGCCGCAACGTGCAGGCACTTGAAAAGCTCGCGGGCGAAATTGGCGGAGAGCGCGTCTTTATTTTCGCCTCGACCCTCGACACTTCGGAAGAAGCCGATGCGCTGATCAAGCTGGCCGAGGAAAAAATGGGCCAGATCGACATCCTCGTGAACAACGCGGGCCTGACCAAGGACGGCCTGTTCATGCGCATGAAGGACGAGGACTGGCAGGTCGTGCAGGACGTCAACCTGACGGCCCCCTTCCGCCTGACGCGTGCCGCCATCCGCGGCATGATGAAGCGCCGCTTTGGCCGCGTCATCAACATCACTTCGGTCGTCGGCGTCACCGGCAACCCGGGGCAGGCCAACTACTGCGCATCCAAGGCGGGCATGATCGGCATGACCAAGTCGATGGCCGCAGAAGTCGCCAACCGCGGCATCACGCTCAACTGCGTGGCCCCCGGCTTTATCGCCACCGCGATGACCGACGCGCTTAACGACCAGCAAAAAGACAGCATCAACGCCACCATCCCCGCAGGCCAGATGGGCACGCCGGAAGACATCGCGGCGGCCTGCGTCTACCTTGCCAGTGCCGAGGCCAGCTACATGACCGGCCAGACGCTACACATCAATGGCGGCATGGCGATGATCTGATCCTGCGCTTTTTGACATCAGGGCGGCCGGCAGAAATGTCGCGCCGCCTTTTTTGTTATTGATTTAAAAGAGTTTTTTATCCGGGTGCAGTTTTGACATAAGCCGGAACGCGTGCTAGAGTCGTCACGTTTTCACACTCTGCACATTCATATCGCCCAAACGTCGGGACAGCCATGTCACTGAACGAACATTTCAACCAGCGCGCCAAAGACGCGCTCAACGCCAGAATTGCACAGGCCTGCGCACGCACCTTGCGCGACCTGCAACAAGACGTCGCGCGCGCCAAAAAACTGGCCGACGGCACCGCAGGGGTTTTTGCGCGCCACGGCTTTAACGGATCAGGCAGCTACGCGTCGGGCGTTTTCAAATACCGCCTGTTCAGCACACGCAGCGAGGGCAGCTTTAAATTCGACACCTGGTATGAAAACGGCGCACAGATGGAACGCCTGCTCAAGGAACTCGTCCCCCAACACCCCGCCTTCAGGG
>JAEXMB010000011.1 GCA_023444705.1 Pseudomonadota bacterium | reverse complement strand
GCCCAAGACAGCACCGAAAAAACCCGCCGCCGTCAAAAGCGCACCTGTTGCGAAAAAGCCCGCCGCCGCGCCTGCCAAAAAAGGCACCGGCCATAAAATGTTCGATATCGTGATGGCCGCGCTCGACAAGGAAAAGGGCGAGAACCTGATCTCGATCAATCTGGCCGGAAAATCCGCCATTGCCGATTACATGGTGATTGTTTCGGGTACCTCGTCGCGCCATGTCGGCGCGATGGCTGAAAAGCTCAAACAAGCCCTTGGCAAAGAGGGTTTCCGCTGCCGTATCGAAGGCAAAGGCACGGGCGACTGGGTCATTCTTGATGCGGGCGATGTGATTGTGCATCTTTTCCGTCCCGAAGTGCGCGCGTTCTACAACCTCGAAAAGCTGTGGATGTCTGATTTCTCGACCGTCGGCTATAACCTCTACACCTCGGAATGAAAATCCGCCTGCTGGCCGTCGGGCGCATGAAAGCCTCGCCGCAGGCAGAGCTTTGCGCCGAATACCTCAAGCGCATGAACTGGACGGTGACGGTCAAGGAGATCGACACACCCAAAGGCGCGACCTCGGCCGAGGAAGAACCGCATATACTGCGCGCCCTGCCCGACAACGCCTGCCTGATCGCGCTGGATGAACGCGGGCAAAGCCTGAGCAGCCCCGACCTTGCCGCCAAGATCGAAAACCTTGCGGCCTCCGCACCGCAGAACGAGCTTTACTTCCTCATCGGCGGTGCTGATGGGCTGACAGATGCAATACGAAAAAAAGCAAGATTTTTAATGTGTTTCGGCAAACAAACGTGGCCACACATGCTGGTTCGCGTTATGCTGTTGGAACAGATTTACCGCGCCCAGCAAATACTGGCGGGACACCCGTATCACCGGGCCTGAGATCGCCATTTTTGACTTGCGGTGCCACTGGGGTATTCGACGGATGGGGATGCGTCGCCTGACATGTATCGCGCTTGCGCTTGGCCTGCTGGCAACAGCACCGGCCACCTCCGCCCTCGCCCAGCGCGACGTCAAGGCCGAACTGGCCAAGACGCAGGCCGCACAACGCGAAACCGCCGAAAAAGCCAAAAAGATCGCCGCCGAGGTCAAGGACATTAAGAGCAAGCTGGTCAAAGCGACCAGCCGTCTGCGCAAGGTCGAGGACAACCTTGAAACCTCCGACCGCAAGCTTGATAACCTGCAGCGCGAGCGCAAGCAGGTGCTTGAAAGCCTCTACCGCGATGAAAACAGCCTGCAAAGCGTACTGGGCGCCGCACGCCGTTATGACCGTACGCCGACCGCGCTGCTAATGGTTCGCCGCGCCCCCATCGACGCCGCGCGCACCAGCCATCTGATGAAAAGCCTTCTGCCCACGCTGGAGGAGCAATCACGCAGTGCCCGCGCCGACCTTGCCCAGTTGGCGGAGCTGGAAGCAGCCCTGACGGCAGAAAAGAAGAAAAACGAAAAAGAATTATCTGATTACAACGAAGAACAGGCAAAACTTGATGTTTTACTAAAAGACCGTCAGAAGATTTACACCCAGACCGAGGAAAGCCGCAAAACGCAGGAACGCGAAGTCGCGCGTCTCGCCCAAGAGGCGAAGAACCTTGAAGAACTTGTTGCAAAAATTAGACAAAAACCAAAATTGCAACAAGAAGACGACGAGGACGAAGTCGCCGACAGCGTAAGCCCGGGCAGCGCCCTGACAGCAGGCTTGCTGCCCGACAAGAAAAGCCGCTATGCCCTGCCCTCGCACCTGCAACAACCCGTCAGCGGCAGCGTGCGCACCGGCTTTGGCGAGAAGGACGATCTGGGTGCCATCGCCAAGGGCGTCACCTTTTCGACCCGCCCCAATGCCACCGTTATTACGCCAATGGGCGGAACTGTCCGCTTTGCCGGACCGTTTCAAAAATACCGCCGTATCTTGATTATCGAGCATCGTGGCGGGTATCATACACTGATCGCCGGACTCGGCCGCATCGACACAGTGGTCGGCGCGAAACTGAGCGCTGGCGAGCCTATCGGCAGCAGCGAAAGCGCCACCCCCGCCCTGATCTATTTCGAGCTGCGCCAGAATGGCAAGCCGATCAATCCGCAGAAACTGACCTACGCCCAGCAACGCAACAAAGAAAAGACATGACCCACATGGCACGCCCCAAACTGTTCAGAACCGCAACCGCACTTGCCCTCATCCTCAGCTTCGTCAGCCTGACGGTCGCCGTGGCGCAAAAGGACGAGCGCACGACGCCGACCAAAAAGGAAAGCTCGGTTTCTGACACCTACAAGGCACTCAACCAGTTCGGCGACGTATTCGAGCAGGTCCGCGCCAACTATGTGGAGCCGGTTGAGGACAAAAAGCTCATCGAATATGCCCTCAATGGCATGCTCAGCAACCTCGACCCGCACTCGAGCTTCATGAACGATGAAGAAACGCAGTCGATGGCGATCCAGAACAAGGGCGAGTTCGGTGGGCTTGGCATCGAAGTGACGATGGAAAACGGCGTGGTCAAGGTGGTCTCGCCCATCGATGAGACCCCTGCCGCACGCGCGGGCATTCAGGCGGGCGACATGATCGTTGAAATCGACGGCCAGCAGGTCATGGGCATGACGCTGTCCGACGCTGTATCGAAAATGCGCGGCAAGGTCGGCACCGAAATCGTGCTGACCGTCATGCGCGAAGGCGCGAAAGAGCCGATGAAGGTCAAGCTGACGCGCGACATCATCCAGATCAAGTCGGTACGCTATAACCTCGAAGACGATAACATCGGCTATATCCGCATCACCACCTTTAACGCCCAGACCTTCCCCGGCCTGCAGAAAGCGTTCGAGGACATCCAAAAACAGGCCGGCAACAAACTGGTCGGTTATGTGCTTGACCTGCGCAATAACCCGGGCGGCCTGCTCGATCAGGCGATTTCGGTATCCGATGCCTTCCTTGAGCGCGGCGAGATCGTTTCCACCCGTGGCCGCAATCCCGAAGACCTGCGCCGCGACAACGCAACGCCGGGCGATCTGGCCAAAGGCCTGCCTGTCGTCGTGCTGATCAATGGCGGTTCGGCTTCGGCATCGGAGATCGTCGCCGGTGCCCTGCAGGATCACAAGCGCGCCATCGTCATGGGCACACAGTCCTTTGGCAAGGGATCGGTGCAAACGCTGTTCAACGTGCCGGGCGGCTCTATCCGCCTGACCACGGCGCGTTACTACACGCCGTCGGGCCGCTCCATTCAGGCCAAAGGCATCACGCCCGATATCACCGTTGAACGCGCCAAGGTCGTGGCCGAAAAGCAAAGCGCCTTTGGCGAAATCCATGAAGCCGATCTGCGCGGCGCGCTGAAAAACCCGCAAGAGAAGAAAGACGGCAACAGCGAAGCCGTGCCGACCAAGCTGCCCGAGGAAGGCCCCAACGCCGCCCCCGCGCTGAGCAACGGCAGCGATCCTTCCGCATCCAAATCCGAGAAGAAAGAAGCGGCCGAGGATGCCAAGAAAGATGACTACCAGCTCATCCGCGCCAAGGATCTGCTGCACGGCATCTCCCTCTATGGCCGTGGCGCCAGCGGCGAAACGCAAGCCGAAGCTCCCTCAAAAGGCGACAGTCAATAATGGCCGGTCGCCTGCGCGACGGCTGGCGCTCGCTGCCCTCCCTTTACAAAAAAAGGGTTTATCAGGGCGTGATCGCCTATGTCGCGCTGATGGCGGCGCTGGGCGGCTGGGTTGCCTATGCGAATAGCGAAGCATTGGCGCAACGCAAGGCCAACGTGCCGCATGTGGAAACGGAGATCCGTGCCGTCTACCTGACGCCGCAGCTGACGGAGTTGTCCAACCCCGCCTTCAACCTTGCGGACATCCACAGTGCGACCGAACCCGGCAAGATCGCACTGATCATGACCGACCTTGGGCTTGCCAGGCAAACGGACGACCGCGCGATCAACGACATGCCCGCCGCAGTCACGCTGGCCTTCTCGCCCTACGGCAAATACAGCAAGGACAGCTCGGCCAGCGCGCGCAAGGATGGCCACAAGATCGTTGCCCTCGTGCCGATGGAACCCGTCAACTACCCCAAGGAAGACCCCGGCACGCTGGCATTGCTCAGCCGCAATTCCGCCGACCAGAACCAGCGGAATCTGACGCGCATCTTCGGCAATGTGCCGCAGGCCGACGGTGCTATGAACTTCATGGGCTCGCGCTTTCTGGCGGCGGAAAGCAATGCCGATCTTGTTATCAAGACCACGCAGGGGCGCAAGATCGTCTTTGTCGATACGCCCAGCGGCGGCAAGTCGATGGCCAAGGCGGTCGCGCGCGCGCGTGGTGCCGATATCGCCACGGTTGATATCTACATCGACGACAATGCCAGCGAGAACGACATCCGCGCCCAGCTGGGCGAACTTGAGCGCATCAGCCGCCAGCGCGGCATCGCCGTGGGCGTTGTGCATCCCTTCCCCCTGACCTTTGCATTGCTCGATAACTGGCTGCCAACGCTGGAAAGCCGCAATCTGTCGCTGGTCGATGTGCGCGCGGCAACGCAGTTGCAGGCAAGCGCCGAAAAGAAACCGGCCCCCGCCGTCATGCCCGTTGCCGCCGACGCACAAACCCCGCCGCCCGCGCCCGAGGCACCTGCCACGGTGGTTGACGAGGAACCGCCGGCGGAGCTGACACCATGAGCAAGACGCCGCAAACCGACCTGCCCGTCCAGCCCTCGCCCGATCAATACCATCTCTATCGTCCCGGGGTCGGTATCGTCCTGTTCAACCGTCAGGGTTCCGTCTTCGTGGCCGAGCGTCTGGACAACCCCGGCGCATGGCAAATGCCCCAGGGCGGCATCGACGAAGGCGAAGAGCCTGAACTCGCCGTCTTTCGCGAGATGGAAGAAGAAATCGGCACGCGCGATGCGCGCATCGTCGGCATGATGGACGACTGGATCTGCTATGACATCCCCGAGCGCACGGCACAGCGCCTGTGGAACGGCAAGTACAAAGGCCAGCGCCAGAAGTGGATCGCGCTTGAATTCCTCGGGCAGGATCATGATATTGATCTTGAAGCGTTCGAGCATCCCGAATTCGCGCGCTGGAAATGGGTGCCGATCGTGCAGCTGATGGACTATGTGGTGCCGTTCAAGCGCGCCGTCTATCAATGCGTGATCGACCAGTTTTACCAGCTGGCCGTCGATATCTCGCGCCGCAATGCCTGAATGATCCGCACAAAAAAAACGGGGCCATGAAAGGCCCCGTTTTTTATTATGCCCCGCTTAGGGGTTGATCGGCGACCACGCGGGGTCCGAACCGCCAAGCGGTGTGGGCAGGACCATTTCGTTGAAACCGGTCAGGTCGATGGTGTAAAGCTGCGCCGATTTGGCACCACCACGCGTTTCCTTGAAGTACGACAGCACGCGGCCGTTGGGCGCCCAGGTGGGGCCTTCGACGTGGAAGGCGTTGGTGATCAGGCGCTCACCCTTGCCGTCGGGGCGGATGACGCCGATATAAAACTGCCCTTTGTACATGCGGGTAAAGGCAATCAGGTCACCGCGCGGCGACCACACGGGGTTGGCGTAGCGGCCATTGCCGAAAGTGATGCGTTGCGCGCTGCCGCCGCTGGCGGGCATGACGTAGAGCTGCTGCGTGCCGCCACGGTCGGATTCAAACACGACCTGACTGCCGTCGGGCGAGAATGACGGGCTGGTTTCAATCGACGGATCCGACGTCAGCTGGCGCACCTGGCGCGAGCGCAGGTCCATGACATAGATGTCGGTATTGCCGTTTTTCGACAGGCTCATGATGACCTTATTGCCATCGGGCGAGAAGCGCGGCGAGAACGTCATGCCGGGGAAATCACCCAGCACTTCCTGACGGCCGCTGTCGATGTGATAAAGATATACGCGCGGCTTGTTGTTGTAATAGGCCATATAGGTGATCTGCTGCTCGTTGGGCGAGAAGCGCGGGGTCAGCACAAGGGCCTTGCCATCGGTCAGGAAACGGTGGTTCTCGCCGTCCTGATCCATGATCGCCAGACGCTTGATACGCGCGTTGGCGGGGCCGGTTTCAGATACATAGACGATGCGGGTATCAAAGTAACCTTCCTCGCCGGTGATGCGCTTGTAGATCGCGTCAGAAATGATATGCGCGATGCGGCGCCAGTTTTGCGGCGTGGTCATATAAGCCATGCCGACCAGCTGCTGTTCCGCGAAAACGTCCCACAGGCGGAATTCGACGCGGGTCTTGCCATCCGCTGTCTTGCTCATCGCGCCGGTGACAAGCGCCTGCGCGTTGATGGTGCGCCACTGCGTGAAAGCGGGCGCGGTTTGCGCGGCTTGGGGCGTCTGGATGAAGGATGCGGAATCAAGCGGACGGAACAGGCCCGAGCGCTTGAGGTTGTTGTTGATGACCTGCACCATCTTGCGGCCGATCTCGTTATCGGCAGGGTCGGCGCCGGTGAAATCGGTGATGGCGATCGGCATGGGATTGACCTCGCCGCGCGTGACGTCGATACGCAACTCGGCGCGGGCGTCGGCGGGCAGCAGGACGGCGACCATCAGTGCAAGGGCAAGCAAAAACTGTTTCATGGCATCCTCAAGGTGTCACCCCTGTCCGGCTCAGAACATCTGGCTGGGGTCGAAGGTGACGGTTACGGTTTTCCAAACATCATATTTATCAGGCGGCAACTGAAAAGGCGAGCAAGAAGGATTGCGCACGGCGCGCAGCGCGCTGTCGGCGGCGGCGCGGAAGAAACTGTCGCTGTTATAGCGCGACTGGTCGACAACCTTGGCGTCACGTAATGTGCGGTCCTGGTTAATAACCATAAAAATTTCCACGCGCAGCTCCTGCGCGTCCTTGGCGCCAAAGGGCACGTTCCAGCAGCCTTCCAGCTGGCGGCGCAATGCGTCTTCCTCGCTCATCGTCATCTTGGCCCCCAGCGGCGCCTTGGCGCCGTCGCTGGCCGCTGTCTCGTCCAGTTTCAGGTCAGGCAACTGCGGCTTTTGCTGCGGTTGCTCGTCCGTATCCTGCAGGTTTTTGAGGACGGAGGAGAAATCCTTTTTGGGTTCCTCTTTCTTGACCTCTTTCTTTTTTTCTTCCTGCTTGGTCTTCTTTTTTTCCGGCGGTGCGGCGTCGTCG
>JAEXMB010000107.1 GCA_023444705.1 Pseudomonadota bacterium | reverse complement strand
GTCCGCAACCGCACCCCAGCCCCGCCCGGGTATTCTTGACCTCAGCCCTTATGTCGGCGGCGAGGGCCGTATGGCGGCGGGCGTAACACCCGTGCGCCTGGCATCGAACGAAAACCCGCGCGGATGCAGCCCGCTGGCGCGTGCGGCCTATCTGGCGGCGGCGGATGACCTCAACCGCTATCCCGATGGCAACGCCACCGCCCTGCGCAACGCCATCGCCGCCAAATACAGCCTGCCGGTCGAGCAAATCGTCTGCGGCGCGGGATCGGACCAGCTGATCTCGATGATCATGCGCGGCTACGCTGGCCCGGGCGACGAAGTTGTGCATAGCCGCCACGGCTTTTTGATGTATTCGGTCGCGGCCAGGGCCGTGGGCGCCAAACCCGTCGCTGTCGATGAAAAACAACTGACCACCGACATCGACGCGGTCATCGCCGCCGTGACGGACAAGACCAAGATCATCATGCTGGCCAATCCCAACAACCCCACGGGCAGCCTGCTGCCCGCAAGCGAGATCGCGCGCCTGATCGACAAGGTGCCGCCGCACGTGGTGATCGTGCTGGACGCTGCCTATGCCGAATATGTCGAGGACGCAAACTATAACGCGGGCGAGCAATTTGTCGCGAGCCATGACAACGTGGTCATGCTGCGCACGTTTTCCAAGGTGCATGGCCTGGCGGCCCTGCGCCTGGGCTGGGGCTACTTCCCGCCCGCAATGGCCGATGCGATGAACCGCCTGCGCGGGCCCTTCAATGTCAGCGTGCCTGCACAGGCCGCAGGTATCGCGGCGCTGTCGGACGACGATTTTGTCGAGGCGACGGTTGAAAAGAACACGCGCGAACGCGCACGTCTGGCACAGGCGCTTGACCAGCTGGGGCTTGGCGTGCATCCAAGTGCCGGCAATTTCCTGCTGGTGGATTTTGGCGCGCGCGCGGAAAGCATCCGCCTTGCGCTTAAGGAGCGCGGTATTTTCGTGCGCCAGATGGGGGCATATGAACTGCCCACGCACCTGCGCATCACCGTCGGGCTGAAGATCGACAACGACCAGCTGATCGAAGCGCTTGAGGAAATCCTCGGCGGCTGATCTGCCTTTATTTCAGTGAGTGTTGCGCTTCCTCGACCAGGCGCGCGGTGGCGGCTTCGGTCTGTGCTTCAAGCTCTGCCATCATCTTGAGCGGCGGCATGCCGGCGGGAAGTGCAGGCAGGAATTCAAACACGACCGTGCCGCCGCGTTTGAAGAATTCATTGCGGCCCCAGAACACGCCCGAGTTCAGCGCCATCGGCACCACGGGAACCTGCAGGTCGCGGTAGATCTTGGCAAGGCCGGGTTTGTAGTCGGGTGGCGCGCCGATGGCTTTGCGTGTGCCCTCGGGGAACAGCGACAGCGGGCGGCCCTTTTCAAATCCTTTGCGGGCACCTGCAATCATCTGTTGCAAGGCTTTTGGGCCGCTGGCGCGGTCGATGGCGATCAGCCCCATGCGCGGCGGGTAAAAGCCCCAGCCGGGCAGGTAGATCAGCTCTTTCTTGAGGACGATGACAGGGTGCTTCAGGCGCGCCATGAAGGGGATCTTGAGTGTCTCGTAAGCGGACTGGTGCTTGCCCGCGATGATGTAGTGGCTGCCATCGGGCAGGTTTTCAAGCCCGCGCAGTTCAAGTTTTAGTCCCAGCACATAGCGTTCGATCAGGCTGATATAGCCGCCGTAAATCGCCGAGACCCACGGCACGCAGAACTTTTGCGGCAGGGCGAGCAAGGGCATCAGCAGGATGCTGAGAACGAATGACCCGATCACCAGCAAAAAGGTGAAGACGATGGAGCGCAGGCGCTGGAACATGGCAGTTTATACTTTCAAAAAGGCGTCGACCCAGCTGCGGGCATGGACGAAGAGGAATTTCATGTATTCGCGGATAATCAGAACGCGGTGCGTCTTGTTGCGCCACCAGTTGGCCATGTCGAGCCCTTCGGGGATGACGGGGTAGGCCAGCGGCGTGAGGTCGGGTGCTTTCTGGCGGAACTCCAGCAGGGCGCGGCGCATGTGATAGTTCGCGGTAACAAGGTAGAAGGTGCGATAACCCTGTCCGCGCATCCAGTTGGCGGTTTCCTCGGCGTTGCCGATGGTGTTGCTGGCCTCAAAGCCCAGCACGACCTTTTGCGCCATGCGTTCCTTGTCATCGTCGGTATGCAGGGTGAGCTTTTCCTCGTGCATCAGGTCGATCAGCTCGCGTACCTCCACGCCCTGATAAACGCCGGAGACAAACAGCTGTTTGCCAAAGCCGCGGTCAAGCAACTCAAACCCCTTTTGCAGGCGGTTGCTACCGCCAGTCAGCACGACGATGGCGTCGGCTTCGATCAGCGGCGGGGCGGGGGGCGTATCAAGCGGGCGCGTGAAAGCGTAAAGCCCGCCAAGCCACGCCGCCAGCACGAACAGCGCGGCCAGCAACGTCTGGCCGGTCAGGCTGAAGGCGCGAAAACGCGGCGGTTTTTTGCGGACGGGGTGAAGGTTCAGCACGGCCGTATGCTCAGGTCATCTGGCGCAGGGCGCGCAACACGGTCTGCTGCGCTGTGATGCGCGCGATCAGCGCACCCGCCAGCACCGGCGTGACCAGCAGGGCCAGCCATTGCATATGCTCGAAGCGGATAACGGACAGCGCACCGCCATCGGCGGGCAGCACCGACAGGCTGTCGGTCACGGCGGCGATGGATACCAGGCTGAAGATCATGACGCCAAGGCCCACCAGCGCGCCGCGCAGGGTGCCGCCCATCGCATGGCGGCGGAACTGGCGCGCGATGTAATCGTCGCTGGCGCCGATCAAATGCAACGTTTCGACCTCGCCCTGATGGATGGCGAATTTGGCGCGCACGATGCCGGCGATGCCCGCCACGCCCAGCGTGACGATCAGCGCGGTCAGGATGATGACGAAGGCCTGCAGGCTGCGCGCGATGGTCTTGATGTCGCTCAGCGCCTCGCTGTGCGTGTCAATGCTCAGCCCTTTGATGGCGGAGAGGTCTTTTTCAAGCTTGCTGGTATCGGCATTGGGCTTGAGGCGGATGTCGATCAGTGCGGGCAGCAACAGGTTGCGCGCCGCGCGGTCATCGAGCCACGGCTCGATCAGGTCACGGATTTCCTTTTCGCTCAGCGCGTGGCTTTCGCTGACGGCGGGGTGCTTTTTGGCGATGTCGAGCGCGCGCGCGACCTTCTGGTTGAATTCGGCAAGGTCGGCGGCGGTGGGGTTGCCGTCGCTTGCGGGCATCGGCGGCTTGATTTCAACCGTCAGGTTGCCCGTCAGGTCCGACACCCAGCGCGTGGTCATGTTGCCAAGCGCGAAGTTGACGGCCAATGCCAGCGAGACGAAAAACACCATCAGCGCCGTCATGCCGCTGACCAGATAGCGGCCCGAGCCGTCTTCAAGCGCGATGTCGTAGTTGTAGCGGGGAAAGATCGATGCGGACATGGTGTTATCCTTCTTTCTTACGCAGCGCTGGCGCGCGCGGGGATCACGCGCAGGTGGCCGTGATCAAGGTGCAGCTCGGGGTGGTTGAAGCGGCGCACGATTTCCTCGTCGTGGGTGGCGATGACAACGGTGGTGCCGTGGCGGTTGAGTTCTTCGAACAGATAGAGAATTTTGGTGCCGATGGCGGGGTCGATATTGCCCGTGGGCTCGTCCGCGACCAGCAGCTTGGGCCGTGCGATGACGGCGCGCGCGATGGCGACGCGCTGTTGCTCCCCGCCGGACAGCGTGGCGGGCTTGGCGTGAATGCGCTCGCCCAGCTCCACCCAGTTCATCAGCTCGGTGACGTTGCGGGTGATGTCGTCTTCGGCCACGCCCGCCGCGCGCAGGGGCAGGGCGACGTTGTCAAAGGCCGAGAGATGCGGCAACAGGCGGAAGTCCTGAAAGACGATGCCGATCTGGCGGCGCAGTTCCGGCAACTGGTGGCGCGTGGCGTTGCTCAGATCGCGGCCCAGCAAAGTGATGATGCCGCGCGTGGGCTTTTGCCCGAGATAAAGCAACTTGAGTAGCGATGTCTTGCCCGCACCCGACGGGCCGGTCAGAAAGTGGAACGATCCGGCAGGCAGGCTGAAGCTGATGTCGTTGAGGACTTCCGGCCCGGTGCTGTAGCGCAGGCCGACGTTGTCGAAGGTGACGACGGGCGGTTTGGCAGACATGACGATCCTTATCCTTAACCGTGCGGGCGTCGCTGTCGGGCATGTTACGTGAAAAAGATCACGCAAAGGCTGTCAAAGACGGCGCCGCCGGAACAAAAACGCTGAATTTTCATTTGGCCCCATGCTATCCTGATTTAAGATGTGATGCCATTGGATTTTGCCCTGCCGGTGTTCCGCGCGATGCGGATGGCAAGGTGTTATAGAAAACGCCGGAGAAAGACCGCCGCATGTTCCTCGCTTGCCCTGCATGCGAAACGAATTACAAGCTTGACGACCTGGCGCTGGGGCCAAACGGTCGCAAGGTGCGTTGCGTGGCCTGTGGCCATGTCTGGCGCGCGGTGCCCCCGCCGCCTGCCGACGATGTTCTGCCGGCGCAGAATTTTGATCCCAATACCACGACCGATCCGATCGCGGAGGAAGACGTATCGCTGTCCTTCACCGCCGACGCGCCGTTTGGCGGCGACTATGATCCGTCTTTTGACGAACCTTTGCCTGACCAGAGCGCCGCGCATCATGGCACCGATGCGACGGCATATTCCTTCTCCTCTGACCGCCCGCCCATTCCCGAAGGCATTGTCGGTGCCGCAACGCCCGCGCAGGCGGCCGTGCATGATGACGTGCCTGCCTATCTACCAATGGGCATGTCGGCCCATGCGGTGGGGCTTTGCGTCTTTTTGCTGCCGTTCCTTGTCACGCTGGGTGTTGCGGTCATGTTGCGCGGGCCGCTGGTACAGCAGTTCCCGGCATTGTCACCGCTTTACAGCGCGATCGGCCTGAAGGTGCAAACGCCAGGCGGTGGCCTGCGCCTGTCAACGCTGGTGGCCGAGCGCAAGATCGAAGGTGATAAGAAAACCCTGAGCATGTCCGCACAGCTGGCGAATATCTCGCCGGGCGCGCAGCCCTATCCCGCGCTCAAGGCCACGGCCTATGGTCCCTATGGGGCGTTGATCAAGACGTGGAACCTACCCGCCCCGGCCGATGGGCGCACGCTGGCCTCGGGCGAGGAAGCGCCGATCCGCGCGGAGTTCAAGGACGTTCCCGACGCCGCCGCAAAACTTGAATTGAGAGTGACACAGCCATGAGTGCAAGTGATCTTGACGATACCCTGTGGATTTTGGTGGCCGACGACGAACCTGCGGTGCGCCAGTTTGTCGAACGTGCGCTGAACTATGCGGGCTATGCCGTGACGGCGGTGGCCGACGGCAATGCGGCGCTGGAAGAACTGTCCAAGCGCCGTTATCACCTGTTGCTCACAGACATCGTCATGCCCGAGCTTGACGGCATCGCCCTGTCGCTCAAGGCGGCCAAGGATTATCCCGACATGAAGATTTTGATGATGTCGGGCTATGCCAACCAGCGCCAGCGCGCGCACAACCTCGACTTCCTCGCGCACGAGGTCATCAGCAAGCCGTTCTCGCTGGACGAGATCACCAATCGCGTGCGCGATACGCTGCGCCGCGCGGCTTAAGCCCAAGTTGCGCTATCAGCCATTGATTTAATTGGCTTTTTATATGCCGATTGGACGGGTGGTTGATCGGTTAATAGTATTTTACATATAATTTAAGTATCGTGTATCACCCATGATTCGGGGGAGGGTTTTGCTATGCGGGCATTCGGTTGGCTGTTTGTTGTCGGCGTCTTTGTGATGATGGCGGCACCTGCCCATGCGGCGGAAAGCATCAAATCCTATTCCGGCGCGTCACCGTTCACCGTGGATGAATACTCGCGCACCGGCTCGGTCGTGACCTTGTCGTTCAGCGCGCTCGAAGGGGCCGACGCCAGCGCCGAGGTGCGTTGCGGCAGTCCGGCGGGCAAGTGGGGGCCGGTCAACGTCAGCGGCTATTGCTACAAAAAGAATTTCTGCTTTGACGCACCGACCAGTGCGGTCGACAACATCATCGCCACCACGCTTGCGGGCAAGACCATTACATCGCGCCACGTCGTTGGCGGCACCGAGGGCAAGGTGACCAATATCTGCTATGACATGAGCCGTCTGGCGCAGGCATCAGATGTTTCCGCCGTGCCGTATTCGCAATGCTCCGGATCCAAAGTGAAAAAACTGAAATCTGTGGACGGGTCGGACGTCAAGCGTCACTGCGTGTGGAATTACAGCGGCCCGGATGACACCATTGTCGGCGTCACCGGCGATCCGTCGCAAGACGACGACATGTTCCGCATCAAGCCGTCGGCATCGGCCTACCTCGAATACCTCGACCGCAGCGCCGATCTTGACCCCGCGCGCCTGCGCTGGGTGGAGCGCGGCAGCGGCGGGGATTCCGTCATGCTGCCAAGCGGCCCGCACGCGGGAGCGTCGGCGTATAAGGATTTCGATACTTTCATGCAACGCGCGCCCGGCAATGTCTCGGTTGAGGATGCGTGCTATGCGGCGAATATGACGCTGTGCGCGGGCATCACCGTGCCGCCGGGCAAGCCGCCGGTGCCGGGCCTGTGCGGTTCGGCTGATGGCGATTCATTCCTTGCCATCGGCGATATTCCGGCATCGGGGCGCTGTTATATCGGCGAGCCGAGCGCCATCACCCAAAGCGGGGAGACGTTCGTATGGTCGTGCAGCGGTATTCCCAGCAGCGAGCCTGCGGATTCCTGCCGCGCCAATAAAATCACGCCGGTAAACGGCAGTTGCGGCGGCACGGCAGGTACCTGTGCGGCCGGCGTTGCCAACAGCGACAACAACGTTACGGCTTGCGGCCAGACGCGCACATGGGGTTGTGCAGGCCAGCATGGCGGCACATCCACTTCGTGCAGCAAAGGCAACGATGCCTGCCCCATCAATGGCACGTGCGGATCGGCGGCGGGCAAATCGTTCTCGTCCGCGCCTTCCAGCAATCTCTGCGACAACGGCACGCCGACAGGCGTGAGCGGCGCGGGGCCGTGGACATGGACATGCACTGGCGCCAACGGCGGCACGGATTCCGGCACCTGCACTGCGAACAAGCAGACCGAGGCCTGCATCCCGCAGGGCCAGACCGCTTCCGCCGGACAGACGCAGTGCCCGACCAATTCGTGCTTCTTCTGGGTGTCGGGTATCGCGCCAAGTACGGTTGACGACATGGGTAGCTCACGGACGAGAATAGGATCGACAGCAGTGAAGTGGGTGACGGACGCGGGCCCTGCGGGGGCTGATATTGTTGGTATGGGCGATTACCCCGATACCTATGGCACGGACCTCAAGCCAGGGCCGTTCTACCATGCGGCTAACGGTACGTTCGATGGCATGGCGCTTGGGGCGAATACGCGGCTGATCGTTTACAAAGACAAAAACTTTCAGGGCGGGGAGATCTTTAACCGCAAAGGCCCGCTGGTGATGATGAGCCGCTTCATCGGCGAGTCACTCTACACGAACTTCCAGACCGAGGATTGGAGCGGGGCGGGGGCGTTGTTCCAGCAGTTCCCACCATCGACACGTGAACTGACGCCGACGAAGGCAACCATGTGGACATGGAGTTATAGTCCGCTGATCAGTTCGTTCGGCGGCGGGGGATATGACGACATCGACCCCAACGGGACCAGTATCAAGGTCATCTGCGAATAGGGTAGCGGCGCGATCGCGTCTTATCTGAACAGGTCGAGCAGGCGCTCGAGGTAGTCGCGCTCCCCGCGCGGGCGGTTGGCGTCGTTATAGCGTTCGCGCAACTCGCGCTGGATGTCCTGCACGCGGCGGCGCGCGCTTTCGTCGGGAATGCCGATGGTGCCGCCCACGGTCTTGCCGTTGCCGAATTCGCGGCCCAGCGGATCAAAACCCTCGCCATAGCCGCCTTGCGGGCGGTTGCCCATGCCAAGCATCATCATCTTTTGCATCTGGTCGGCCAGTTGCTGCATGGCGTTGTCCTGCGCTTTCATCAGAGCCTGCAGGGCCTGTTTTTGTGCCGCAAGCGCGCCTTCGCGCTGGCCCTGCGACAGGTGGTCGCCCGACTGGCCCATCATGTTTCCCGCAGTGCCAAGGTCCTGCTGCATGCCGCCGGCAAGCGGGCCGAGCTTGCCTTGCAGTTTTTGCAGACCCTGATTGATGCCCTGCTGTTCGCCAGCCATATCCTGCCAGTCGCGCTGGCCCGTGCCTTGCCCCGCCTGCGTGGTTTTTTCGATCAATTCCTGCTGCGCGCGGATGGTGTTGGCAAGGTCCTGCAGGGCCTGCATCGCCTGCTGTTGTTGCTGCTGCATGCGGGCCATTGCGTTGAGGTCCATGTTCTGCACGGCGTTGCGCAGCATGTCCATCATCTGGCGCATCTGCTCGCGCTTGTTGCCGTTGGCCATGTCGCGCAGTTGCTGCATGACGGCCTCGAGGTCGATTTTCTGCATCACCTTGTCGGCGATTTCGGGCGGCATCTGGCCTTGCCCCTGCTGCATCTGCTGGCGTTGCTGCATTTCGCTGGCCAGTGCCTGCATATAGTCCTGCATCTTTTGCTGGACCTGCGACAGCAGTTCATCGAGCTGCTGTTGCGTCGTCTCGGGGTTGTTCAGCGCGGCGTTGAAGGCCGCCATCGCCTGTTGCAGGTCGCGCGAGGCTTCGCTGACGCCGCCGTCCTCGATGCGCAGGGCGATGTCCCACAGCAATTCGCGCGTGCTGGTGACGGCCTCGTCGCGGCCATCGTAGCCCAGGCGCTTGATGGCGCTGACCAATGTGAGGAAGACCGTGCGGTCCTGACGGTAGACATCGGGGTTGTTGACGATGTCGAGCAGGGTGAAACTGGCGAAATCGCGCGCCAGCCAGTTCTTGGGGAACCAGATCAGGCGCTTGCGCTCGTCAACCACGCGTTGTGCGACGGCGCTGGTGAAACGGCGCTCCGGCAGGGTGACGTCGATGGTCTGCGACGTCGATGTCTGGCCGGCGTCGTCGGTGGCGCTCAGCGTCAGCTTGACGGGCGTTCCCGCCAGCAGGTGGCGGCTGAGGTCAACGCTTTCGCTAAAGACGCCGTCGAGCTTTTTGCCTGCCTCGGGGCGCGGGGGCAGCGGCAGGTCGATCAGCGTCTGCGTTTTTCCGTCCAGCAATGCGCCATGTTCCTTTGGTGCGTCGATGCGCGCGCTCAGCGCCGTCAGGCCGTAATCGTCGCCTGCCTGCCACGTGATCTTGAGCAAACCGTTGCCGCCCTTGCCTGCGTCAACCAGCGAGATCTTGGGCGCCTCGTCGGGCGTGACGCGCAGGTCCCAGCGGCCCAGATGGCGCAGGCCCTGACGGATGGTGAGCGCGCCATTGCGCGCCAGAGTGGTTTCGGCGCTGTAATTGCGGCTGTCGATGCGCGTGACGGCGACGCGCTTGCCGTCAAGACGGATGACAGGCGCCAGACGCTGGCCGGAAATGCGGATTTTCAGCGTGCTGCCCGCAGGAACTTCGGGCTTGGTATTGAGCTTTGCCTGCGCGTTTTGCGCGCGCGCCAGATAAACCGGTGCTGCCTGCGTATAGGCGGGCGGCGCGACCCAGATGTCGAGCGCGGGACGCGCGGCGACGGGCAGGGGCGGCAGTGCGGGTGACAGCGCCTGCGCCATGCGTGCGGGTGCGTGATGGGCGCCGATCAGCAATGACGCTGCAAAAAACAATCCGGCCACATGGCGCAGGTCATAGGGGTCACGCGCGCTGACATCGGCGTGCCAGCGGGCCAGCTTGACCTGTGCCAGTGCGCTGGCTGCGCGCTGGCGGTGCTGGGCCCAGAGACTTGCGGCCTCGGCGTTGTGGATGGTGTCGCGCAAGGCGGCCAGCGGACGGTGCGCGATATTGGCCGCGCGCTCCATTTCATGTTCGATATGCGCGCGTGTGGGCCAGCGAAAGGACGCTGTGTGCGTGCGCGCGACCCAGACAGCGAGCGCAACAAACAGGCCGATCACCAGCCAGTGCGCCGTCAGGCCCAGATGTGCGAACAGGCCAAGCGCGGCAAGCGCCAGAAAGGCCAGCGCAAGGCAGATCAACGCCCAATAGCTCAGCCACAGGCGGCACAGCAGGACGACGACGGCGCTGGCGGCGTAAAGCACGCCAAAGCGCAGTCCTGTCCATATGCTGTGCTGTCCGTTCATATCCATTTCGGCACGATGTCCTGATCGATGAGGTCTTGCACGCTGTGCTGCACGCGGATGCGCGCATGATTTTTGCCATCCACCAGCACCTCGCCAGCAAGGGGACGCGCGTTATAGGTTGACCCCATTACCGCGCCATAGGCGCCGGCGTTGCGCAACACGACAAGGTCGTCGACCGCAAGGGGGGCAAGCTGTTCGCCGGTCAGAAAGGTGTCGCTGGTCTCGCACACGGGGCCGACAACGTCATAAAGCTTCTTGCGGCCGCCACCCTGCTTCACGGGCAACAGGCCGTGGTAGGCGTCGTAGAGGGCGGGGCGCAACAGGTCGTTCATGCCTGCGTCGATGATGGCGAAGGTCTTGCCGTGGCCGGGCTTGAGCTGCACGACGCGGCTGAGCAAAACGCCCGCGTCGCCGACGATGGAGCGTCCGGGCTCAAGGCACAGATGCACGCCAAGCGGCTCGAAAATGTCGCGCACCATCAGCGCATAAAGGTTGAGATCGGGCGGCGTTTCGTCGCGGTACGAAATGCCGATGCCGCCGCCAAGGTCGACGCGCGTGATGTCATGCCCTTTCTTGCGCAGGGCGACGACAAGCGCGGCCAGACGCTGATAGGCGCGCTTGAACGGCGCAAGGCTGGTCAGTTGCGATCCGATATGCACGGCGACGCCGTTCATCTGCACGTGGCTGTGCTTGCGCGCGCGCGCGAACAGCGCGGGGACTTCGCCGATGTCGATGCCGAACTTGTTTTCTTTTTTGCCAGTGGTGATCTTGGCGTGCGTCTTGGCGTCGACGTTGGGGTTGACGCGCACGGCGACCTGCGCGGTCACGCGGCGCTTTTTTGCGATAGCGGCAATCAGGGCGATTTCGCCTTCGGCCTCGACATTGATATGCACGACGCCTGCCGCCAGCGCCGCGTCGATGTCGGCAGCGGTTTTGCCAACGCCGGAGAAAATGATTTTATCGGCGGGAATGCCCGCAGCCAGCGCGCGTTGCATCTCGCCCGCCGATACGATGTCCGCACCCGCACCTTCGCGCTGCAACAGCGACAGCACGGCCTGATTGCCGTTGGCCTTGCAGGCATAGCAGACGGTAAAGCGGCCTTTGCCGAGCGCACGGCCCAGCGCGTCGCTATAGGCGCGGTAGTTGGCGCGGATCTGTGCCGCCGAATACACATAGGTGGGCGTGCCGTAGGTCTTGGCCAGCGTGGCCATGCTCACGCCTTCGGCGTGCAGGCTGCGGTTGCGGTAAGTGAAGGTCGTCTGGCTCACGGTGCGGCATGTCCTGTGTCGGCGGGGGCGTAGTGCGGGTCTGATTTCGGCGCGTCGTCTTTGGGTGCCTGCGGCTGGTAGCCGGGGGGCAGATACCGGCCGGGCGGGTGCGTGCCTGCGTCGGCGGGCGGATAGGTTTGGGGGAAGGTATCAACCGTGACGCCTGCGGGCGGATCGACCATATTGGGCTTGACGCCGCAGGCGGTCAGCGCGAACAGGGCGACAACAATCGCAAGTTTTTGAATTTTATCGTTTTTTATCATCGCCACACCCGCAAAAAGCCGTTGCCCCGGCCTAGACTCCGCCCGCGATTGCTGTTAATCACAATCAACAAGCATTTGCATGAAGGTGGAGTGTCGCATGTCTGCGGTAAAGGCGCAATTTCAACGTTTTAGAGATTTGTCGATTGCGGGCGCGGTGATCGTCGGCCTGCTGGTGGGTTATCTGGCAACTCAGGCTGTTTATGCAAAGAGCCGCCCCGTGCCCGGCGCCTTGCCCGCGCTGACTTTCGTCGACCGTCAGGGACAGCCCGTCACGCTCGACGCCTTGCGCGGCAAGATGGTGCTGGTCAACCTGTGGGCGACGTGGTGCCCGCCCTGCATCGCCGAGCTGCCCTCGCTTGAAATCCTCAACGCGCGCCTGCGCGACAAGGGTTTTGCCGTGGTGGCGATCTCCCTTGACCGCGACGGGCTTGAGAAAATAGCCGCATTCTGGGACGCGCGCGAAATCGAACAGCTTGATTTCTATTGGGACAAGGACGCGCAGGTGCCGCGCCGCTGGACCTACGAAGGTATTCCGACCAGCTATCTGCTGGACCGCACAGGCAAGGTCATCAAGACCTATAACGGTGCCTACAAATGGGACGAGGAAGAAATTTTCAACGAGATCGCCGCCGCCGT
>JAEXMB010000063.1 GCA_023444705.1 Pseudomonadota bacterium | reverse complement strand
CTTCATACCCGCGCTCGAGGTGATAGATGCGGTGGACTTCGGTAAAGCCTTCGGCAACCAGCCCCGCCATAACAAGCGAAACCGACGCGCGCAGGTCCGTCGCCATCACATGCGCGCCTTTGAGCTTTTTCACGCCGCGCACAAGGGCGGAGTGGTTGTGAACGGTGATGTTGGCCCCCATGCGCACCAGTTCGGGCACGTGCATGAAGCGGTTTTCAAAAACGGTTTCGGTCACCATGCCCGCACCCTCGGCGATGGTCAGCATCGACATCAGCTGCGCCTGCAGGTCGGTGGGAAAGCCGGGGTAGGGTTCGGTCATCACGTCGATGCCGCGCAAGACAGGCTTGGCGCGGCGCACGTGGATGCGCTGGCCGTCGCCGGTCATGTCGACCCCCGCCAGATGCAGCGGATGGGCAAGGGCGGCAAGGTGGTTGATGTCGCAGCCTTCCAGCGTGACTTCGCCGTTGGTCATGGCGGCGGCGATGGCAAAGGTGCCGGCCTCGATACGGTCGCCGACGACGCTGTGCGTGGCGCCGTGCAGGCTGTCCACACCGTCGATGGTGATGGTTTCTGTGCCAAGACCGGAAATCTTCGCGCCCATTGCGATCAGGCAATGGCCAAGGTCGACGATCTCGGGCTCGCGTGCCGCGTTGTGCAACACGGTTTTGCCC
Organism: Pseudomonadota bacterium; assembly: GCA_023444705.1. Classification (GTDB taxonomy): domain Bacteria; phylum Pseudomonadota; class Alphaproteobacteria; order Micavibrionales; family UBA2020; genus JAEXMB01. The sequence continues at coordinate 3,033 of JAEXMB010000063.1, read as the reverse complement.
TTGGCGAGCGTTGCGGCCATCATGACGTTTTCGGTGGCGCCAACGGATACTTTGGCGAAATGCACATCGGCACCCTTCAGCCCACCTGGTGCGCGCGCGATGATATAGCCTGCATCAATTTCGATTTCCGCGCCCAGCGCCTCAAGCCCCTGCAGGTGCAGGTCGACGGGGCGCGCGCCGATGGCACAGCCGCCGGGCAGGGACACGCGGGCCTCGTGCATGCGCGCGACCAGCGGGCCAAGCACCAGAACGCTGGCGCGCATCTTGCGCACGAGGTCATAGTGCGCCTCGGTATTGCTGATGGTTTTGGCGTCGATGCGCATGACCTTGGTGGTGCGATCATAGGTCGTCGTCACGCCGAGGGATTCCAGCACCGCGCGCAACGATGCGACATCGCGCAGGTCGGGCACGCGGTTGAGAACAAGCGCGTCACCGCTGAGCAAGCCCGCGCACATAAGTGGAAGGGCTGCGTTCTTGGCGCCGCTGACGGGGATGATGCCCTTGAGCGTTGCGCCGCCGGTGATGCGAATTTTATCCATGATAACCTCGGTGATGTGGCTGAATTTTATGTTTTTTTCATACTGTGGAGCAAGGGGGATAATAAATTGACATAACTTTTCACCTTTGTTAGGCTCATCCACCTTTCAAATCAACGTCCTGTCCCAGCGGATAAACTGCCGATGTTCGGTCGCGATCATGCCAAAGTCAGCCAGAAGTTGCGCCAGATGGTCGATAACGACTATCCGGCCTACGAGATCGAACGCGCGATTCCCAGTTGGTATTATCCGCGCATCGACGAAACCTATGGCCGCAATTTCGTCGCCTTTTACCTCAAGGCGCACGAGGATGTCGAACTGATCGATACCTTCATCGCGCGGGGCATGGACCTGAATGCGCGGGTCAATACGTCGGGCGATACTTTGCTGCATGTTCTGCTTGAAAACAGCTATTCATGGAGCGGCGTCATCAGCGAACTGGTCGACAACTTCAGCGAAATCGACGTCACCATCAAAAACGATCACGGCCAGATGCCGCTTGATGTGTATCTTGCGCATGGCGGCGGGCAAAGCCGCGGGCGCTTTGTCTATGCAATACTGATGCGCGAGCTTGCCAGCCTTTATCCGGATGGCGCGTCGCCGGAGCGCGACGCTTATTTACGCGCGCGCATAGGCGAAGTGATCGGCCATCTTGACGGGCAAGAATTGTCGCGGCTGGTCCCCGAACGGTTGCCGGTCAATATGAAGCTCGACAACGGGCGCACGCTTTTTATGATGCTGGTGCAAAACGGCAATTGGCATGCGGTGCGCAACATCACCGACGATGCGCATTTCGTCTTGCCTGACCGCAACGAGCCGGTGGTGGAAACCATGCTGTCGCGTTTTGGCGCGCAGGCCGTCGATCTGGTTAAAATACTCTGCGCCAGTCACGGGGCCGTGGTGACGCGCAATGCGCTTGATAAAGCCGTCGACCTCAAAAACATCGACCTGCTGGCCTTCCTGTGCCCCCGCGTTTCGCCGCAGGGCGATCCGCATCTGGTGGCCACGCTGTTTGACCGCGTGCTTGCGGGCAAAAATGTCGAATATGCGCTCTCTGCCGCGCAACACAGTTTTTTCCGTGATGTGGCCGACATCGACGCGCCGCTTGACGAACAGGGCACGACCCTGTTGCTTGATGCGCTCGCGCGCGGGCGCACGGATGATGCGCGCGCATTGCTGGAGGCTGGGGCGGATATCCGCAAACTGGACGGGACGGGCCAGCTGGCCTGTGCGAAAGCCGAAGACAGCCGCAACAAGCAGACCATCGCGCTTGTCGCGGAAACCCTGCGTACGCTTAATCAGCGGGGCAATTTCGAGCGCCTGCATGACACGCAGATCGCCTGCAAGAGCGGCGTGCTGACCTATATTTTTGATTTCTACGCCGGGCAGGTGGTGGTGCGTGACAACGACACCAAAAACATCGCGGCGACGCCCTTCGCCGAATTCGCCAAAAGCGGCGGCGAGTTGCTGGGCGAGGCCGCACGCACGCTGGATGAACTGGGCGGGCAAACCTGCGGTTTTGGCGCTGCCAACAGCGTGTCGCCCGCCGTCGTCAGAAAACCGGCGTCGCCCATCGGCAAAAAGCCGGCGAGCTGATTTTTATTTTTATTGCGGCTTAAAGGCGCGGCAGGGTGACGCCTGCTTGTCCCATATATTTGCCCGCGCGGTCGGCATAGGACACCTCGCAGGGGCTGGCGCCCTTGAAGAACAGGAACTGCGCGATGCCTTCGTTGGCATAGACCTTGGCGGGCAGGGGCGTTGTATTGGAAATCTCGAGCGTCACCTGGCCTTCCCATTCCGGCTCCAGCGGCGTGACGTTGACGATCAGCCCGCAACGCGCATAGGTGCTTTTGCCAAGGCAGACGACCAGCACGTCGCGCGGCACCTTGAAGGTTTCAACCGTGCGGCAGAGGACGAAGCTGTTGGGCGGGATAATGCAGACATCGGTCTTGCGGGTGACGAAGCTGTCGTTGCTGAAGGCCTTGGGGTCGACGATGGCGTTGTCGACGTTGGTGAAAATCATGAATTCGTCCGACAGGCGGCAGTCATAGCCATAGGACGACAAGCCGTAGGAGATAATGCCCTCGCGCTTCTGGCGGTCCTGAAACGGGGTGATCATGCCGTGGTTGAGCGCCTGATCGCGGATCCATGTGTCGGGCATGATGGCCATGTTAATGCTTTTCCTTGTCTGATGTTTTTGGGGCGGTTGTGTCGTCGTGCGCACGCGCGCGCTGTTGCTGCTTGCGTTTGAGCAGGTTGGCGCGCAATGCGTCCTCGCGCTCGGCAAACTTGCCGGCGGGCGCACGGCCAGCGGGTTTTTCAGGTGGTTTCGACGACATGAACAGAGCCTAGAGCCGCCCAAAATAAAAGTCAACTGACTGATATTGTTAATATTTTATGACATTCTGGTTTTTTATGTCGCAAATGCTTGTCACGCTTGGGCGAGTCATGTAAAAGACATCTCCACAACGCTGTTGTAGCTCAGTGGTAGAGCACT
>JAEXMB010000031.1 GCA_023444705.1 Pseudomonadota bacterium | reverse complement strand
GTTGCAGGAAACGCTGGAGCTGACCGCAACGCAGATCGCGCGCGCGATCCTGCGCAGCCTCAAAGGCGGCAGCGAGCTTGACGAATTCAACGCCCGCCTGTCGGTCATCGAACACGCGCTTGAAAGCAAATCTAACCCTGCCCCTGTGGCACGCACGCCGTTCTTCTGCTCGGGCTGTCCGCACAATACCTCGACCAAAGTGCCCGAAGGCAGCCGCGCGATGGCGGGTATTGGTTGCCACTACATGGCGACCTGGATCGTACCCGGCACCGGCCCCTTTACCCAGATGGGCGGTGAAGGTGCGCCGTGGATCGGCCAGGCCCCCTTCACCAGCGAAGAACACGTCTTTGCCAACCTCGGCGACGGCACCTATTTCCACTCGGGCTATCTGGCCATCCGCGCCTCCGTCGCGGCCAAGGTGAACATCACCTACAAGATCCTTTATAACGACGCCGTCGCCATGACCGGCGGCCAGCACGTCGATGGCCAGCTGACACCGCAGATCATCGCGCAACAGCTGCGCGCCGAAGGCGTGCGCACGATCTACGTCGTGTCCGACGACCTTGAAAAGTATAAAGAGCAAGCCCCCTTCCCCGCCGGGATCGAATTCCGCCACCGCGACCAGCTTGACGAAGTGCAGCGCACCCTGCGCGAGACCAAGGGCACCACGGTCATTATCTATGACCAGACCTGCGCTGCCGAAAAGCGCCGTCGCCGCAAGCGCGGCCTGATGGTCGACCCCGCCAAGCGCGTGATGATCAACGAACGGGTGTGCGAAGGCTGCGGCGACTGCGGCAAGAAATCGAACTGCGTATCGATCGCACCCGTCGAAACCGAATACGGCCGCAAGCGCCAGATCGACCAGTCGACCTGCAACAAGGATTACTCCTGCCTCAAGGGCTTCTGCCCGAGCTTTGTCACCGTTCTTGGCGGCAACCTTAAAAAGCCCGCCGCCGCCAGCGTCAGCGACGCGCTCGAGGCGCATTTCGCCACTCTGCCCACACCGCAGATGAGCGACCTTGCGCACCCGACCGCCCTTGTCGTTACCGGCATCGGCGGCACGGGTGTCGTCACCATCGGCGCGATCCTTGCGATGGCCGCGCACATCGAAGGCAAGGGTGCGACCACGATGGACCAGACCGGCCTGGCGCAAAAAGGCGGTGCGGTCACCAGCCACATCCGCATCGCGGCCACGCCCGATGACATCAACACCGTGCGCATCGGCGCTGCCGGTGCCGACGCCATCATCGGGGCCGACATGCTGGTCACCACCGACGGCGACACGCTCAGCAAGATCCGCCCGCACACCGAGAACATCGGCGTGACGCGCGTTTTCCTCAACACCCACAAGGCACAGACGGGGGATTTCACCCAAAAGCCCGACTGGCGCATTCCCGTTGATACCGTCTATGGCCGTATCCGCAACCTGTGCGGCAACGACAACCTCGACATGCTCAACGCCACCCATCTGGCCACCCGCCTGATGGGCGACAGTATCGCCACCAATATGTTCATGCTCGGCTACGCATGGCAAAAAGGGGCTGTCCCCATTGGCGAGGCCGCCATCATGCAGGCCATCGCGCTCAATGGTGCCGCCGTCAAGATGAACCAGAATGCCTTCCTGTGGGGCCGCCGCGCGGCCTTTGACCTTGCCAAGGTGATGGAAGCCGCTACCGAGAAAACCGACCCTGCCGCGACCGACCACCGCCGCATGTCGGAAACGCTCGATGAAGCCATCGCGCGCCGCATCGACAGCCTGACGGCATACCAAAACGCCCGCTATGCCAAGAAATACAGTGATTTCGTGGCACAGGTCCGCGCGCGCGAGGAAGCCGTCAGCGGCAAAGCCGGCGCGCTGACCGAAGCGGTGGCACGCTATGCCTACAAGCTGATGGCCTATAAGGACGAATACGAGGTTGCGCGTCTCTATACCGACGGCGCCTTCCTCAACCAGCTCAAAGCGACGTTCGAGGGCGACTACAAGCTTGAATTCAACCTTGCCCCGCCCTTGCTGGCCAAGCGCGATGCCAAGACCGGACATCTGAAGAAAATGCAGTTCGGCCCGTGGATGCTCGGCGCCTTCCGCGTGTTGGCGGCCCTGCGGGGCCTGCGCGGAACCCCGCTTGATGTCTTTGGCTACACGGCCGAGCGCAAGATCGAACGCCAGCTGATCGCCGATTACTTCACTACGGTCAGCGGCCTGCTCGACACGCTTGGCAAGGACAACCTTGCTACGGCGATCAAGATCGCCGAAGTGCCCGAGCATATCCGCGGTTATGGACACGTGAAGGAAGAACACCTTGCCAAAGCCAAGGCCGAGGAAGCGTTTTTGTGCAATGCCTATCACAACGGCACACCCGCCGAAGACGTCAAGGCCGCGGCCTGAAAATAAAAAAGCCCCGCAGATGCGGGGCTTTTTTATGCGTGAAGGAAGAGCTTACGCCGCCTCGATCGACAGTGCTGCCGCCAGCAGGGTCTTGGTATAGTCCTGCTGCGGATGGCCGAAAATCTGCGCTGCCGTCCCGGTTTCAACCACCTTGCCGTGCTGCATGACGATCACATCATGCGACATGGCCTGCACCACGCGCAGGTCATGGCTGATGAAGATATAGGCAAGATCGTGCTTTTGCTGCAGGTCGCGCAACAATTCCACCACCTGCGCCTGCACTGACATATCAAGGGCAGATGTCGGCTCGTCGAGGATAATCATCTTGGGTTTGAGGATCAGCGCGCGCGCAATCGCAATCCTTTGGCGCTGTCCGCCCGAAAATTCATGCGGATAGCGGTGGCGCATTTCAGGTTCAAGGTTCACCTCGCGCAGGGCCGCGGTCACGCGGTCCTCGCG
>JAEXMB010000009.1 GCA_023444705.1 Pseudomonadota bacterium | reverse complement strand
CGGCGGGAATGGCGGCAATCCACATGCCCGCGACTTCGTCGATGACGATAGACTGGTCGTCGACGGTGCCGCTTTTCTTGCCGTAGGTGGTTGCTGCCTTTGCGCCCACATAGGTCACGATCAGGGCTGCGAGCGCAAGTGCAACCGGCCCGCCGGCAGAGGCGATCAGAAAGCCAAACGGAATGGCGGCAAGCGAGCCAAGCGTGCCCGGTGCGGGGCGCAAACGGCCCACGCCGAAAAATGTTGATACCTGCAGCGCAAGGCGCGCGTCGGCGTCGTGCGCAGGCAGGGCGGTCAGGCGTGGCTTGAGCTTATGCAGCATGGATTGCGTCTTTCATGGTAACGGGGGTAAAGGGCAGGCGCACCGTGGCGCTGGCTTGCGCGGCCAGGCCTTCGCGGCGGCCGGTGAAGCCAAGGCCCTCGCTGGTGGTGGCCTTGATGCTGACGCGGTCCGTGTCGAGGTGCAGGATCTTGGCAATGGCCGCCTGCATGGCGCTACGGTGCGGGCCGATCTTGGGTTCCTCACAAATCACGGTGGCGTCGACATGGGAGATGATGCCGCCGCGCGCCGTGATCATGTCGCGCGCATGGGCAAGGAAGTGCGTGCTGTCCGCATCTTTCCATCGCATGTCCTTGGGGCTGAAATGATAGCCGATGTCCTGCGCCGCGATGCAGCCAAGCAGGGCATCAGTAATGGCATGAAGTACCGCATCGGCATCGGAATGTCCTTTGAGGGCCTTGTCATGGTCAATGGTGATGCCGCCAAGGCGTAAAGGGCGCTCGCGCGTGGCGGGGGTGAATTCATGCACGTCGTAGCCGGTGGCGGTGCGCACGTCGCCGCGCGCCGCCGATAAAATGGCCTGCGCTGCGGCCATATCCGGCGCATAGGTGATCTTGATGTTGTCGCGGCTGCCAGCGATATAGAGCGGCGCAAGCCCTGCGCGCGCGAACAATGCCGCATCGTCGGTAAAGCTTTCACCCTGATAGCGTTGGTGGAGTTCATGTAGCAATGCGCCATCGCAGGCCTGCGGTGTCTGGATGGCGTGGATGCCCGTGCGGTCCACATCTGTTGCACTGCCTGTGGCGGCGTCGATGCGGCGCAGCGTATCGGCGACGGCGACGGCTGGCACGACCGCTTCGTGACCTTGCATGCGCGCGGCGAGCAGCCTGTCGACGAGGTCTTGCGTCAGGCAAGGCCGCGCGGCGTCGTGGACAAGAATGGTGGTGCCGTCGTGCAGTTCCTTGCGCGCGGCAAGCGCGCCGAGGCTTGCGCGCACTGTGGCCTGACGGCTCTCGCCCGCGGTTTCAAGCAATGTGATGGTGCCGTCGATCCCTGCAATGGCGTCACTGCATGCCTCGCGGTGCGCAGGGCCGAGTGCGATATACACGGCACGACAGTGCGGATCGCGTGCAAACAGCGCCACACTATGGCCGATCACGCTGTTGCCGAGCAGGGGAAGGTATTGCTTGGGCGTGTCAAAACCGCTGCGGCTGCCGCTTCCTCCGGCGACGATCAAGGCAATGTAACCTGATTGATTATTCATAATTCACCATAGCGACACCGGGCGATGCCCAAAGCCATCCTAGACAGTGAGATAACGCAGGTCAATTGATGCGATATTTCCGGTGTTTGTTGCGAATTGCCTAAAAATCAGGCAAAAATGACATTCCTCATCCTGCACAAAAAGAGGGCATTTTGCTTATGCCGGCCCATAGCGCCAGCTCTATCCAGTCCGCGACGCCGCTCGACGATCATGCATTGCTTGCCGTGCTGGCCGCGTTGCCGCAGGCGGTCTTTGTCGTTGCGCAAACGCCGCCGCATACCGTGTGCTGGCGCAACGACGCAGCGGCGCAGATGATGGCGCGTGCGGGCAAAGAGACGCTGGCCGCGCAAGGCTCGGTGCTGGCGCAAGGCATTGCCGCCATGCGCGACAGGCACCAGACGGTCACGCTGCACGATCATGGCGTATTGGGCCAAGACTGTTCGAGCATCACGCTGTCACCGCTGGCGTCACCTGCGGGGTATTGCGTCATCGTCGCCGTAGCCGCCAGCAGTGTTGCCGCCGAAGGACACAACGGCGCGCGCGAAGCGTTGCGCTCCGTCGCCTTGATGGCGCGCATGCTGGCGCATGAAATCAAAAATCCGCTGGCCGGTATTCAGGCGGCGGGCCAGTTGCTGGCCAAAAAGGCGCAGGACGCCGCCGGCAGCGATCTTGCACAGCTGGTCGTGCGTGAAACCGCGCGCATCGGCCGCCTGATCGACCGCATGACAGTTTTTGAAAGTGCCGGACAGGACGCAGCCGGTTTTGTTCCTGTGAATATCCATGCCCCCCTTGAACACGCGCTGGCAGCGGCGCAAGCAGCCTTTGCGCAGATGACGGTCGTGCGGCGTTTTGATCCCTCGCTGCCCGACATTGCGGGCGATCATGACCATCTGGTGCAGATTTTTGACAACCTGTGCCGCAACGCGGCGGAGGCGGGTGCGACCATGCTGACGGTGCGCAGTTTCTACAATCAGACATCCGCCCCCGTGGATAGCCGCCACCAACGCCGCCTGCCGGTAACGGTGACGTTCGAGGACGACGGCGCGGGCATGGATGCGCAAACTCTTGGCCGTTTGTTCGAGCCCTATTACACCACCAAGGCGCAGGGTCAGGGGCTTGGCCTGCCAATCGTCGCCAAGCTGGTCGACGACCATGCAGGCATGATTACCGTCGCAAGCCAGCCCGGCAAGACCACCTTTACCATCGCTTTCGCGCACGACCGCGATCTGTCCGACAAGGGAGACCACGCATGACCGCACCGCTGGCATCCGCCAAAATCCTTGTGGCAGACGATGACGCCGCGATCCGTACTGTTTTGACCCACGCGCTGACCGGTGCGGGGTATGAGGTCGCCTGCACAGATAACGCCGCCACGCTCTACCGCTGGGCCGACGAAGGCAAGGGTGACCTTGTTATCACCGACGTGCGCATGCCCGGCGTCAGCGGGCTTGAAATGCTGCCGCGCCTGCGCCAGCGCCGCCCCGACATGCAGGTGATCATCATCAGCGCGCAAAACGCACTGGCGACCGCCGTTGCCGCCAACGAGGGCGGTGCGCTTGAATTCCTGCCCAAGCCTTTTGACGTCGACGAGCTGCTGGCCACGGTCAGCGGTGCGCTGGCGCGCCGTACGGATGTGGCTGCGCCTGCTGCAGTCGATGGCGACGACATCGCGCAGGCAATGGACAAGACCTTTGTTCTGGGCCAGTCGCGCGCCATGCAGGATATTTACCGCACCATCGCGCGCCTGCGCGACAGCGATTTGACGGTGCTTATCACCGGCGAGTCCGGCACGGGCAAGGAAGTGGTGGCGCGCGCCCTGCATGCCTATAGCCGCTGGAAGAACGGCCCGTTCGTCGCCGTCAACATGGCGGCCATCCCGCGCGAGCTGGTCGAAAGCGAGTTGTTTGGCCATGAGAAAGGCGCCTTTACCGGCGCCAGCCAGCGTCACATAGGGCGTTTCGAGCAAGCGCAGGGCGGCACGCTGTTCCTTGACGAAATCGGCGACATGCCGATGGAAGCGCAGACGCGTCTGCTGCGCGTGCTGCAGGAAGGCGAATTCAACAGTGTGGGCGGGCGCAGATCGATCAAGACATCGCTGCGCATCATCGCGGCATCGCACCGTGACCTTGCCGCCGCTGTCAAGGCAGGCAGTTTCCGCGAAGACCTGTATTATCGCCTCAACGTCATTCCGCTGTCCGTGCCGCCCTTGCGCGCGCGTGCCGAGGATATTGCCGCACTGGCGCAACACTTCCTTGCCCCTTTCGGCAAGGTCTTGTCGCCGCAAGCGATCACATGCCTGCGCCAGCACCGCTGGCCGGGCAATATCCGCGAACTGGAAAATATCATGAAGCGTCTTGGCGCGCTGACCAGCGATGCAGTCGTGGACGCCAAGGCCATCAAAGGCTTGTTGGTGCAGGCCGATAGCGCCGTTGCTGAAGGCGACGCCGAAGCGCAACTGGCCAAGGCCGTGCAAAGCTATTTTGCGGCGCAGGGCAGTCATGCCGAGGGGCGTATTTACGAGGACATGCTGGCTTTGCTGGAAAAGCCGCTGTTTGAAGAAGCTTTGTCGCAAACGCGTGGCAACCAGATCAGGGCCGCAGCTTTGCTGGGGCTGAACCGCAATACCCTGCGCAGCAAATTGCGCCAGCTGGGCATAGATGTGCCGCGCGAAAAGGCAGGGGGAAGACAGGCATGACGATGACAGAACATTCATCTCCCGATACGCTTGAGCCGCAAGGAGCTGCGGCCAGACAGGCAGCGGGTTTCTCGTCGGCGTTGATCAGCTTTGCCGGGCGCGTGCTGGCCTCGCGGCGGGTGGCTTTCGCGCTGACGTTTGCGGCGATTACGTCCTGCGTGATGACCTATCTGGTGCTGACGCGCCGCTCGACAGAGATCGAGACGGTCTACCTGATGCTCAACGTAACGCTGGTTCTGCTGCTGATGATGGGGGCCGTGATCGCGCGGCATATCGTCATGCTGTGGGGCAAGCGCCGCCAGGGCATTGCAGGGTCGCGCCTGCAGGTGCGTTTTGTGTTCGTCTTCAGTATTCTGGCCGCTGTCCCTGCCATTCTGATGGCCGTGTTCTCGGCCCTGTTCTTTTACTTCGGCGTGCAGGCATGGTTCAATGACCGCGTCAGCACGGCCGTGAATGAATCCCTCAACGTGGCGCAGGCTTACCTTAAAGAACACCAGCAGGTCATGCGTGCCGACGTTCTGGCGATGGCCAACGACCTCAACCGCGAAGCATCGGAGCTGACGCGTAACCGCGCGCTGTTTGACCGCGCCATGCAAACGCAATCCAGCCTGCGTAACCTGCCCGAAGCGATGGTGTTTCAGAGCAACGGCGATGTACTGGGGCGCTCGCGCCTGTCGTTCACGCTGGAATTCGAGCGCTTCACGCCCAAGCAGATGGAAGCCGCGCGTGCGGGCGAGCTGGTGCTGATCACCGGCGACAGCCAGGGCCGCATCCGCGCGCTTGTGCGGCTTGACGGGTTTCTAGATGCTTACCTCTATGTCGGGCGCGTCGTGGATGCAAACGTGCTGGGGCATATGCAAAAAACGCAAAAAGCGGTTGCTGAATATACCTCGCTTGAAGGGCGGCAATCGCGCCTGCAGGTGATGATCACGGTAATGTTCATGGCGGTGGCCTTTTTGTTGCTGCTGGCGGCGATCTGGGGCGGTCTTATGTTCTCGCAATCCCTGATCACGCCGATCGGCGCACTGATCTCGGCAGCTGAAAAAGTGCGCGACGGTGACCTGTCGGCGCGCGTGGATGCGGTCGGCGACGGTGACGAGCTGACCATGCTGGGTGCTGCCTTCAACAACATGACCAGCCAGTTGCAACACCAGCAGGATGAATTGCTGACGGCCAACCGCATGCTGGATGAACGCCGCCGCTTTACCGAGGCGGTGCTGGCCGGAGCCTCGTCGGGCGTGATCGGGCTTGACCCGTCGGGCAACATCACCCTTGCCAATACGGTGGCCGACGAATTGCTGCTGGGCGAGGGGCGCAACACGGGCCTGACCGGCAAAAAGCTGGTGGATTTCCTGCCCGAGGCCGAAGGCCTGCATAACGCCACCCTGCAAATCGAATACGCAACGCCGGGCGGTCCGCGCCGCACATTGTTGCTGCGCGTAACGGACGAGCAGGGGGGCAGCGGCGCCGTGGCGACGATCGATGATATTTCGGCCCTGGCTTCGGCCCAGCGCAAGGCGGCATGGGGGGATGTTGCGCGTCGCATCGCGCACGAGATCAAGAACCCGCTGACGCCCATCCAGCTGTCAGCAGAGCGCCTGAAGCGCAAATACCTGCCGCAGATCAGCGAAGATCCGGAAACGTTCGAGAAATGCACGGAAACCATTATCCGCCAGGTTCACGAGATCGGCCACATGGTCGGCGAGTTTTCCGCCTATGCGCGCATGCCGCTGCCGGTGAAACGCATGGAGGATATCGTTGATGTCTGCCGCGATGCGATGGTGTTGCAGCGTCAGGCGCATACAGATATCGGTTTTGACTTCAGCAGCGACGAAGCGCACATTGAAGCCAACATCGACCGCTCGCAACTGACGCAGGTGCTGACCAACCTGTTGCAAAACGCGATCGATTCAATTCATGACCGCCAGCATGAGCAAAAGAACAAAATGCGCGGTTATGTCAGCGTGACATGCGGAGAGCGTGGCGGGAATATTGAAATCACCGTCACCGATAACGGCCTTGGCCTGCCCGAAAAGGTGAAGGACCAGCTGCTGGAACCCTATGTGACGACCAAGAAAAAGGGCTCGGGCCTGGGGCTGGCGATTGTCAAAAAGATTATGGAAGATCATGGCGGCGAGATCACGCTCGAAAACGTGATGTCGGAAGGACTTAAATCCGGCGCGAAAGCTGTTATAATTTTCTCCAAGGGGTTGACCGTTACAAACACGGTCAGGGAGTTAGCATGAGTACCGTAATGACCAGCGATATTTTGATCGTCGACGATCAGGATGACATCCGCCTGTTGATCGGCGGCATCCTCAACGACGAAGGCCACGCCACGCGCGAGGCGCCCAATGCGCAAACCGCCCTGGCGATGATCGCCGATAAGGCGCCTGACATGGTGGTGCTGGACATCTGGCTTGAAAACAGCGAGATGGACGGCATCGAGCTTTTGAAGAAACTGGTCAAAAGTCATCCCGACATGCCCGTCATCATGATCAGCGGCCACGGCAACATCGAAACCGCCGTCAGCGCCATCCAGATTGGCGCCTATGATTTCATCGAAAAGCCGTTCAAGACAGACCGGCTGATGGTGCTGGTCGGCCGTGCGCTCGAAGCCGCGCGTCTGCGCCGCGAAAACCGCGAGTTGCGCCTGAAGACAGGCGGCCACGCAGCCGACCTGCAAGGGACCTCGGCGCTGATGACGCAGGCACGCCAGACGGTGGAGCGCGTGGCGCCTGCCAACAGCCGCGTTTTGCTGACCGGCGAGCCGGGCACAGGCAAAGACGTTGCCGCGCGCATGATCCACCGCCTGTCAAAGCGCGCGGAGAAGAACTACGTCGTTCTCAACTGCGCGATCATGGCGCCCGAGCGTATCGAGCTGGAACTGTTTGGCACCGGCACGCAAAAGGGCATTTTTGACCGCGCGCACGGCGGCACGCTGTTCCTTGACGAAGTGGCCGACATGCCGATCGAAACGCAGGCCAAGATCGTGCGCGTGTTGCAAGACCAGTATTTTTCACGCATCGGCAGCAGCGAGCGCATCGAGATCGACACCCGCGTCATCGCCGCCACCAACCAGGATATTCCAGCCCTTATTACACAAGGCAAGTTCCGTCAGGACCTGTACTACCGCCTGAACGTGGTGCCCATCGAAATGCCGTCGCTGCGCGAACGTCTGGAAGACATCCCCTTGCTGGCCAATCACTTCATGCGCGAAGCCGCCGCCAGCGCCAACATGCCGCCGCGCGAATTCGCCGACGATGCGATGGCGCTGATGCAATCCTATGACTGGCCCGGCAACGTGCGCCAGTTGCGCAACGTCATCGAATGGTTGCTGATCATGACGCCGGAAGACAGGATCACCGCCGACATGCTGCCGCCCGACCTCAAGAAACAGGCGGTCGAGCTGATCCGCGGCAAGGACGGCGTGGAGTTGATGTCAAAACCCCTGCGCGAGGCACGCGAGATATTCGAGCGTGAATACCTGCTGTCGCAGGTCAACCGCTTTGGCGGCAATATTTCGCGCACAGCGCTTTTCATCGGCATGGAGCGTTCTGCCCTGCACCGCAAGCTCAAGTTGCTGGGCATTCAGGGCGGCGACAAGGACGACGACGATGCGCCCGATGATACAGATACTCCAAAAACACTGTCGGAAGGACAGGGATAAGATATGAAAGTTGTGATTTGCGGCGCCGGTCAGGTGGGGGCCTCGATTGCGGGCTACCTGTCGGAGGAAGGCAACAACGTCACCGTTATCGATCTTGATGCACATCTGATCGCCGACCTGAACGAAAGCATGAACGTGACGGGCATCGTCGGCCATGCGGCGCACCCCGACGTGCTGGAGCGCGCCGGTGCTGCCGATGCTGAGATGCTGATCGCGGCCACGCATTCAGATGAAGTCAACATGGTGGCCTGTCAGGTCGGCTATTCGTTGTTCAATATCCCCATGAAGATCGCGCGCGTGCGCGAGCAGGGGTATCTGAAGGCGGGCTGGTCCAACCTGTTCAGCCGCGACCATATGCCGATCGACGTGACGATTTCGCCCGAAGTGGAAGTGGCCCGCGCCATCGCCAACCGTCTGCGCGTGCCGGGCGCGTTCAACATCATTCCGCTGGCCGACGGCCTTGTGAAGGCGGTAAGCGTTATTTGCAAGCCTAATTGTCCCTTGCTCTATACGCCGCTCAAGCATCTTGAAACGATGTTTCCCGACCTCAAGGTCGGCATCCTCGCCATTCTGCGCGACGATACCAAGATCATCCCGAGCGGCGACGATGAAATGCGCCCCGGCGACGAGGTTTATTTCGTCACGGCGACACACCACCTGCAACGCGTGATGACGGCATTTGGATTTGACGCGCCGGAAACGCGTCATGTCCTGATCGTCGGCGCAGGCAAGATCGGCACCAAGCTGGCGCAGGAAATCCAGGCCAATATGCCCAATATCACCGTGCGTATGGTCGAGGGTAACCATGATAACGCGCAGCGCGTCTCCGAATATCTGGGGAATGTCATGGTCGTGCATGGCGATGCGCTCAACCGCAGTATTCTCGAGGAAGCGGGCATTCAGGATACCGAAGTCGTGGTTTCGGTCATGAACCATGACGAAAGCAATATCCTCAGCGCCATGCTGGCCAAGCAATATGGGTGCGAACGTGCCATTGCGCTGATCAACAATAACCACTTCATGCCGCTGGTATCGTCGATGGGCATTGACGCCGTAGTCAACCCGCGCTCCATCACTGTATCGACTATTTTGCAGCACGTGCGCCGCGGGCGCGTGAAGGCCGCGCATTCCCTGCGTGACGGTTTTGCCGAAATTCTCGAGGTCGAAGCACTCGATACCTCGGCCATCGTCAATACGCCGATCCGCGAAATCAAGCGCCCCAAGGACATGTTGTTCGGCCTTATTGTGCGCGGGCAGGAAATCCTCATCCCGCGCTCCGATACCGTGATCCGTCCTGATGACCGTGTGATTATGTTGGCGGCGCACGGACAGGTGAAAAAGGTCGAGCAAATGTTCGCTGTCCGTCCGGAGTACTTCTGATGCCGCGCATCGCATACGTCAACGGCCAATATATTCCTCATGACGAAGCAAGCGTGCATATCGAGGATCGTGGCTTTCAGTTCGCGGATTCCATCTACGAAGTCGTCGCCCTGATGAACGGCGTGCTGGCCGATTCACAAGGTCATATCGACCGTCTTGAACGATCATTGCGTGAACTGCGCATGGATTTGCCCGTCAGCCGCGCCACGCTGATGATGATTATGCGCGAGCTTGTGCGCCGCAACCGCACCTCTAACGGTGCGCTTTATATTCAGGTGACGCGTGGCGTTGCGCCGCGCGACTTCGTCTTTCCCAAGGAAAGTATCGCGCCGACGCTGGTCATGACACTGCGCCCGGCCAATTTCGACATAGACAAGCGCAAGGCATCTATCAAAAAGGTCGTCACCGTTCCTGATATCCGCTGGGACCGCCGCGACATCAAATCGACGGCATTGCTGGCCCAGGTACTTGCCAAGCAACAGGCAGCCGACAAGGGCGCTTACGAGGCATGGATGGTCGATGCCAAGGGCATGGTGACCGAAGGGTCGTCATCCAATGCATGGATCATCAATGCGAAAAAACAGCTGATTACACGCCCGACAACGGGCCATGCGATCCTCAAGGGCGTAACGCGCAGCGCATTGCAGGCGCTGTGCAAACGCGAGGGCATCACGATTGTCGAACGGGCCTTCAGCGTCAAGGAAGCCTACGCCGCGAAAGAGGCTTTTTGTTCTTCCGCTGTCGCGTTGATCGCGCCGGTGGGGTCGATTGACGGCCGCAAGATCGGCACCGGCGAGCTTGGCCCCGTGACCGAAAAGATTTTCGACCTTTATATGAATTATGCGACCAATCCGCAGTCGCGCCAGTTTCCCTGGCATGAGAAATAACAGGATCACGCACATGACACAGCCGCACACCATGACCGAAGCCTTGGCGCAACTGCCCAAACCACGTGCGATCATTTTCGACTGGGACGATACCATTGTTGACAACTGGCCACTGGCGCTTGAGGCGCTTAACGCGGCACTGGTACATATGGGGGTTGCGGCCTGGAGCGACGCCGAGGCACGTGGTCGCGCAGGCGGATCGGCGCGTGACCTGTTCGGCGGGTTGTTCGGCGACAAATGGGAGGAGGCCGACAAGGTCTTCTACGCTACTTTTAACAAGCTGGTCGAAAACGGCGTGCGCCTGCACGACCAGGTGGAAGACATGCTGCGCCTGCTGTCGCAAAACGGTGTCTATCTGGCTGTGGTCAGCAACAAACGCGGACCGCTGTTGCGTAAAGAAGCCGACCGCATCGCTTTCAATGGCTATTTCAACGCCATCGTCGGGGCGGGGGACGCGGCAAAGGACAAACCCGATATCGCGCCCGTGCTGCACGCGCTCAAAGGCAGCGGCATTGCGCCGGGGCCGGATGTCTGGTTCGTGGGTGACAGCCATACCGATATGGCCTGTGCGATTGCGTCTGGCTGCACCGGTGTTTTGCTTGAAACCAAGTTGCCGCCGGACGAGATGCTGGCGAAATTCCCGCCGACGGCACGTTTTCAGACGCACGCTAAATTTATGGAATATATCAGGCCGTATTTCACGCGATGATGATTGCGCCGCCGCAAGCGCTTTTGTTATAAATAACAGGCAAGCCGGATGACAGAAGCCGGCATTTCAAAAAGGTTGCGCATAAAAATGTCGGATAAAAGCCAGAACCTGCAAGACAAGTTTCTCAACAAGATCCGCAAGGACAAAATGTCGGTGACGGTGTTTCTCGTCAACGGCGTCAAACTGCAGGGTATCATCACCTGGTTTGACAATTTCTCCATGCTGTTGCGCCGCGACAGCCATTCGCAGCTGATTTACAAACACGCGATTTCAACCATCATGCCGGCATCGCCTGTGCGCCTGCAGGACGAAGATGGCCAGGAAGTCGAAGCAGGGGATAATTCGCAGCAGGGCTAAGCCCCGTTTTCGCCGCGAAGATAGAATTCACTATGTCTGAAAACGTTGTCGTCATTCATCCCCATGCTCTTTACGCCAAGAGCGGGGAGAATGCGCATAAGGCACAGCGCGACCCCGATGCCGCACTGGCCGAAGCCGTGGGGCTTGTTCATGCCATCGCGCTCAATGTCGTGCATGACGAAAGCGTACGCCTGCAAAAGGTGACACCATCGACGCTGTTCGGCTCGGGTACGGTCGCGCGTCTGGGCGAGATCATCGGGCAGGAAGAAGCAACACTCGCCTTCATCAACGATGCGCTGACGCCCATCCAGCAACGCAATCTTGAAAAAGCATGGAACTGCAAGGTGATTGACCGCACGGGCCTGATCCTTGAAATCTTCGGCGCGCGCGCACGTACGCATGAAGGCCGCCTGCAGGTCGAACTGGCAGCACAGGAATTCCAGCGCTCGCGCCTTGTGCGCGCATGGTCGCACCTTGAACGCCAGCGCGGCGGCACAGGCAAGACCGGCGGCCCCGGCGAGAAGCAGATGGAGCTTGACCGCCGTATGATCGACGAGCGCATCAAGCGCCTCAAGGAAGACCTCGAACACGTCAAGCTCAATCGCCGCCTGCAACGCGAAAGCCGCAAGAAAGAGCCGTATCCGATCATTGCCCTTGTCGGTTATACCAACGCCGGAAAATCCACGTTGTTCAACCGCCTGACCGGCGCCAAGGTCTTTGCCAAGGACCTGCTGTTTGCCACGCTTGACACTACCATGCGCGGGTTGGAGCTGCCGTCTGGCCGCAACACGATCATTTCCGATACCGTCGGTTTCATTTCTGATCTGCCAACGCAACTGGTTGCGGCGTTTCGCGCCACGCTTGAGGAAGTCCAAGAGGCTGCCGTTATCCTGCACGTGCGCGACATCAGTCAGGAATATACCGATGTCGAACGCGAGGATGTGATCTCTATCCTCAAAGACCTCGGCATCGACGGCGAGAACGATCCCCGCGTCATCGAAGTGCTGAACAAGATCGACCGTCTGCCCGAGGACGAGCGCTATGCCGTCATCAATCGCAGCAAGCGCAAGCATGGCGTGGTGGCTGTTTCGGCGGAAACAGGAGAGGGGATCAACGCGTTGCTTGATGCGATGGACACGCAGCTCAACGCCACGCGCCACAGTCATACCGTGGATATCGACATCGCCGACGGCAAGGCTGTTTCCTGGCTTTACCGCCGCGGCGAAGTGACCGAGCGCAAGGATACCGAAAAGGCCGTGCGCCTGACCGTCAGCCTCGACCCCGAGGACAAGGACCGCTTTGAGGTTCAATTCCCCTACAAGCTCAAGCAAAAGCGCAGCACCAGAAAGGCAACTGGCAAATGACTGGCATGACGCCCGATGTCGATACCGCAGAGATCGAAAAAATCATCCGGCATGTCGCGGCGACCGAAGTGATGCCGCGCTTTCGCAATCTGGCCGATGGCGACATCCGCGAGAAAAACCCCGGTGATTTCGTGACCGTCGCCGATGAGGCGTCTGAAAAAGTCCTCTCTGCCATGCTGACCGAGGCACTGCCAGGCTCAACCGTGGTCGGCGAGGAGGCGGTGTCAAAAAATGCCGCTGTTCTTGATCTGCTCAAAGGTGACGCGCCTGTATGGGTGGTCGATCCGATCGACGGTACATATAATTTCTCTCACAATCGCAGCCGCTTTGGCATTCTGGTCTCGCTGGTGTATCGTGGCCGCACGGTCTATGGTTTTGCCTATGACGCACCCGGCAACCGTATGGCAGTTGCGTCGCTTGGCGCGGGTGCGCGCATCGACGGGCAAAGGCTGTCGATGAAAACGCATAGCGACAACCTCAACGACCTTGTCCTGCAAGGCGGGGGCGCACAGGCGTGGCATTTCGATCCGGTGCGCCCGTTGTTTCGCGATGTTGTCAATCACCGCTGCTCGTTGCATGACTTTATGGATGTCTATACGGG
Organism: Pseudomonadota bacterium; assembly: GCA_023444705.1. Lineage (GTDB taxonomy): Bacteria > Pseudomonadota > Alphaproteobacteria > Micavibrionales > UBA2020 > JAEXMB01. The sequence continues at coordinate 16,249 of JAEXMB010000009.1, read as the reverse complement.
CGTGTCGGATTGCATCGTGCATCTGGGCCGCGCTACGCCGTGGGATCATGCGGCCAACGTGTTGATCGTTGGCGAGGCGGGTGGCTATACCACAGTGGACGGCGATAAACCTTACGATCCGTCCTATTGCGGCAAAGCCTATATCACCGTGGCGGCATCAAAGACGCTTTGCGACCAAATCTACGCCGCCAGCGAGCCGTTGCTGCGCCGTAAATAAAATCACTTCTGCGCCGCTTCTTTTTCCGCGCGCTTGGCATCTTCCCATGCAACCTTGCGCACAGGCACGGGTGCATCGCCAAGACGGGCATAGTCCGTCTTGAGGATTTTTTCCATGTGACGGAAACGGCGTTCGAAACGGTTGTTGGTACTGCGCAATGCGTCTTCGGCGTCAATACCGTGCCAGCGGGCAAAATCGACCAGCATAAACATCAGGTCGCCAAGTTCGGCGGCGGCGCGTTCCTTGTCGATGGATTCCTTTTCAATCTCGGCGCGCAGTTCGCCGACTTCCTCGCTGATTTTATCGAGCAACATCGAAATATCCGACCATTCCCAGCCATCCTTGGCGGCGCGGCTCTTGAGCTTTTGCGCGCGCTGCAATGCGGGCAGGCCATGTGACACATCATCAAGCAGGCTTGAATCTTTGGTCAAGCCTTTAGCGGCGCGTTCCTGCGCCTTGATTTCCTCCCAGCGGCGATCGATTTCCTCCGGTGTTTTGAGGGTATTGGCCTCATTGCCAAGCACGGTTGGATAGCGGCGGACCAGCTTGTCGACGATGGCCTGCGCAACACCGTCGAAATCAAAGGCTTTGCGCTCTTGTGCCAGTTCGGCATGGAACACGACTTGCAAAAGCACGTCGCCAAGCTCGTCGCGCAACAGGTCGCCGGTTTTGCCTTGGTCGATGGCATCGGCGGTTTCGTAAGCTTCCTCGATCAGATGCGGTGTCAGGCCCTGATGGGTTTGTGATTTGACCCAGGGGCAGCCATCGGGATGGCGGCGCAGATACGCCATGATGTCGAGCAAACGGTCAATCGGACGCTCTGCATCCGTGACATTGGGTTTGATGGCGGTGTTGATGGTCATGAGCTTGTGCGGCCTTGAATGAGTGCGGATTGTTACAGCGATGTTATAGCTGTAAATCACCGTCAAAGCCACAAAGGGGGATGCTGAAAATGCCTTTGGAAAGGTCTGCAAAATCACGTCATAAAGATGTGATAATGTATATTATGGAAATTAATATTAGGGTTTATTTTGAGGTGCCGCAGCAAATCGTCTATAATCTAACATCATCAAATACCAATGAAAAGCCGGACCTATGCCACATATCACACCTGATGAAGCGCTGAGTTACCTGATCGAAGGCAATCGCAAGTTTCTCTCCGAAGAAACCGTACACCAGCCGCTGACCGGTAAAATGCGTCTTGAGCTTGCCTCGGGCCAGCAGCCGTTTGCGGCCTATGTCAGTTGCTCGGATTCCCGCGTGCCGCCGGAGCTTCTTTTTGGCCGCGGCCTTGGCGAGCTGTTCATCGTGCGCAATGCTGGCAATACGGTCGATACGGCGGCTATGGGTAGCCTGGAATTCGCCGTCGATGTCCTCAAGGTGCCGCTGATCGTTATCATGGGCCACGAGAACTGTGGCGCCGTATCTGCCGCCGTATCTGTGGTCAAGGACCATACGATTTATAAAGGCAATATTGGCCAGATGATCGAACCGATCATTCCTGCCGTGATCGAAGCCGGCACCGAGGATGTCAATGTGGCTGTGCGCCAGAACGTGCGCCGCATCGTACACCGCCTGCGCACGGATTCGGCGCCCGCATTGCTGGAACCGCAGGAACGCGGCGAATTAAAAGTCGTCGGTGCGTATTATTCGCTGAAATCCGGTCAGGTCGATTTCTTTGATCTGCCGGATTAGTCAACCTGCATGCGCACGGCGCGTTCCATGTAGATGGTATCGAATTGCTCGCCATCATCGCTGACGAATATCTTGCGCGCGGTCTGCATGAAACCCATGCGCACATAAAGGCCGAGTGCTGCGACCTGCGTTGCGGTCACATGCAGTTCGATGGTCTCATAGCCCTTTGAATCCGCTTTGTCGATCAGGCTTTCAAGCAGTTTGCGGCCAAGGCCCAGCCCTTGGTAATCCTCGTTCAGATGCAGCTTGCAAACTTCGACGCGCGGGTCGTCGTTGTGGCGCCATAAGCCGCCAAAGCCGACAAGATTGCCATCGACATAAAGCCCGTGCATGGCGCCGTTATTGTCCTGAAACGAACAGCAGATGTCGCCGATATCGCGCAACGGGCGGCTTGCGCTCGGTTGGATGAATCCCTTGCTGTTGCGGCTGAGCGATCGTGCATAAAGCGCGCGCAAGGATTCAAAATCGGCCTCGTTCAGGTCACGGATGTCGATGCGGCTGTTTTGTACCAGTGTCTGCTGCGATTTTTGCACACTGTCCGCTGTCATAGTTCATCACCACGTGTTGGAAGATTTTCTTGAGGTTGCTCAGATCCGCCAGCGTCGCGCGCTCGTCGATCTGGTGCATGCCGCCGCGTTGCAAATAGTCAGCGGGCTTTTCATGATGGCAGCAAATACCGCCGCGTTCAGGCAAGCCAAGCTCGATGATTTCGGCTTGCGGAAAAACATGCGCGGCAAAACGTCCGTCAGTCGTGCCGCCGCTGCCGTCGAATTTCGCGTCGATTCCGGTGATGCTTTTAACTGCGGCGCGTGCGGCAAACGCCAGCGATGCCGGTTGCGTGTAATATGGAAGTGAAGCCGTGTCTTTGTTGGCAACGACCGTGATCTGCTTGAGCAGATGCGCATCCGGATGATCTTTGGCCCATTGCGGCGGGTTTTCCAGCATGCTTTTGACCCATGCCTCAAGGCTATCTGGTGTATGTGCCGGTGTGTAGCGCACGTTCCACAGCATTTCGGCGTTGCCCGGTATCACGGCGCTGGCGTTGAAGTTGCCGGACGTGATGGCGACTGCCTCGAAATTCGTATTCGGAAAGTTCTCGTTGCCGTCTTCAAAACGATGCGTGTTGAGAATGCTGATCGCCAGCGCCAGCGCGCGGTTGGGATTCTCAAACGCGCCCTGATAGGCCGCATGCCCTTGCACGCCGGTCACTTTCAGCGTTCCGCACAAACTGCCACGGCGGCCCGTCTTGATGTGGCTGCCCAGCACATCTTGCGAACTAGGTTCGCCAACAATAAAGGCATGCGGTGCGATGTTGTTGTCGCGCATCCATTCCAATACCTTGCGGCTGCCGTTGATGGCGGCCCATTCTTCGTCCATCGTCACCACCATACCGATACGCAGATTGGCGCTCTCGTTCAGGCGCGGTGCGGCTTCCTGCACGGCGGCGAAAAACGCGGCAACACTGCCTTTCATGTCGGTCACGCCGCGGCCATAAAGATAGCCGTCGCGGATCGTGCCGCTAAAGGGGTTTTCGCTCCATTTGCTTTCGTCGCCGGGTGGTACGACATCAAGGTGACCCATATAACAGAGATGTTTTTCAGGCGTGCCAAAGGTCCATTCGATATAAAGATTGTCGACCGGATACGGCCATTTCGTATGCCCGCCTTCGTAGCGCAACCACTCTACCCGCGCCCCTGCTTCGCGCGCCTTGTCGGCCAGCAATTGCAGGCAAGCCTGCGACGCCGGATAATCTTTGGCATCAATGGCGGTGACGCTGGCGATACGCACGAGGTCTTGCGTTAGAACGACAGCACTGTCACGGGCAAGCTCTGCCCCCTGCTCTTCTTTTTTATGCGGTTGCGGCATGCGGGGTCACCTCTTGCGCGCCGCGCTGGCGGTAATAGCGGCTGGTATTGATGCGGCGAGTATCAAGCGTGGTTTTGCCGATTTCAACGAAACGAATGTCGGGCAAGCGGGCCTCGCGGTACAAAAAGCGATAGACGCCTTCGCTGTCACGCACGATCAGATCGCAGTCGGGTTGCAGCAGGATGTGTTCATAAACCGCCTCTGCTCCTTGCAGCAGTGCGGCGCAAATGACCAACTCGTTGCGTTGCGGTTTGTAGCCCGTCGCGTCTTGCTGCAAAACGGTGACGCGGCTGCACAGACCCGCCTTTTGGATCAACTGGCAAGACAGCTGGCATGCCTCGGGATCCATATCGACGCAAGTGACATGCGCCTGCGGGAACATTTCCGCCAGCATGATCGCTGTCAGCGGCAGCGCCCCCGAACCCAGGAACGTAATGCGGTCATATTGCTTGCTGCCGATCAGCTCGGCTTCGGCTTTGCACAGTGCTTCGTATTCCGCGATGTACCAGAAATCGCGCAGGCAGAGTTTTTCTGCCGACAGCAACTTGCGCGCCCAGTACTTTTCCATCTCGCACTCGGCCTTGCCGCAAAGATCGGGCAATTGCTCTTTTTCACGTGCAAGGCGCTGTTCCGCCAGCAGGCATTCCGTCATCGCGCTGCATTGGCAACAGGTCAGCGTGCGCACAAGATGCGTCAGCGCTTCGGTGATCTTGCCGTTGTGCGGTGAAAGGTCGCTTTCGGTGGAAAGCAGATGGTGGCTGGTCTGGATAGCCTGTGTGGCTGTCTCGTGCAGCGTGTTGTCGGGGCGCATCGTATGGGAATCTCCAAGAATGGAGATTTTATAGGCCTGCGTGTGGTCTATGTCAAGAAAACAGGACTAAATAAGTTCTGCTTAAGCGGCCTATTTTACGGTAATCGTAAAAGTCTTCTGCTCGGCCGGTTTGCCCTCCCACGGGCGTTGATAGACCGCGTCAATGACCAGTGTGCCGGGCTTGTCGGCGACGAAGGTAAAGACCTGCGTAATACCACCGCCGACGGCAACCGTATCAGGTGTGCGTGATTGCTCGGTCAGCAAACGTCCCTCGCCTGCGCTGATGTTCACAGACCACAGGTATCCCGCCGAAGGAATGGCGGGCAGTTCGATCTGAAAAACTTCCTTGCGGGTCAGGCTGACGGAGTTGAAATCGCGGGTCAGTTTTTTCATCGAAAAACGCCTGAAAAGAAAATGGTCGGAATGCAGGGATTCGAACCCTGGGCCTCTTGCTCCCGAAGCAAGCACTCTACCAGGCTGAGCTACATTCCGAGGACCGTTGAATGGCGTAATTTATACACCGATTTTGCCGTAACGCAATGGCAAAATTATCGTTATAAATCAATTTATTATCAGTGATCGCGGCGCACGGCGTAGTGGATAAGGTCGGCAAGGTCATGCCTGATGGGGCTGTCGGGCAATGTCTTGAGGCAGGCAACACCCTTGGCGGCATAGGCCTCGGCCTCGCGCAATGCCTGCGCCAGTGCGTCATGCTTGGCCAGCAATTCCATTGCCTTTGACAGGTCTTGCGGCTGTTGTTGTTCAGGCGTGCCCATCGTACGCGCCCAAAATGCGCGCTCGTCCGCATCGCCCTTTTCGATAGCGATGATGACGGGCAAGGTCATCTTGCCTTCCTTAAAGTCGTCACCAAGCGATTTGCCCAGGCGCGCGGCATCGGCACCATAGTCCAGCACGTCGTCGGAGATCTGGAATGCAATGCCAAGGTATTCGCCGTAATCGCGCAGGGTCTTGCAATCCTGTGCAGGGCGGCCGGCGATGACGCCGCCGACTTCGCAGGCCGCGGCAAACAGGGCCGCTGTCTTGGCGCCGATGACGGTAAGGTATTGCGTGGTCGAAGTTTCGATATTATTGGCGGTGGTGAGCTGCATGACCTCGCCTTCCGCAATGACGGCGGAGGCATCGGAGAGAATTTTCAACACCTCGAGCGAGCCGTCCTCGGTCATCAGCTGGAACGAACGGCTGAACAGGAAATCGCCCACCAGCACGGCCGCCTCGTTGCCAAAGATGGCATTGGCCGAGGCCTTGCCGCGGCGCTGGCTGCTCTCGTCGACGACGTCGTCATGCAACAGGGTCGCGGTATGGATGAATTCAACACAGGCGGCCAGTTTGTGCTGGCGCGTACCCTGATAACCAAACAGCGCGGCGCAGGCCAGCGTCAGCAACGGGCGGATGCGCTTGCCACCTGCCGCAATCAGGTGGCTCGCCAGCTCGGGGATCAGGGGTACTTCCGAATGCATCTTGCCGATAATCGTCGCATTGACGGCGGCCATATCCTCCGCCAGTCGCTCCGCCAGACGGTTGAGCGGATTGGCTTCGTGGGCGGCGCCGTGCGCAGCTGTCTCGGCGGTGGCGGGTCTCGACGGGTTAGGCAATGGCGTCATGACTGCTTTTCGGCTAGAGTGTTAAAACCAATAGGGTTTATCTAATCCAATAGATGCGCCTTGCCAACCAGAGATTGGCGTTATTTACCGTATACGGACCGACTTTATGCCCCCTTCTCCCGGCCTTGATGTAATTGAAACCACGCTCCTGCGCGGACAGGTGAAGCTGTTGCAGCCACGTGAGGGCTTTCATGCTTCGATGGACACAGTGTTGCTGGCAGCCGCGGCCCAGCCCAAGGACGGACAATCGGTACTTGATATCGGATGCGGTGTGGGTTCTGCTGGTTTGTGTATTGCTTTAAAAAATCCCAGCATCCAATTGTTTGGATTGGATATTTTTGAAGAAAATATTGAGATCGCGCGGCGAAATGCCGACTTGAATGATATTCGTGATAGGTGCAAGTTTCAGTGTAATTCTTTGTTGGAAGATGCTGATTTTGAAGATAATTATTTTGATGTCGTTGTAACGAACCCACCCTATCAGGCAGGTGGCAGGCATACCCCTTCACCACACACTCAGAAATCGTTCGCGCATGGCGAGGATGCCTCGGGTGTTACTTTAGAGAATTGGTGTAAGTATCTGCATAAAAAGCTTAAACAGGGTGGCCGTATGGTGATGATCCATCGCGCCGACCGTCTGGATGAAATCATCCGCGCGCTGACGGGGCGACGCTGGTTCGGCAGCCTTGTGGTGCTTCCCGTGCATTCGCGCGCAGGTGATCCCGCCAAACGTGTGCTGGTGGCGGCGCGCAAGGAGCGCTATGCCCCTATCACTATCAAGCCTGCCCTGATCATGCATCAGGCGGATGGCAGCCACACGCCGGAGGCCGCGGCCATCCTCGACGGTCAGGCCGCGATCGCACTCTAGGTTGCGATAATCACTTGATGGTGATTTTGAATTTGTAGGTCTGTTTGACCTTCTCTTGTCCGTCGACTGTTTTGCTCAATTTTGCTTCGACGTTAAAGGTGCCGTACTGGCTGCCCTGCGCTGTGAATTTGCAGGCACGGGGTTCGTGTTGCGGAAAACGGTCAGCCTTGAGAATTTCAAACGGCTGGCTGGTCTGCTGGTGGAGTTTCCACGCATACCCGTCACTTTCCGATGAGGGCAAGAGGATTTCAAATTCCTCCCACGGTTTGAGTACCGCGCGGTTGAATGCAATCGTCAGACGCTTGCGTGCGGGTTGGCTGGTCATGCTTACAGTTTTTCCTGAATGTAGGCGCCGATCTTGTCGAGCGCCACGCGTTCCTGTTGCGTGGTGTCGCGGTGGCGGATGGTCGCGGCGTTGTCCGAGGCACTGTCGCTGTCGACGGTAATGCAGAACGGCGTGCCGATTTCGTCGTTGCGGGCATAGCGCTTGCCGATATTGCCCTTGGTGTCGAATTCGGTCGCGAACTTGTTGCGCAGGTTCATATAAAGCTTCTGCGCCAGTTCCGGCTGGCCGTCCTTGTTGGTCAGCGGCAGGACAGCGGCCTTGACGGGAGCCAGCGACGGCACGAACTTCATGTACATGCCACTGGGGCGTGACGGGTCGACCGTATAAGCCTCTGCCAGCACCGCCAGCACGCCGCGGGTCAGGCCGGCGGCAGGTTCGATGACGTGCGGCATAAAGCGGCGCGGCGGCTGTACGCTGTCATCGAAGTATTCCATTTTTTTGCCTGAGAATTTCTCGTGTTGCGTCAGGTCGAAATCGCAGCGGTGCGCGATGCCTTCCAGTTCGCCAAAGCCCGGTGCCGTGAACGGCCAGCGGTATTCGATGTCAACGGTGCCCACGCCAGCTTTCGCGTAGTGGCTCAGTTCGTCCTTGTCATGTTCGCGCAGGATGGTGTTCTTGCCGGAAACACCGACGCTGTCCCACCACTTCATGCGGCTGTCGACCCAGAAGTCACGCCACTTTTGCGCGTCGTCGGGATGGCAGAACCATTCCATTTCCATTTGCTCGAACTCGCGCGAGCGGAAGATAAAGTTGCGCGGGTTGACCTCGTTGCGGAAGGCCTTGCCGACTTGCGCGATGCCAAAGGGTACTTTGACGCGCATGTTGTCGACGATGTTTTTATAATTGAGGAAGATACCCTGCGCCGTTTCGGGGCGCAGATAGGCGATGTCATCTTCCGTGGCCGTTGCGCCGACGTAGGTCTTGAACATCAGGTTAAAGGCGCGGGGCTCGGTCAGCGTCCCCTTCTCATCCGTATCGGGGCCGATGCACTTGGCATAGGCGTCCGCCGCGATCTTGTCGAACGGCAGGATCTGCAGTTTTTCAAGGTCGTCGGTGCCGGCCATCTTCTTGAGCTTTTTCAGGCTGGCCTTGTCGTGTTCCATGCCCTGCACGAAAACGAAAATCTGGTCGTTGCGCGCATCAAGGATGGCGATCAGGTGGTCGGCGCGGTAGCGCAGCTTGGTCTTGCGGCAGTCGATCATCGGGTCGCTAAAGCCGCCGACATGGCCTGAGGCCTCCCACGCGCGCGGGTTCTGGATGATCGCGCTGTCGACGCCGACGATTTGCAGCGGCGTGCCATCGGGGCCGATCGGCGGCGCGATGACCATGTCATGCCACCAGCGGTCGCGCAGGTTGTTTTTCAGCAACACGCCCAGCGGGCCGTAATCCCAGAAACCGTTCAGGCCGTCATAGATTTCCGATGCCTGAAAGATAAAGCCGCGGCGCTTGCACAGCGCGACCAGCTCGTCCATCGAAACGGTGGCGCTATCGTTTTGGGTTGCGGGGGTTGCGGCGGTCTGGGACATGGCGGAAAATCCGGTTTTTTAAGGTGGTTTGGGGCCAAAGATTAGCTTTTTGGGCATTGAACGCAAAGGCCATTTTTTATAGCATATTTTGCACTGCACAAAAACCCTCTTTTCAGGTCGGGGATTCGCGCCATGAGCCACGCTGTTGCCACTGTTTTATCGCCCTCCTCTGCTATTGATACATGGGTTTACAGCTTCGGGCGGCAAACGGCGGCGGATGTGCCCTCCGATAAAACGCTCTTGGGCGGCAAAGGCGCCAATCTGGCCGAGATGTGCCGCCTCGGCCTGCCCGTTCCGCCCGGTTTTGTGCTGACCACCGAAGTCTGCCGCCATTTCTACGCGCACGACAGCGCCTATCCCCCCAGCCTGCACGCGCAGGTCACAGCGGCGCTCGCACAACTTGAAAAAGAAACGCTGGGCGGCTTTGGCCGCGCCGATGCGCCGTTGTTGCTGGCGGTGCGTTCGGGCGCGCGCGTGTCCATGCCCGGCATGATGGATACGATTTTGAACATCGGCCTGAATGACGAAGTGCTGGCGGGTCTGGCCTCGGCCAATGGTGGCAGTGCTGCGCAACAGCGCTTTGCGTGGGATTGCTACCGCCGCCTGTTGCAAATGTATGGCAGCGTGGTCATGGGCGTGGCACATGACCATTTTGAAGACGTGCTTGACACGCACAAACGCCGCAACAACCTGCGCAGCGATACCGATATCGATGCAGGCGGCTGGCAGGAGATCGTCACGCAGTACAAAGCACTGATAGAGCGCGAGTCCGGCAAGCCCTTTCCGCAGGACCCGCAGGAACAACTCTGGGGCGCGATCGGCGCGGTGTTCAAATCATGGATGACGCCGCGCGCCGTGACCTATCGCAAGATCAACGATATTCCCGCCGATTGGGGCACGGCTGTCTGCGTTCAGGCCGTTGTGTTCGGCAATCAGGGCGACGATTGTGCAACGGGTGTCGCCTTCACGCGCGATCCCTCGACAGGTGAAAACGTTTTTTACGGTGAATATCTGGTCAACGCACAGGGCGAGGACGTCGTGGCGGGTATCCGCACGCCCGATCCGATCGCGACTCTTGCCGACAAGATGCCCGATGCTTACGCCGAACTGCTGGCGATCCGCAGCAAGCTTGAACGCCATTACCGCGACATGCAGGATATCGAATTCACCATCCAGCGCGGCAAGCTTTACATGCTGCAAACCCGCAGCGGCAAGCGCAGCGTGGCGGCCGCCATCCGTATCGCCGTCGAGATGGCCGACGAAGGCCTGACCAGCCGCGACGACGCGATCCTGAGCATCGATCCCGCAAGCCTTGATCAGTTGCTACACCCCACGATTGATGAAAAAGCGCAGCGCGATGTGCTGACGCGCGGCCTGCCTGCCTCGCCCGGTGCGGCGGTTGGCCAGATCGTGCTTGATCCCGACCGCGCGGAAAAGCTCAAGGCCGATGGCGTCAAAACTATCCTTTGCCGCATCGAAACCAGCCCCGAGGATATTCACGGCATGCATGCCGCCGAAGGTATTTTGACCGCGCGCGGCGGCATGACCAGCCACGCGGCAGTGGTCGCGCGTGGCATGGGCAAGCCCTGCGTATCCGGCGCGGGCGATGTGCAGATCGACTATGCGGCGCGCCGTATCACCATTCAGGGTCGCACGTTGGCCGAAGGTGATACCCTGACCATTGACGGCAGCAGCGGCGAAGTCATCGCCGGTACAGTCCCCATGCGCCTGCCCGAACTGTCGGATGCTTTCAGCACGCTAATGAGCTGGGCCGACGACATGCGTCATTTACGCGTGCGCGCCAATGCGGAAACGCCGCTTGATGCCAAAACGGCGCGCGGCTTCGGTGCAGAAGGCATCGGCCTGTGCCGTACCGAGCATATGTTTTTTGATCCTGCGCGTATTCTGCATGTGCGCCGCATGATCCTGGCCGAAACGGCAGAAGACCGCGCCAGCGCACTGGCAGAGCTTGCCCCCGCCCAGCAAGGCGATTTCGAGGAGCTGTTCCGTATCATGGACGGCCTGCCCGTCACCATCCGCCTGCTTGATCCGCCCCTGCATGAATTCCTGCCCCAGCACGAAGCCGAGATTGCCACGCTGGCACAGGCGACTGGCCGCGATGTCGCCAGCGTCAAGGCGCGCATCCACCGCCTGCACGAAACCAACCCGATGCTTGGCCTACGTGGCGTGCGTTTAGGGGTCGTCTATCCCGAAATCTACGAGATGCAGGTCAAGGCAATCTTTGCCGCGGCATTGGCCGTGAAGGCGCAAGGTATTGCCGTGAAGCCTGAAATCATGGTGCCGCTGATCGCGACCTCGGCAGAAATGGCATTGTTCAAAACGCGCATCGACGCGCTGGCACCTGCCGGCATTGATTATATGGTGGGCACCATGATCGAACTGCCGCGCGCGGCGCTCAATGCGGGCGCGATCGCCGAACATGCGGCGTTCTTCAGCTTTGGCACCAACGACCTTACCCAGACCACCTGGGGCATCAGCCGTGACGATGCGGGCAGTTTCCTGCCAGCCTATCAGCAACAGCATCTGGTCGCGGCAGACCCCTTCGCCTCCCTTGACGTTGACGGCGTGGGACAACTGGTGCGTCTGGCTGCCGAGCAAGGTCGATCAGCGCGCAAAGACATCAAGCTTGGTATTTGCGGCGAACATGGCGGCGATCCGAACTCGGTCGCATTCTTTCATGACGCAGGGCTGGATTACGTCTCATGCTCGCCCTACCGCGTGCCGATCGCGCGTCTGGCGGCAGCACGCGCAGTCGCGCGCCAGCGTAAAGCGGGATAGTCGCGCGCCTAGCCTTTTTTCTGCTTAGGTGCCGCTTTGGCGGGTTTCTCGGCCTTTGGTGCTTTACCGTCTTGCGGTTTTTGCGCATTGAGGTCGAAATTGACCGTGACGGTCACTTTGGGCTGTTGCGGTTGCGCTTTGGGCGCATTGAACGTCTGCATCTGCATCGACACGTGGTGCATGACGTTCATGCAGAAAATCTCGTAGCGCGGCGTAAAGGCATGGCCTGCGGTACGTAAAACTTCCTTGGTATGCTCGATCATGAATTCCTCGCGCAGGCGCTGGGGAATTTTGGCGTATTTGTTGTAATAGGCGATGGCTTGCGCGCCGAATTTGATCAGGTCTTCCTGTGTGTCGGAATGCATCAGGATCATCAGGTTTTTCAGCTTTTCGTCGCGCACGACCGCACCCGTCGGCTGGATGTCGAATTGCTTGGTGACGATCGTGGCGTAGGTTGGCGGTTTTTCAAACCCTTTGGGGATCGTATTCTGACGCAACGCCTTCAGCTCGGCGCATTCGACATAGCCGGGGCTGCGCAGATCAAACGGGGTCAGCGTTTCCAGCACATAGAACAGGAAATCTGTATCGCTTGATGCCTGCAGGTGCGGCACATCGGGGATGTTGACGTTGTAATCTTCCGGCTCGGGCGGCAGGTGGCGCTGTTGCGGCGGCGCGATCAGGTCGTTGGTGATGTCGGTATAGTCGATCTGTGCGGGCAACGCGGGTGCGTTCGCCGCGATTTCTTCGCGTTCGAGGTCGCTTTTATAGCGTGCCTGCAGGCTGCCGTCGGCAAGATCGGCCTGCATCAGTTTTGCCGCAATCTGCTCGACCTGTTGGAAGCGTGCGTCACGGCCGCGAAAGACGTTCCACCAGCCAAGCTTGCCTTTGGCCTTGAGCATATACTCCGCCTGATAGCGCGTTTTGATCGCGCTCAGCGTTTCGGCGTCTGTATGGGGAGCATCAGGTTGCGACATGGCACATCATCCGGCTGGCAATGAAAAGAATGCATCAGCCTAACATGGTATTTTTATTATGTCAAAAATGATATTCTGTTATAAAACAGATAGTTAAATCTTGATCGGGATCAGGCCAAGGCGCATGCGCGCCACGTTTTCAAGGGTTTTGAGACGCTCAAGCCCCGGCTCAAGCTCCGTGACCACGAATTTGGCCCGTGTTACGGGGCCACCGACCGTGTTGTCGGGGAAGGTTTTTTCCCAGTTGCGCAGCTTGACGACCAGCCCGCACAGCACCGCACCCATGCTGGCGTGGTTGTCCTCGATCTGCTGGCGCAGGTTGATGAAGGACTGCTGGTTGATGTCCTTCCAGAACGTTTCAAAGCTGTATTGCAGGCGCCCAAGGCGCTCGCGCAACGAGGTCGAGAGGAATTTCAGCGCTTCTTCCGTGCGTTTGCAACTGCTCAGGGTCTGCGGCGTTGCCATGATGTCGCGGTGGTGTTTCAGTTCGTCGATCCACAACAGGATGCGCGTGATCGCCTCGCCGATGCTTTCAAAGCCGTGGCGGTAATACGACAGCGACAGGAAGACGTCGTTATAATCTTCGATGAACTTGGGAATGTCGCCCAGCGGAATACCCGTCTTGCGGGTCATGATCATCAGGTTCTCGCGCACGCGCGCAACGTCGGGGTCGCGCAACAAGTGTTGCAAATCCTGCGTGTTGTGATTGTTGCCGGCGCCAAAGATATTCTCGATCAGCGGGCGCGTGAAATGCAGCGCATAGGTGTTGAGCGTCGCGCGCATATCTTCCGACAGTGTCAGCACGCCGGGGTCCTGCAATTCAAGGCCGAGCTTCTTGATGCTGTTGCGCAGCGAAAAAACGTCATAGCTGTTCAGTAACGACAGTTTGACGATCAGCTCCTGATCTTTTTCCGCGCCTTTGAAAGTTTCGGCGACCGCCTCGGGGAAAATCTGATAGCTGCCTGCGATCGGGTCGTTGTGCAGTTCGACCGTCGTTTCCATGCGGGCATTTTTGATCAGCTTGGCGGATTTCAGGGACGTGCTTGTCAGCGGCACGATCGACAACGGAAAAGTGTCGAGTGCGTCCATATCGTTCTGTGCAGGTTTTTTACCCCTCACCTTGTAGTCGTCTTTTTCAATAGACATACGGATGTAGCCCCAAAGTCCCCCGTATTTATATTATAAGACAAATGGTTAATATTCTGTCTTCACGTAATATGCCAGCGGTGGATTTCAGGCGATAGACAGCGGAAAACCCGCGTGGAGCAAGGATTCTCCGGCCTCGACCGCTATTTTTTTGATAACTGCCAAGGCACGGGTGCCGCTGCGATCCGACAGGCGGATTTCCCCTGCCTCCATACCGTTTTGCAGTGCGATAGACGGGTTGGCCATATCGATGCGCTGGGCGGTCACTGTAAATAGCCCCTTTTTGGCCAGCCCGCGATGCTCCACGCGCGCCGCCACCTCCTGCCCGATAAAGCAGCCTTTATCCCATGCAATGGCATTGAAATTCTGCAGGCCCAGATCGTGGACAAAGTCTTTTTCAAACCTGATGGCCCCGGCCACCGGTACGGTCATATCGATACAGTCATCAATGTATCCCGCCTCGGGGTGGATCAGCCCTGCGGGCGTGCCATCGGCGCTATAGATGCGCTTGCCAAGCTTTGGCGCGCGCGGATCAATGATGGCGTCCTGCGGCGCGGCCTCTCCGGCGGGAACCGCATAGACCTGTATCGCAGGGCGCGGCGTGATGTCGACATTGGCCCTCAGCTTGAACAAGGTCAGGCGGCGCAACAGGTCGGCCTGCCGTGGCTCATAGGTGTCGATCAGGTAATCGCCGTTGCCTTGCAGGACCACGAACATTTCATGCAGCACCTGCCCCTGCGGGCTGAGCAACAGATTGTATTGCGCGGGGGTTTGCGCCGTGAGCTTGCGGATATCGTTGGTCAGGGTGTTTTGTAAAAATTCCGCCGCATCCGGCCCGTGGACGCGAAAGGCATAACGGCTTTGCAGATGATAGATCATGAAGGGGGATTACTCCTGTGCATCGGTGTCGTTAGCACTTGCGGGTCTGGTTTCGCGGTATGCTGCCAGGGCCGCATCGCGCGCGCGTGCATGGTCGACCACAGGAGGCGGATATTTGCCGCGCAGTGCCGACTGGATCATAGGCGGCGCTTCCCACGGGGCGTGGATATAGGCGGCAGGCACGTCCTTCAGTTCCGGCACGTAGGTGCGGATATATTCGCCATCGGCGTCGAATTTCTTGCTTTGCAGAACCGGATTAAAAATACGGAAGTACGGGGCGGCATCGGCACCGCACCCTGCAATCCACTGCCAGCCCGCCGCATTATTGCCAAGATCGGCGTCGACCAGCGTATCCCAGAACCACTTTTCCCCCGCGCGCCAGTCAATCAGCAGGTTCTTGACCAGAAACGACCCCACGATCATGCGCACACGGTTGTGCATCCAGCCTGTTTGCCACAACTGGCGCATGCCTGCATCGACAATCGGGTAGCCTGTCTGGCCTTTTTGCCATGCACGCAAAAGCTTGGCGTTTTTCTTCCACGGGAAGGTGCGGAATTGCGGGTTCCATTCGCGGTCAGGAAATTGTGGATCGTGATAAAGCAGATGCCACGAAAAATCACGCCAGATCAGCTGCCGTAAAAAGCCTTCGGCGTTCTGGCTGTATTTGCTGCGTCCGTGCTTGCGGCTTTCGTTGTCAACAGCATGCCAGACCTGGCGCGGGCTGATCTCGCCAAAATGCAAATGCGGGGACAGGCGCGATACGCCGTCAATAGCCGGAAAATCGCGGCGTTCTTTGTAATGGCCCGCGATTTTATGCACGGTTTCCTCAAGTCTCTCCTGCGCGCCCTGCTCGCCCGGTTGCCATTCTTTTGCCATGTCCGCATACCATGCGATGGCAGGCATCAGCCCAAGATCGGCCAGTTTCAGCCCCTTTGCATCAGGGGCCTTGGCATGGGCTTTGGGCGCTTTGGTATCGGGCGGTAAAATATCCTGTCTTTGCTCCATCACCGCTTTTGAAAACGGGGTGAAGACCTTGTACTGCCCGCCGGTCTTGTTTTTGATAACCCAAGGTTCAAACAGCAGATAGCTGGCAAAGCTGTGCGCTTCGACCTGCAGATTCTTTTTGATGCGTGTATCGCGCGCCATCGCCCAAGGCTCGTAGCGGCGGTTCCAGTAAACTGCGTTTACGTTATTCTTTTTTACGAACGCCGCCAGTTCTTTTTCAGCGTCGCCGTGAAGCAGCACAAGCGCCCCAAGTCCGGCCGCGCGCAGATCCTTGTCAAGCGCCTGCAGGCTTTGATGCAGCCACCAGCGGCTGGCCCCGCCCATCTTCCAGTCATCTGCGTTAACGTCATCAAGGATATAAAGCGGGATAACGCTTTCGCCGCTGTCGATCGCAGCGGTCAGCGCGGGATTATCATGCAGGCGTAAATCCTGTCTGAACCACATGACGACGGCCATAGAGCGGGGTCCTTTTTTTTCAGCAGGCAAGAACAGATG
>JAEXMB010000091.1 GCA_023444705.1 Pseudomonadota bacterium | reverse complement strand
AAAGGGAAAAAAAGCCGCGGCGCCAAAGGCCGCCGATCTGGACAAGATCAAGCGCAAGGCGGCGTGGAGCGTGCGCCTTTCTGTCTTTAAGCTGCTGGTCTGCGCGCTGGTCTTTGCGTCCTCGACGATGGTCTTCGTGGTCTGCATGTTGCCGACGCTGGTGGCCGCGGTCATTGATAAAAATCCGCAAAAAACCCTGTGGCTGACGATCGGTGCCGTCAATCTGGCGGGTACTGTACCGGCATGGTTTGCGCTCTGGGACCTTGGCGCGCACATGAGCGATGCACTGAGCGTTCTTTCCAATCCGAGAATTCTGCTCATCGCTTATGGGGCGGCAGCGGCGGGGTGGGTGATCCACATGAACGTGACGCCTTTGGTGGCGGCATTGCTCGTCCGCCGCAACGAAGGCCGCATCAAGGACATCGAAAAACGCCAAAAGGAACTGACACGCAAATGGGGCCCGGAGATCGCCCGTGCGGTGGCGGAAACTTAAGGCGACCTTGTGTCAAATTTTATCCAAATTTAACAGCCGTTTAAATGCGGATAACGTAAGATAGAGAGTGCGGTTGCGCCAGGCCCGGCCTGGCATCTGCGCGGAAAGCAGCCTTCGGGGATGGGCACGCGGCATACATGAAAAAGGAGCAAAAGGCAGGAAACACAACGTCTTGCACAGACGTTGGCGCGACGGCAGGGCATGGCCTGCGCCGTCTGGTCTGGCGTGCCACGCGTAACACCGATGGCGTGGCGGCAATCGAATTCGGCCTGATCGCCTTGCCTTTATTCATGCTCATCATGGGAATTGTGGAAGTTGGTCTGTTTTTCGCGGCGGGTCTTGTGCTGGAAGGCTCCGCGGCCGAGGCGGGACGTGTCGTGCGCACCGGTCAGGCCCAGCAATCCGCAGACCCGGAAGAAACCTTCCGCCAGGCTTTATGCGCGCATGCCGATACAATGCTTGATTGCGACCGCATCCAGTACGAGGTGATCCGCATTGGCAACGACAGTTTCGCGTCGGCTGAAACAGCGCAACCTGAATTCGACGAAGACGGCAACCTGATCGAACAGGATTTCAATGCCGGTAATTCAAATGACGTCATTCTTATTCGCGCCGTATACCGCTACGAATTTTTAACGCCTTTCATCGGCGCGTTGATGACAGGCGACCCTTCGCGCAACTGGATGAACCATATCTCGACAGTGGTGGTCAAAGCCGAACCCTATGTCTTTGGGGAGGAATGAGTGATGGGCGCGTTCTGCACATTCATTGCTGCTCTTTCACGGCGCTTCCTGCGTCAGGACAGCGGCGTGGCGGCGGTGGAGGCGGTTTTGCTGTTCCCGCTGTTGCTTATTATTATGTGCGGGTCTTTTGATATTGGAGTGGCATTGCTGGTGAACCAGAAATTGATCACCTCGGCGCAGACGGTCGCCGATCTACTGGCGCGCGAGGATGAGGTGACGGATAACGAACTCAACGAAGCGATTGCCGCCGGGCGGCTGGCCCTGATGCCATACCCCACGGCGGGATACGGCGTGGATGTGGTGGGCATAGAATTTACCGGCGCGTCCGCAACGCCGGGGGTGGCGTGGCGCGACACTATCGATATGGAGCCCAATGACGAGGTGCTGGAGGCCGCCAACGGCCTTGGCACGCGTGACGAGGGCGTTTTGGGCGTGACGGTGCGCTATACGCACAGCCCGTATTTTTCCAACGTCTTTACGGGCGATTTCAATATGCAGGAAGTCGCCTATGCGCGCGGGCGCCGCGGGTTGTTCATTGCCCGCGCGGATGAATAGGAGAGACGGGATGTTGTCAATGTTGCGCCGCCTGTGGTCTTTGTTCCGCTGTGATGAAAGCGGCGTATCCGTCATCGTCTTTGCGCTGACCCTGCCGGTCATGCTGGCGGCGTCGGGCGTGGCGGTCGATCTGGCGCAGGCGTATAACGTCAAGGTGCGCCTTGGCAACGCGCTCGACAAGGCCGCCCTTGCGGCGGGTACGGTATCTGGCAGTAACGAGGAGGTCGAGGCACGCATCCTTGAATTCGTGCGTGCCAACTACCCTGAAGAAAGCCTTGGCGAGGCGGTCAATATCATCGCGTCCGTGAACGAGATGAGCATCAGCGTTACCGCCGAGGCGCGCGTTGATACGATTTTCATGCGTATTTTCGGCTATGACCAGATCACCGTCAGCGAGGAAAGCGAGGTTATCCGCGAACTGTCGGGGGTCGAGGTCGTTCTGGTGCTTGACGTGACGGGGTCGATGTACGGGAATAATATTTTGGCTTTACAGACGGCGTCTAGGGATTTTCTTGATATCATGTTCAGTCGCATCAGCGACGAGGAATATATCCGCGTCGGTATCGTGCCGTTCAGCAACTCGGTCAACGTCGGCGCATTTGGATTGGCGGATGGCTTTGTCCAGCGCCCCGCGACCGACAGCTACATCAGCCCGGCCAGCAACATCCAGTACAGCTCGACCAATGGTTCGACCACCAATTGGAAGGGCTGCATCGTCGAGGATCCCTTTGACGGAACGGACGTCACGGATACCTCGAAAACATGGGACATGTACCGCTGGCCAAGGACATGCACCAAATACGATAAAAAGGGCAACTGCACCAGCTGGTCGGGCAATGCCAATAACCTGTGTACGAACCTGCGTATTCAGCCGCTGACAAATAGCGAGGCAACGTTGGAAGCCTTGGTAGATAAGCTAGATGGGGACGATGGGAAAGGCAGCAATATTGCCGTCGGCAACACCTATGGCAACATCGGTATGGTCTGGGGCTGGCGTGTGATCTCGCCTGATCCGCCCTTTAGCGAGGGTTCGGAATACGGCGATCCTGACTGGTCCAAGGCCGTCATCATGATGACCGACGGCGACAACACGATGGACGGCACGTATTCGGCTTATGGGCGCACGTCGTCGCACGGCATGCGGGCAAGCGATCTCAACGACCGCTTTGCCGAAACCTGCGAGAATATGAAGCAGGAGGGGATTACCGTTTATACGATCACCTTCCAGTCAGGGATCAGCAATTCCACGCGCCAGATCTTCCGCACCTGCGCGACATCGCCCGATCATTACTTCAACGCGCCGAGCAACGACGACCTGCGCACGGCCTTCAGGCGCATTGCCAACCAGCTCAGCGCGCTGCATCTCTCAAAATAAGTAAAAATATTACGAGTATTTTATACACTGTTAAGATTGCAGTCATCATTGTGGAAACTGCGCCGAATATTTAATCGTTAACATGTATAGACGTAATATTTACCGAATCTTATCGATTGCAATGATATGCTGAAACTGTAAGGTAAAAGGTGCGAACGGCATTTGATGATGGGGACACATCGTTCAGCTGCATCTTTTATCGTGACGCTGCAACAATCAGGAGGGAACCATGTTGCTTAAACTCTGGGCTAAGACAGAAGCTTTTTTCCGCTCGCAGGAAGGCGCTACCGCGATTGAATACGGCCTGATCGCCGCCGGTATTGCCGTTGCGATTTCGGTCGTCGTGTTCACGCTGGGCGACCAGATCGAAGCGATGTTCGACGGTGTATCCGACAAGCTCGGCGAAGAAGGCTATGCAGCTCCCTAAGCTGTGCTGACTTCATGAGAAAAGAAGCCCGCCTCGTTGTAGGCGGGTTTCTTTTTTATGGAAGGGTATTGAATGACAACCACGCTGCTGTTGCTCATCATGACGCTAATGCTGGCCGTTTGTGGCGCGGTGCATGACTGGCGTTCTTTGCGCATTCCGAACTGGCTGTGCCTGACGATCGCGGTTTTGTTTATTGTCGCCGTGGTTATAGCGCCCCAGGACTTCACGCCGCTGTGGCCGCATCTGGCGGCGGGTGTGTTGATGCTGGGTGTGACCTTTGCGCTTTTCGCGTTTGGCCTGTTCGGCGGCGGCGATGCCAAGCTGGCGGCGGTGCTGGCCCTATGGCTGGGCCTGAAGGGGCTGGCACCTTTTGTGATGTTCACGGGGATTGCGGGTGGTGTTCTTGCGTTGCTTGGTCTCTATATCAGCAAGAAGAAGCCGTTTGCTCATGCGGCACCTCAGGGATGGGTGGGGCAACTGCAGGCGGGGCGTAACGCGATCCCTTATGGAATTGCATTGGCGGTTGGTGCTGTCTTTGCGGTTTTTCATACACCGCCTTATGCTCAAAAACTACATGAGCTTCTTTTTTTAATTCATTAGGATTCAACAATTTTTCTTGCCAACGGGGCCACCCTTCGTGCAAAAATAAGGGTGGGGTGAGCCGTATCGCGGCTCTGATACTGAAAACGGCCTGCGGGCTGATGGGGATGACCGTATGAACAAGACAGTCGTCATGATTTTGGGTGGTGCCGTACTGGTGGCGATTATTGTCGCCATGCTGGTGCAGGCAAAGCTGTCGCCCAGCCGCGACAAGTCGGCCAAGCCGACCGTTGAAATTCTTGTGGCAACCAGAAAGCTTGAAACCGGCACGCGCCTGAAAGCCGAGGACGTGCGCTGGCAAGGTGTCGCCGAGGACGCGATCTTCCCGGGTTCCATCACCAAAAGCTCCGAGCCTGATCTCAAGAAGCTGAGCGTCTATGGGTCGCCGCTGCGCCGCCCTGTCGAGGCGGGCGAGCCGCTGACCCGTCAGGCCCTGATCGCCGACGTCAAAGGTGCGGGTAATTACATGGCCGCCAGTCTGGCGCCAGGCATGCGCGCCATATCGATCGCGGTCAAGCCCGATACCGGGGTGAGCGGCTTTATTTCCCCTGGTGATCACGTTGATGTCATTCTGAGCTATAGCGTCCGTTTGACCTCCACCTTGCGCGATGCAGGAAATGCCATCGTTTCGCGCAATGCGTCGCAGACGATTATCAATAATGTGCGCGTGATTGGGGTCGATCAGGTTTCCAGTGAAGAAGGCCGTCAGGCCAAGGTCGCCAAAACTGTTACGCTGGAACTCACTCGCGAACAAGCCGAGGTACTTGTCCTTGCCAAGGATATGGGCAAGCTGACGCTCGCCATGCGCCGCCTGGGTGAAAACGACACCGTTGAAAGCGCGACAACGCCGATCACTACCGACATGACCACCAGCGAGGTGATGCGCAAGCTCAGCGATGCGGCGCGTAAATCCAAAGTCAACAGCAATAACGTGCGGGTCTACAGTGGAACCGCCGTGCAGAACGTGCCGGTGCGCGCGGGTGAACAACCCGACGATGCAGCTGTCGCGCAATAGGGAGGGTATCGATATGAACCCGACGGTATATAAAACCTCTATCCGTCTGATGCTCGCGGCGCTCTGCGCGCTCTGCGTCATGACGGCCAGCGGCCATGACGCGCTGGCCAAGGGGATCAACAAAAAGGTCGAGCTGGTTGCCGGTAAGGCCGCGACGGTCGATCTGGGCGAAAGCGTTTCCGATGTACTGGTCGCTAACCCGACCGTCGTCGATGTGGGCACGTTGCGCTCAAGCCGCCTGTATCTGGTCGGCAAGGAAATCGGCGACACCAACGTCCTTGCTTTTGACGGCGACGGCAACCAGCTCGCCGACATCTCCGTCCATGTCAAGGTCGACCAGTCGTCACTGTCTGATGCGATGAAAGAGTTTTTTCCGGAGGAAAACGTCGCGGTGCGGACAATCAACAGCAACGTGGTCATTACCGGCACGGCGTCAAGCCCGCTGGCAGCCAACCGCATCCGCGATTTGTCCGCGCGCTTTGCCGCACCGAACCAGACTGTGGTCGACCTGATGAGCGTGCGTGGCGAGCAGCAGGTCATGCTGCACGTCAAAGTCATGGAGGCGCGCCGCAGTATCTTGCGTGAATATGGGATCGAAACGAGTTACAAAGACCGCTTGCTGAGCGGGAGCGGTATCGGCTTGAGTTCGCCGCAACCCTTTGCGACCGGCTCGCTGATCTTCGATGATAACGGCAAATTCGGCCCGTTGCAGGTTTCTCTCGATGCGCTTGAGCGCGACGGTCTGGTCAATACTCTGGCAGAGCCGAACCTGACCGCGATTTCGGGTGAAACTGCGGGCTTCCTTGCGGGTGGCGAATTCCCAGTGCCTGTCGGCACCACCGACGACGGCAATACGGTTACGCTTGAATTCAAGCAGTTCGGCGTGTCACTCAACTTCACTCCGACTGTGCTGACCGAAGACAATATCAGCCTGCACCTTGCAACCGAAGTATCGGCGCTGGCAGAAGATTTCGGCCTGTCTCTGGGCGGCGTCGATATTCCCGGCCTGACCGTGCGCCGCGCGGAAACGACGGTGGAGATGTCGTCGGGCGGCAGTATTATGATTGCGGGGCTGATCCAGTCCGGCACGGCAGACAACTTTAATACCATTCCCGGTATCGGAAAGCTGCCGATTTTGGGCGAGTTGTTTAAATCCAAGTCGTTCCAGCGCGATGAATCCGAGCTGATCATCATGGTCACGCCGTTCCTCGTCAAACCGTTTGCCGAGGCGCGCGCGCAGATGGCCAGCGTTGCAGCTCCTGCGCCGTCGCCGGTACCGCCTGCGATGAACCCCGCGCTCAAGGTTGACGAAGGCTATGTCGACCGCACCGTGCGCGATCTTCCCGAGGCGCGCCCCGTGCGCACCTTTGGCGAAGAGCGGCGCACCCAAGGTCTTGACGTGCCGCTCACGCCGCGGGGCCGTGCCGCACCCGCGCATGTGCCTGTACCGATCAAAACGCAGCCGTTGCCGATGAAACAGGGGCAGATGGAGCCACATGCCGCTCCTGCCGTGCAGGCGGCTGCGCTGGCGCCGCCCGCAGCGGCACCGCAACCTGTGCCGGTAGCCAAGCAGCAACAGCCAAGCGGATTGTCGCAACATTTCGTGCGCAACCTGAAGGCCACGTATGGTGCCAAGGCTGATGCGCCGGTATCGGGCCAGCAGAACTTTGGCTATATGGTCGACTGATGGGGGATAAGACGATGTACCGCACCATGACGCGCTATGCGCTTTTGATGATGATCCCCGTGATGCTGGCGGGGTGCAACATGACGACGCCGTCGCAGTTGCGCACCGGGCAGATCCAGTTGCAGGAAGATGTCGCCACCCATACCTATCCCGTGCATGACGTCAGCGCGGGCCAGTTGCGCAGTATTGCGCGTGACTATGAGCTGCGCGGGCACGGCCCCGCGACGGTGACGGTGTCCTACCTCGGCACTGATGCGCAAGCGCGCAAGGATGCACAGCGCGACATGCGCAAGGTGCTTGCCACTCTTCAGAGCGAAGGCATGACGAGCACGAAAGTCGACTATGTCGCGGTAAGCGACGCGCGCCTTGCGGGTCAGGCGGTGTTTTCCTATCCGGCCCTGAGTGCGCGTCCGCCCGATCATTGTAAACGTATGCCGGGCTATCAGGGCGCCGAGAGCCTGGAAGACATGCAGGATTATCAGGTTTCGTGCGAGAGCAAGGATATGCTGAGCCGCATGATTGCGCGCCCCGCAGACCTGATGGGTAACGATGGCAATGGTGCGGGTAGCAGCCGCCGCGCGGGCGCAGTTGTCGAGACATATCAGGCGGGAAAGCCTAACGAACTGTTCTATCCTCCTGCGTCGACCAGTGGTTTGGGAAACTAGAATATGGCCGATCACACCAATATTTTGCTGCCGCAGGCGGGGGTTGCGATTTTCGCGTCAAGCGAAAGCCTCAAGCGCGTGGCACATGATGTCGCTGCGGACTGGCGCTTTGCGCGCGTGCAGGTCGATATTCAAAACGGCGATATTGCGACAGCCGTGGCGGCCTATGGCCATCAGGCTTCGCCCGAACTGGTGATCGTCGAAACCGCCGACATCAGCGATGCCTTCATCGACCGGCTTGGCGAACTGGCGGGCGTTTGCGCGCAAGGTACCGATGCTGTCGTGATCGGCCCGAAAAACGATGTCCACCTGTACCGCAGCCTGATCGGCATGGGCGTGCGCGACTATCTGGTGCTGCCTGTCAGCGCCGATGATCTGGTCGACGTCATTGCCAAGACGCTTTTGGATAAAAAGGGTATTGCCGACAGCCGTCTGGCGGTGCTGATCGGCGGCAAGGGCGGGGTTGGCGTCACGTCACTGGCGCAATCGCTGGCGGTGATCGCGTCGGAGGACCTTGGCCACAAAACCTTGCTGACCGATGCTGCGGGCAGTGGCGGCACGCTTGGCATTGCCTTTGGTCTTGACGGCGGCAGTGGTTATAACGAGGTGATCCGCATCGGTGTCAGCGGCGGTGAAGATGATCTTCGGCGCTTGTTGCAAAAAGCCAACGAAAACCTGAGCGTCCTGCTCAGCGGCGGCGACGGCATTTTGGCCGACCATACGGATGCCGAAGGTGTCGAAAAGCTGTTGCAACGCCTGATGCAAACCTATCCGCTGACGGTTTTTGACGCATCGGGTGCGTCGCATGCCGTGCAAAAAAGACTGCTGACGCTGGCGGGGCATATTACGCTGGTCACGGCGCCGATGCTGCCGGTCTTGCGCAATACGCGCGCCTTGCTGTCGGAAATCAAATTGCTGCGCGGCGGCACTGCCGATGTCGATCTGGTGGTCAATATGCAGGGAATTGCCGGTGGCGACGATGTGCCGGCGCGCGATATCCGCGCCGCTCTTGATCTTGATCCCGCCGCAACTATTTCATATCAACCAAAGATTTTTGCCCAAGCCGATGCCGCTCAGCATGCCGTCGTGGCCGGCAAGGGCGGGGCAGAGCTGCGCCGCACGCTTGATGCACTGGCGCGCCGCATGGCGGGCGACAGTGCGGCCGATGGCAACGACAAACCGCGCGTGCAAGGACGTCTTGGCCTGTTCAAGAAGATCATCCGCAAGTAGGAAAGGAGCGGCGCAATGTTTGGCAAGCGTAGTGATGATGCGCCGCTGAAACCGGCGGCCCCGCCGGTGCCCAAGGAGGAGACGCCCGCCGCTGTTGAAGCGCCCAAGGCGGACAAGCCGCCCGCCAGTGTGCCCGCCGCCGCCAAGGCGCCGGAAACAGTGGCTGTTGCCGCCCCCAGCGAAAGTATTGCCACCAATCCGCGCATGGAGCGCGCGCGCAAGCGCATCTGGACGGACCTGCGCGACGGTATCGATCTCAAATCGCTGGCGCGCATGGATGCCGAAGCCGCACGTAACGAGATTTTCTCTGCCGTGCAGGAAATCGGCCAGTTCCGCGGCCTTGACGTCACACCGGCCGAACTCCAGCAGATCGCCAAGGAGGCCGCCGACGATATGCTCGGCTTTGGCCCGCTTGAAGAATTGCTCGAGATGGACGGCATCGCCGACATCATGATCAACGGGCCCAAGACGATCTATATCGAATTGAAGGGCAAGATCCAGCGCGCCAATATCGAATTCCGCGACAACCAGCACCTGCTGACCATCTGCCAGCGTATCGTGGGCGTGATCGGCCGCCGCGTCGATGAATCCTCGCCTATCTGCGATGCACGCCTGCCCGACGGCAGCCGCGTCAACGTCATCATTCCGCCGCTGGCGGTGGACGGTTGCAGCATGACCATCCGCAAATTCGCCAAGGAAAAGCTGACGCTCGACAAGCTGGTCGAGTTCAAGGCGATGACACCCGCCTGTGCCGAGATGATCAAGATCATCGGTGCCTGCCGCGCCAACGTTCTGGTGTCGGGCGGTACCGGTTCGGGTAAAACAACAATGCTTAACTGCCTGACGCGCTATATGAGCATTGACGAGCGTATCGTCACCTGCGAGGACGCCTGCGAATTGCAACTGCAGCAGCCTCACGTCGTGCGTCTTGAGACCCGTCCGCCCAACCTTGAGGGCATCGGCGAAGTCAAGATGCGCGACCTTATCAAAAACTGCCTGCGTATGCGCCCTGACCGCATCATCGTGGGCGAGGTGCGCGGCCCCGAGGCGTTCGATTTGCTGTCGGCCATGAACACCGGCCACGACGGCTCGAT
>JAEXMB010000049.1 GCA_023444705.1 Pseudomonadota bacterium | reverse complement strand
GGATCGTGCCGCTGGTGATCGCAATTTCGTTTTACATGCACCGGCGTACGCAGAGTAGCGCGGCACAAGCGGAGCAGGCGCCCAAACGCCGCTATCCGTGGTTTATTCTTGGGTTTGTCGCGATGGCGGCGGTGGTGACATGGGTGCCTGCCCTGTCGGGCGCGGGGCAACTGGTTGCGCAAGCGGCGCGGCAGGGGCTGGTGCTATGCCTGTTTTTGATCGGTGCCGGTCTGACGCGCGAGACATTGCGCGCCGTGGGGTTGCGCCCCTTGTTGCAGGGCGTTGTTCTGTGGCTGGCGGCGGCGGCGTTCAGTCTTGCGGCGATCAAGTACGGGGTGATCGCGCTTTAGAACGCCGCCGCCGCTGGCGACAGCGTTATGCGGCAAGGCTGAGAGCGTCCGCTTTTTCCTGCGCCTGCTTCAGTGCGGCGCTAGCCTTGTCCGCGCCCAGCGCCATGCCTTCGATGCGGATCGTCTGCACATCGGTGATGCCAAAGAAATTCATGATGGCGCGCAGGTAGCTTTCCTGATGGTCGAGCGCCTGTGCGGGGCCTTCGCTGTAAATACCGCCGCTTGACAGCACAAGGATGGCTTTCTTGCCGTCAAGCAAGCCTTGCGGCCCATCCGCGGTGTAGCGAAATGCCTTGCCGGCGCGCGCCACATGGTCGATCCAGGCCTTGAGTACGGAGGGAATACCGAAGTTATACATCGGCGCTTCGATCAGCAGCACATCGCTATCCATGACTTCGCCCAGCAAGGTATCTGACAGTGCAAGTTCCGCCGGATCAGGCTGGCCCGAAAACAATGCACCAAGGAAGGCGGGGTCGATATGCGGCACGGGGGTGGTGGCCAGATCGCGCACGGTGATCGCGGCCCCTTGTGCGGCAAGACGGGCATGGGCTGCATCGCCCACGCTGCGGCTGGCGGCGCTGGTCAGATTGCTGCTGGATTTGATGTGCAAAACGGTGGTCATCTCTCTTGCTCCATGAATATTGGTGACTATGTTACTTTTTGTCCGCAACGGCGGTTTCGTCCTGCTCAAGCTAGGAAGCGGCAGGCGGGATAACAAGAAGGCACATAAATATCAGGTGGTTACATGGATGTTCGTCTTAAGAATAACGTACAGCATACCGAGGAAGGCTGCCGCCCGATCCGCGAGATCCTCGGCCTTGTCGGCGATAAATGGAGCCTGTTGCTGATCGGCATCCTTGCGGGCGGCACGCGGCGCTTTAGCGAGCTGCATCACAGCATCGAAGGTATTTCGCAACGTATGCTAACGCGCACCTTGCGCGAACTCGAGCGTTGCGGGCTGGTCACGCGCACGGTCAAGCCGACGGTACCGCCAAGCGTTTACTATGACCTGACGCAAACAGGCCGCATGTTGCTGGAACCGGTGAAGGGGCTGACCGAATGGGCGCGCGACAATTACGACGCCATCCAGCGATCCAAGGCGGCCTATGACAGCCGCACTGACGATATTTAGATCGTGATGTTGATGGCGCTAAAAACGCCTGCATTACCGCCGCCCGTGATATCGGCGAGCGACTTTTCAACCTCGCGCAGGGCTTTTTGCGCATCGCGGGTGTCTTGCGTTTCGCCGCTTTCGCCGCCGTCGCGCATTTTCTGCTGTGCGGATTTGATGATCTGCTTGAGGTCGTTGAGCAGCTTGCGCACGTCGTTTGAAAACAGAGTGTCGGCTTCGCGCGTTGCCTGACGTTTGTTGGCCTCGGCCATTTTCTCGTTGACGCTGTCACGGACCGAGGTCTGCGCATCTGGCGTATCGCTTTGCGCATCGTCACCGGATGCAGCCGCGCTGTCTTGTGCTGGTGTGCCTGTGCCGTCTTGCGCCTCCGCCGTGCTGTCGGGGGCGGGGGCTTGTGGTGTCGTGGCCGGTGTTGCTGTGGCGCTGTTTTGCGCGGCGGCTGTTTGTGCGCCCGCAGTCTCGCCAGCGGGGGCTGTTTGCGGCGCTGCCGTTGCCGTGGTGCTGCCCAGATCGGCAGTGCTGCCGCCAGCGCTTGCATATTCCTTGGTCGCCGAGGCGAGTTCACGCGACAGCTGTGCTGCGCGGCGTGCGGCAGCCTTGGGGTCGCCCGCCGCCAGCATACGCAGGGCCTGAATTTGCTTTTTCAGCTGTTCGACCTTCTGTCGCGCGGCTTCCTTGCGCGCGGCGTTCTGGTCGCTTTTCATGGATTGGAGCTGTTGCAGGACGGATCCGGATTTTTCCTGCTGTTCTTTTAGCTGCTTTGCTTTTTGCGGATCTGTTTTTTCGATCATGGCCAACACGGCGCTCCCCGCCTGCTGGCTGGCACCCTTGCGCTGTGCTGCACTCTTGAGCAGGCCTAGCAGGCCGCTTTGTTGCGATGATCCGTTAAAAACACTCGTCATGATTCAATTATATCCCAAAATGCCGCCATGCTGTGGTGTAAACAGCTATGCAAGCGCCATTCCAGCCGTAGATATATTATATCTATATGATAATACAGTGTTTTTTTAAAATGGATTTAGGCGACAGGTTTGGGCGCGGCAGATTGTGCAGGGGCGCGGCGGGGTGGGGGCGTATCCTGTACATCGGGCATGCCGGCTTCGGCGCGCGCGCGATAGCTGCTGACGTCGATGTTGCGGTGATCGACGCTGCGGTCGATAAGTGTGCCGCCTGAAATGGCATCAAGGTAGTCCATCGCCTGCACATAGAGCGCGATGGCGTCGTTTTCATTGTCGCGCTGGGCGATGCCGGCATCGAGCAGCGCGGAGGCCGCATGATAATAGGCGCTGTATCTGTCCATGCTTGCGGGAATGATGTCGGAGTCAAATACCACGCCGCGCAACATGTTGTGCGCGCTGGTAAAGGCCGAACCGTCTTCATAAGCGCGGTGCTGCAACGAAAACGCATGCAGTGCGTCCGTGCGCGTGAAGTCGTTTTCCATGCCCCGGCGCAGGGCCAGTGCCGTGGCATGGCCGCTGTCGCCACTGAGTACCGCAGATACGGTGCGCGCCGCCATCAGGAAAATCCGCGCTTCACCAACCAGCGAGGGCGCGGCGCCGCCTGCCGCCGCCGCATGCAACGAGAAGGCATCGGCGTCGCTTTCCTTGAGCGTCTGGGTGTCGCTCTTGCTCTGGTCGCCGTGGCGCAATTCATGAAGCAGGCCGGTTTCGATCAGAATGCGCTGCATATCCGCTTCGCTGTGACGGCGAAAGTCGAGCTTCGCGACCTTAAGCCCCGTCATTTCATGCAGCCATTGCGCGGTGGTCAGCGTGTCGTCTGACGGCCAGACCATGACACTGCGCGCTTGCGGGTCGTCTTGATAGGTGCTGTAGGAATAGGCGGCGAGCTTGCTGTCGCTGCGCAACAGGCCAAGCCCGTCACTGAACCCGTCATGCAACAAAAACGGCGCGCCAAATGTTTTTGCCAGCAGGCTTTCATCGCTGGTCCACAGGCGGCGCACGGCATGGCCCGCCATGTGGAAGGGCACCAGCGGATTGCCGCGGTCATAGATATAGCTGTTGCTGGCGGCGAACTGGTCGCGCAGGCTTGATGAATAACCCTTGGTGGCCAGATAGTCGCCCGTCGGCGTGGCGACCAGCCCGGGTGCGAATTGCAGGATGGTCGACAGCGCCGTGCCCGCCAGCAAAACAGCGGCGGCACCACGGGCGATCTGCCTGAGGGGCGATGGTTTGGCCGTGGTCTTGGCGCGTGCGGCGGCGGCAAATGCCTTTTGCATCGGGATCCTTATGATATTTTTCATATGAATGATAGCATCAGTCGGGCTTGTCGTCAATAAATTATCCTTTTTAATCAATAAGTTAATTATCTATTAAGAGCATAGCCAGGCTATCGGCAAGTGTTTGTTTTCAAAAGCCTGCCTGTTCAGGCTGGCTTCAGCTTGGGGCGCGATGCTGGGGTCATGTCAACTCCACACGAAGGTTTGAAAGACGATGCGCTCATTCTATAACGACCTGCGCCGCTATGCGGTGTTTTATGCGCTGATCGCTGTTGCGTGTCCCGCCCTCTATACGCTGCTGCTTTGGCTCGATGGCTGGTGTGCGGTCCCCGCTGTTGCGCTTGTGAGGACTATGGCCAGCGGGTGAGGGCTGTTATTATAATGGCACATCTGTTTACGCCGTTGGTCAAAAGAGCCGTATGAATGCGTATATTGTTGGTCGAAGACGATGACTTGCTGGGCCGCGCCACCGCGCGTGGCCTGCAAACCGTTTATGCCGCCGACTGGGTCACCTCCGCCGAGGACGCGCAGGAGGCGATGGCAACGCACGGCTACGACCTGCTGGTGCTTGACATCAACCTGCCGGGCCAGTCGGGGCTTGAATGGCTGGCGCGCCTGCGCAAGGGCGATAACGACATTCCCTGCCTGTTCCTGACCGCGCGCGACGCGACTTATCACCGCGTAGAAGGATTGAATGCAGGCGCCGACGATTATCTGGTCAAGCCGTTTGACCTTGATGAACTGCTGGCGCGCTGTGGCGCGTTGCTGCGCCGCGCGCATGGCCGCGCCAAGCCTGTCATTGAATATCACGGCATCGTCTATGATCCGGTGGCGCAAAGCGTCACCAAAGACGGCATGCCCGTGCAGATGTCCGCGCGCGAGCTGGCGGTGCTGTCCTACCTGTTGCACAATCTTGGCAACGTGCTGAGCAAGCAGCAGATCGAACAGCATATCTATGACTGGAGCAATGACGACATCGGCAGCAACACGATCGAGGTTTATATCTCGGCCCTGCGCCGCAAGCTTGGCAAGGACCTGATCGCAACCGTTCGCAACATAGGGTATGTCATCCGCAAATGATCTCCAATTCGCTGCGCCTTGATATTCTGCGTGCCATGCTGTTGCCGTTGCTGGTGGCGGGCATTCTGACCTTGCTGGCGGCGCTGGCCGCGATTTATCACGAAGTGGCCGAGGTCTATGATTCAACACTGGCCCAATACGCGCGCCTGATCGCCGAAAAGACCGGCGATGATCTGAGCGAAACACCCGCCGCCACGTTTGACGATTTCCCCGCCTATAAGTACGAGCGCAAGATCACCTACCGCATCGTGACCGACGATGGCCGTCAGCTGGTCAGCTCGCAAGCCGCGCCGCAACCGCCCGCAAACCTGCAGGCCGGTTTCAGCGACCATACCGTCAATGGCAAGCCGTGGCGCTTTTTGTCGGTCTATGACAGCGAAAACAAGCGCCATGTCATCATGGCCGAACGCTATGCCATCCGTCACGAGCTGGCTTTTCAGCTGATCCTGAGCATCTTCGTTCCGGCGCTGCTGTTCGCGGCGGTTGCGTTTGCGATCATCTGGCGCGCCACCACACGCGGCCTTGCGCGGCTGACCAGCCTGTCCGATCAGGTGGACCGCCGTGTCGCCGATGACCTCTCGCCCATTCACGGCAACATTCCGGTTGAGATCGCAGGGCTGCTTGATGCGCTTAACCGCCTGCTGGCGCGCCTGTCGGAAAGCTTTGCGCGCGAGCGCCAGTTCACCGACAACGCCGCGCACGAATTGCGCACGCCGCTGGCTGCGATCAAGACGCAGGCACAGGTCATCGCCCGCACGCAAGACCTGCCGCCTGCCGCGCGCGAGCAACTCGACCACCTGCTGCAAGGTGTTGACCGTGCGGCGGCGCTGACATCGAGCCTGCTGGCCTTCGCGCGTCTGCAAAACGAAACGGGCAAGGCGCAAAATGTCGATTTTTGCGAAGTGCTGCGCAAGGAATGTGGTGAATTGCAACCCGAAGCGCAGGGCAGGGGCGTCACGCTCGAGGTCGACACCCCCGCCAGCATTCACAGCACGGCCAATGCCGATGCGCTGGCGGTGCTGATGCGCAACATCGTGCAGAATGCCATCAAGTTCTCCCCCGCGCGTGGCCGCGTTGGCGTGCGCCTGTCAAGCGACGCCGGCAAGGTCGTGCTGGCGGTCAGCGACAACGGCCCGGGCATCGCGCCGGCGCACCGCGCCAAGGTGTTCGAGCGGTTTTATCGAGTCGAAAAGTCGCGCACTGCGGGCACAGGCCTTGGTCTGGCGATGGCAAAATGGGTGGCCGACGGTCACGGCGCACGCATCGACATTGCCGAAAATGCGCCCCAAGGTACTGTTTTCACGGTAAGTTTTCCCAAACGCTGAGTTTTGCGCTTTTTCTTTTACGCCTTCAGGTGGGCTTCAGCTTGGCCTGAGAGACTGTAAACATGAAAGGCCCTTGCGGCCCGCACCGTTCCTCCCGGTGCGGGTTGTGCCTTGGGAAGAAAACCATGTTTACGCTGCGCTTTAGCAATAACGACCAGAATGCCAAATTGCTGTTTGACACGGCGCGTATCCGCCGTCTGACGGCGCTGACCCCCACTGTCATCGACATCACGCGCTGTTTCATGCCCGAGCGTACGCGCGTCGAGGACTTCATCCGCGATGTCTATCGCACCCACTATGACGCCGATATCCGCGTGACCTATCCGACATTGATGAGCGTGCGCAACGCGCAGGGCGATATTCTGGCGGCGGTGGGGTTTCGCCTGGCCAGCGAAGCGCCGCTGTTTCTTGAGCAATATACCCGCCAGCCCATCGAAAACGTGCTGTCGCCGCTATATGGCGCGGGCCCCATTGCACGCGGCGAGATTGTCGAAATCGGCAATCTGGCCTCCGCCGGCAAGGGTGCGTCGATCTTTCTGTTTGGCGCCATCGCTTCCTATCTGCTCAACCGCGGGGTGCGCTATGCGACCGTGACGGGGACGGAACAACTGCGCAAGCGCTTTCGCCTGCTGGGCCTGCAGC
Source organism: Pseudomonadota bacterium (assembly GCA_023444705.1). Lineage (GTDB taxonomy): Bacteria > Pseudomonadota > Alphaproteobacteria > Micavibrionales > UBA2020 > JAEXMB01. Next base: position 35,068 of record JAEXMB010000049.1, on the reverse strand, counting down.
CGCATGTGTTGTGCGATGCTAACCGCGCACTGCTGGGCGCGTCGCAAAACAACTGGGGCAGCTATTACGCCACCCAGCCCAAGGTGCTGGCCGGATCGCTTGAGGCCAGCATGCAGCAGCTCAACCGCCAACTGGGCGCGCTTTATCAGGAAAACGGCGTGACGTTGCTGCCGCGCCTGCACCGCATATAAGGGCCACTGCAATGAAAATGCAATTTATCATCGAACAGGCCGCCCGCCGTAATGGCGCGCACACCGCGCTGAGCAACGGCACACAGCATCTGAGTTATGCCGATCTCGACGGCGAGGTGCGCAAATATATGCGCCGCCTGCAACTGGCCGGATGCACGCGCCTGGCCATCGGCGGCGACAACAGCATCAAGTGGGTGCTGTGGGATCTTGCAGCGTTGTGCCTTGATATTCCCTGCGTGCCGTTGCCGCCGTTCTTCAGCGATGAGCAGCGCCGCCATGTCATGGATGCTGCCGGTATCAGCCATATCGCCGAGAACAACAACCTGATTCCGGCCTTTAGCGCCGACCCGCCTGCCATTCCCTATGGCAGCGCCAAGATCACCTTTACATCCGGGTCGACCGGCGCGCCCAAAGGGGTGTGCCTGTCGCAAGACGGCATGCTGTCCGTCGTGCTTGGCATCGGCGAGCGTCTGGGCAGCGCGCTTGCGGGGCGTCATCTGTGTCTTTTGCCGCTGGCTATCCTGCTTGAAAACATCGCGGGCGTTTATACCGCGCTTGCGATGGGGGCGACCGTGATCCTGCCCGACGCGCAGGCGCGCGGCATGGGCAATCCATTTGCGCCCGATTTTGCGCAAATGCTCCGCTGTATCGAAGACCAGCAGGCGAGCAGCATCATTCTGGTGCCCGAGCTGCTGCGCGGGTTGCTGGGCGCTGTCGCGCAAACGGGGCGGCGTCCGGCCAGCCTGCGCTTTGCCGCTGTCGGTGGTGCGCGCGTGGCACCAGCCTTGCTACAACAGGCGACGGCGCTTGGCCTTGCGGTCTATGAAGGTTACGGGCTGAGCGAATGCGCTTCGGTCGTCAGCCTTAACACGCCCGATGACAATCTGGCCGGCTCTGCCGGAAAGCTGTTGCCGCATATTCAGGCCAGCGTGCAAGACGGCGAGCTGGTGGTCAGGAACACCGGCTTTCTGGGCTACCTTGGCGATGCAGGGCCCGCGCCGGCATGGCTGCATACGGGTGATCTGGCGCGCATCGACGCACAGGGGCGCCTGTTCCTCGAAGGTCGCAAGAAAAACCTCATCATCACGAGTTTTGCGCGCAACGTCTCGCCGGAGTGGCTGGAAAGCCTGCTGCTTGCCCAGCCGGAAATCGCGCAGGCCATCACCTATGGCGACGGCCAGCCACATATCAGCGCGCTGATCGTGCCCATGCGCGCGGATGCAGATGTCACTGCCGCCGTCGCGCGCTGCAACGCGCAACTGCCTGCCTATGCTCGCATCGGCAACGTGCGCCTTGTGCCACCCTTTACCCCCGACAACGGACTGCTGACCGGCAACGGCCGCCCGCGACGCGAAAAAATCCTTGCCGCTTACACACAGGAGAAAACCATGTCCTTCTACGAAAAACTGCAACAGCAGACCGCCGCCGCACGTCAGGAGCTTTATAGCGTGCCGCAGCTGGTCAACGGCCTTAAGGGCGAGATCAGCCGTGAGACCTACATCGCCTATCTGACCGAAGCCTATCACCATGTGCGCCATACGGTGCGCTTTATGATGGCAATGGGCGTCAACCTGCCTGAAAGCAAAAAATTCCTGCACGACGCCATCGCCGAGTATATCGAGGAAGAAAAAGGCCACGAGGAGTGGATCCTCAACGACATCGCTGCCGCCGGTGGCGACAAGGAAGCCGCGCGCGCCTCTACCCCCAATCTCGAAACACAGGTGCTGGTCGCCTATAACTACGACTATATCGCGCGCAAAAATCCCGTCGGCTTTCTCGGCATGGTTTTCATGCTGGAAAGCACCTCGACGCAAATCGCCAATCAGGGGGCCGATGCGATCATGACGGGGCTGGGCCTGCCCAAGAGTGCGTTTAGCTACCTTTATTCGCATGGCGCGCTTGATATCGAACATCTCAGCTTTTACGAGAAGCTGGTCAACCGCATCGAGGATCCGGCCGATCAGGCGGCGATCATCGAAGTGGCGAACAACACTTTCCGTCTGTTCGCCAATGTCCTGCGCGCCATCCCGATGGAGCGGAGCCAGCGCCATGCAGCTTAAAGGTAAAAGCGTCTTTATCACCGGCGGGACGGGCGGCATTGGCCGCCCGCTCGTCGCCCTGCTGCAAAAAGCGGGCGCGCACGTCAGTATTTATTTGCGCCCGCCCGGCGGCAGTCTCAGCAGCGAACTTGACCGTGTCTGCGCAGATCTGGCGGCGAAAACGCCCGATATCCTTATCAACCTTGCCGGCTATAACGCCTTTGCGCGGTGCGAGGAGCAGGACTGCGAGGAAATCATCGCCCTCAATCTGGTTGCCCCTATCCGGCTGACCCAGGCGGTTTTGCCTGCCATGCGTGCGCGCCACCACGGCCAGATCGTCACGGTCGGGTCGATGACGGCGCTGATCCCGCTGCCGCATCTGACCTGTTATGTCGCTGCCAAGGCGGGGCTCAAGGCCTTTGCCGATTCCCTGCGGCGCGAGGTGCAGGGCAGTGGCATCGTCGTCACCCACGTCACCCCGCGCGCGGTTGATACCGGCGCCAACAAGGGCCTGAAGGCCGAGCTGAATGCCCGCACGCGCGTTGCCCACGATGCGCCGGAAGACATCGCGCGGCGCATTCTGCGCGCCATCGTCGATGATGCGCGCGACGTGCGCATCGGCTGGCCGGAGCGGTTTTTTGCCATTCTCAACAGTCTTTTCCCCTCGCTGATCGACCGCGCCCTGCGCAAGAACCGCGACATCGGCGAAGACATTCTCGCCAGCGCCAACAGATAAACCCTTTCTGACAGGAGACATGATGATGAACACACTTCCTTTGACGACCGTTATTCTTTTAACGCTTGCCGTCGCCCATCCCGCCGGTGCGCAAGTCGGCATTGCCCCCGCGACAGCCGCTGCGGGCGAGAGCATGGCCACAAGCGAGGTGCAGGCAGACCCGGTGATGGATAAAATCGCCTATCTGCAAACCGCCTGGGCCGATGTCAAATACGGTGCCGCCAGTGATAACAGCAAGCTTGCAACGCTCGATACGCTTGAAAAAGAAGCCGCCGATCTGGCCGCACAGTATCCCGCACGTGCGGAGCCGAAAATATGGGACGCGATCATCCTGTCCACGCAGGCGGGTGTCATCAAGGGTATTTCAGCCCTGCCCAAGGTCAAGCACGCCAAGGCGTTGCTGGAAGGGGCGCTGGCCATCGACCCGCTGGCGCTTGACGGGTCTGCGCATACCTCGCTTGGTTCGCTCTATTATCAGGTACCGGGCTGGCCGATCGGTTTTGGCGACAGCAAAAAAGCCGAACAGCATCTTAAGGCCGCGCTTGCGATCAATCCCGACGGCATCGATCCCAATTACTTCTACGGCGATTTTCTGCTCAAGCAAAAACGCTATGACGAGGCGCGCGCGGTTCTTGCCCGTGCCCAAATGGCCCCCGCGCGCGAAGGCCGCGCCGTCGCCGATGCCGGACGCCAGCGCGAGATCGCCGAAGCGATGAAGTTGGTGCAGGAAGGCCTTGCCAAGGGGCGCAAGCCTGAATTTAACTGACAAGGACGCGTCAGGTCATGACCGGCAAGAATATTTTTGACTTTGCGCGCGTGGTGCGCGCGGCGGGTTACAGTGGCACCGGCTTGCGCTGGCTCTGCGCCTATGAATGCGCATTCCGGCAGGAACTGGCATTGTTCGCGGTGCTGTTAGGCCTGAGCCTTGTGCGTGGCATGACAATACCTGCGCTTGCGGTCGAGATCGGGTTGATGAGCCTGATCCTGCTGGTCGAGGCGCTGAATACCGCGCTTGAAAAGCTGGTCGACCGCATCAGCCTGGAGCGGCATCCGCAATCGGCACTGGTCAAGGATATCGGCTCTGCGGCTGTGGCGCTGTCGTTTGTTCCGCTGGCGGCATTCTGGGTGGTGGAGCTATACGCATGAGACCGCCGACGATGTATGCAACGGCGATGGCGTGCGTGGTGGCGGGGTATCTCAGCCATGCCAGCGGTGCGGACATTTATATCGCCAGTGCCGTTTATAACCATTTCGGCGGGTTTCCGCGCAACGCTGTCTTCCTTAAAGACGTGATGCATGAAGGCCTGCGCACGCTGGCCACCGCCTTGCTGGCGGGGCTGGCGGTGGTGCTGGCGGTCGATGCGTTCAGCCCGCGCCGCTGGCTTGCGCCGTGGCGCGCGCCATTGCGCCTCTTTGCCGTTTGCGCGGCGGTATTCATCGGCGGGGTGGCGGCGCTGAAGTCGCAGACCACGCTGGCCTGCCCGTGGGATCTTACCATGTTTGGCGGCACGAAAAACCCGCTGGGCTATGGCGATCTTTTTAATGTCGCGCGCTTTGGCAAAGGACACTGCTTTCCGGCGGGGCATTCGACTTGAGGTTATGTGTGGCTGGGTCTGGCGTTTCTTCTGACCTCAGGGCCGCGCAGCTTTTACATGGCGTTGCTTGCGCTGTTGCCGGTCGGGATGGCGCTGAGTGCGGCGCAAATCCTGCGCGGCGCGCATTTTCTTTCGCACGAACTGACGACGCTTGGCCTGGCGTTGCTCGTCTTCTCGCTTTTGCCACACGTGCTGTTTTCAATCCGTCATTTTTCATTAAAGAACATTCGTCATGACATTTAAAATCGCCCTGCGCGCGCAAACGTTGTCTGTTGTGACGGCGGCGTTTCTGGCCATTGTCTGCAATGTGCCGTTGTGGTCGTTCACGATGGCGCAACAAGGCTTTGCGTTGACGTTGCGCTGTGCTGCCATTGTGTTTGCTGCCTATGTCTGCATGCTGGGTCTGGTGGCGTTGCCACGGGTGCAAAAGCCGGTCATCGCGCTTTTGCTGCTGATTGCCGCATCGGTCTCGTATTTTATCAGCAAGTATGGTGTTTTCATCGATAGCAACATGATCCGCAATGCGGCCCAGACCGACCGGGCGGAGGTCGCGGACCTGATGGGGTTGTCCTTTGCGCTATGGATGGCGGGTGTTTTCGTACTGCCGCTTGTGCTGCTGTGGCGGGCGGAGGTCATTTATCCGGCGCGTGGTGTGGCGGCGGCGGTGCAATACGCGCGCCTGCCGTTGCTGGCCGCTCTGGTTGCGCTGGCGGTTTTGTGGGGCGGCATGCAACAACTCGCACCTTTTTACCGCAATCACCGCGAGGTGAGGCATATGATCACGCCCTATAACGCCCTTGCGGCCAGCATCAAATATGCGCGCACCGATGTGTTGCCGCGCCAACAGACATCCCCCCGCCTTGCCACGCCATCACGGCGGGCAGCACGCACGCAGGGCGAGGCACGCCGTGTCGTCGTCTTTGTGGTGGGCGAGACCGCGCGCGCCGCCAATTTTTCCCTTGGCGGGTATCACAGGGTGACAAATCCGCGGCTGCAGGCGCGCAGTGAAATTGTTTATTTCGAACAGTTCACGGCATGCGGCACGCATACCGCCTTTTCGGTGCCCTGCATGTTTTCAAGCCTTGGCCGCAAGGATTTCACGCTTGCGCGTTTTGACGGTAGCGACAACCTGCTCAGCCTTGTCGCCAATGCGGGCGTGCCGGCGGTGTGGGTGGATAACAACTCGGGCTGCAAAGGGGTATGCGACGGTATTGAAATCATCCGCGAAGATGCACTGGCTAAAACCTATCCGCAATACTGCCGCAAGGGCGAATGCTATGACGAGGCGCTGGTTGCGGCACTGCGCGCCGCACTTGCGCGCAAGGGCGATCTTTTTATCGTCTTGCATCAAAAGGGTAGCCACGGGCCGCTGTATCACAAGCGCGCGCCTGACAGTTTTGCGCAGTTCCAGCCTGTCTGCCGTCAGGCCGATCTTGGCAAATGCACGCGCGCGCAAATCGTCAATGCCTATGACAACAGCATTCTTTATACCGACCATGTGCTTGATGCGGTGATCGGCGCGCTGGCGCAAGAACCTGCGGCGGCGGTCCTTTATGCGTCAGACCACGGAGAGTCACTGGGTGAAAAGGGTATGTATCTGCATGGCGCGCCTTATATCCTGGCACCGTCGGAGCAAACACATATTCCCGCCATGCTCTGGCTGTCGCAGGGTATGCGCCAGGCACAGGACGTGTCGCAGGATTGTCTGGCCGCGCAAGGCGCGCTGCCTTTCAGCCATGATAATATTTTTGCCACTTTGCTTGAGCTGAACGGGGTGGAAACGGCGGCGCTGAAGCCTGCCGACAGCCTGCTTGCCGCATGCAAGCGGCGCCAGACTGCCGGAGCGCTTGCCCCTGCCGCCACTGCACCAGCCCTGCAGGAATAGCAGGGATGAAGCTAAGTAATTGATTTTTATTGATAATGGTGCCGGCGGAGAGGATTGAACTCCCGACCTTCGGTTTACAAAACCGCTGCACTACCGCTGTGCTACGCCGGCATCGAAGTGGCGCCAGAATAACGGCGCGCGGGCCTGTGAATCAAGGGGCTTTTTGGGCCCTGGCGGGCATTGGTCGGCGCTGGCCGTGGCCGTGGGGGCGCACTATCTGTCAAAGCAGGCGGGCCAGCGGGGTGCGGGCAGGGGGCACTTGCCGCTTTTATGAACAAAATCAAAGCCGAAATAGTTAAAAAAGCGACGCAAGGTCTTCGGTTTCGCCGGCTCTTTATGCTAGACTTGAATGATTGGCGTCTGCCCCACATGACCGTAACGGTGGCGGGGCGGCGTTACGGGGGAAGATAGGCGCGTGTCGCAACAGCAAAAAAGTCCGCACGAAGAATTCATCATGACGTTTATCGTCGTGTTTCTGGTCGTGGGCATTGCCTTCGTGATCTGGAAGGTGTTTCGCATCCAGCTGCTCGAGGCGCTGCGCTTCATCCGCATGGGCGAGTTGCAGATCGGCATGCTTTTGCACGGCGACAAGGCCGCAGTTGGCGGCTATACGCTGGGCAACTGGTATGAAAGCGTGCGCGATACCAACGTGCGCGTGCTTGATGGCCGCATGATCAAAAGCATTACGGCGGCCGCGGTCAATCCGTTGCGCCTGCTGTTCGTGGGCCTGCTTGGCGTCATGACGCTTTACGTCATCTTCAAGGGGCCCGGCACGGGCTATCGCCGCCGCATGGGGCTTGAAGGTCTGATGCACGAACAGGCGCGCTCGTTCCCCACCATCACGCCGTTTTTGAAATTCGATCCGCGTGACCTGCCGTTTCGCGCACCGGGTGCGGCCGTGCCCGCGCAATTGCCGCTGTTTGCCGAAGCGCTGAGCCCCGAGGAATGGCTGGCCTATAACGAGGTCGGCTACAGCGGCGGCCAGCTTGACGTCAACCGCGCCTGGGGCGCGCTGGCGCAACAGCTTGGCAAGCGTTGGGAAGGGCCCAAAAAACTGCCGCCGCATATGCAGGGGCTTTATGCCGCCTTCTGCCTGAAGGCTGTGCGCAAGCGCAAGGATTGCGACGCGTTGCTGGCGGAGCTTGCCGTGTCATGGTCGGCGGAAAAAGGCCTCAAGATCAAACCGGCGACGAGGGCGAAGATTAAAAAGATCATCAACGATCCCAAGATGAGCGGCCCGATGGAAGCGGCGGCCAACCAGCACGCCTACGTCACCACCGCCATGCTGCGCTGCCTGCAACGCGCGCGTCAGGAAGGCGGGGTTCTGGCACCGTCGGAATTCGTCTGGTTGCGCGGACATGACCGCGCGCTGTGGTATCCGCTCAACAACCTGGGCCGCAAGTCCTATATGGCCGAGGCTGCGGGCGCGATGGTGCATTTCACCAACGAGCTGATCGCAGGGCAGAAGATCCCCACGCCGCGCTTTGACGACGTCATCCGCGGTTACGAAGCCTATATGAAGAGCGGGATCGGGCGCTCCATCCCCGAACGCGACGCCAACGCGCGCCATCCGCAGACCTATAAACCCAAGAAAAAGAAGAAAGGCTAGACCGTCATGCTGTTTTGCCGCTCCTGCGTCCGTGCCGAAATTACCGACAATGCACTGGTCGTGCGCGTGACGGGTGCCGCGCCGCGCCTGTGGCGCGCGCCGCTGGCAGAGTTGGCCAACGCGGCGCTGTCGATCGCCCCCGTGACCGAAGGCAGCAAGACGTTTTACCGCCTGATGGCCGACAAGTCCGGCGGTGCGGATGAAATCGCGCGTTTTGACAACGCCAAGGCGGCAGAGCGCGCCTTTATCACCGTCAGCAACCGCCTGCTTGACGGCCAGCGCGGCGTGCGTCAGGCAAACCGCCCGTTGCTGCTGCGTTTGCTGATCGCCTTCGGCAAGGTGATTTTGTGGTTCCTGTTCCTGTTCATGATCGCGTTTATCGCGGCGCAATTCTTCCTCAAGAAACACGGCATCGACCCGTCGATGGACGGCATGCGCCCGCCGGTACAAACGCAAGCGCCCGCGCAAAAAAGCGCGCCGGCCGACGGTATCGCGGTGCCCGCGGATCAATTGTTCGGACAATAATAAAGAGATAGCTGGGAAAAGGCCTGCCACGTGGCGTTAAGCAACAAGTATCAGATGAAGCATACGGATATTCTGCGGGACGCGCGCCCGTGGACTGTGCGTATGCGCGACAGTCTGTTGCAGCCATCGACCGCCGCCGTCGTCTATGCGATCGCGGCCTATGCCATCTGGGGCGAGAAAATGCTCGCGCCGTTTTCCGACCTGATCTTTGCGCTGTGCCTTCTTTATTTCTGGTGGCTGTGCAAGCGCCCGGTGAAGCTGCCGTTCAAGCTGCCCAAATCCGCGCGCCGCATCGATCCGAACTTCAAGCGCCCCGACGGCAAGAACGGCATGGCCGACGGCATTCTCTACCTTGGCAACGACAAGGAAAGCGGCGAAGAAATCTGGTTCACCAACTCCGACGCGCGGACACACTGTCTCTATCTTGGTACGACCGGTGCGGGTAAGACCTTCGGCCTGAAATCCTATGCCTGCAACGCCCTGACATGGTCGTCGGGCTTTATTTATATTGACGGTAAGGCCGACACCGACCTGTGGTCGACCATTTCGGCGATGGCGCGCCGCTTCGGCCGCGACGACGACGTGCTGATCATGAACTATATGACCGGCAACGCCACTGGCAAGGTCGCGTCCAACACGCTCAACCCGTTCTCGTCCGGTTCGGCATCGTATCTGACCAACATGCTGGTCAGCCTGATGCCCGATGCCGAAGGCGACAACGCGATGTGGAAAGAACGTGCGGTCGCGCTGGTGTCGGCACTGATGCCCTGCCTGGTGTGGAAGCGCGAGAACCAGAACATCCCGCTGTCGATCGGCGTCATCCGTCAGTTCCTGACCTTCAAGGCGATCATCAAGCTGTCGCGCGATGGTGCTGTGCCCGAACCCCTGCGCGCGCAGGTCAAAGCCTATCTGGCCGAGCTGCCCGGCTATGACGACCGCATGTTCGACGACGACGGCAACACCAAGCAGCAGCCCGACGGCTCGATGCCCGACACCACGACGCCCAACCAGCAGCACGGCTATCTGTCGATGCAGTTCACGCGCTCCATGCAGTCGCTGGGCGACGACTATGGCTTCATCTTCGACACGCAGGCGGCGGACATCGACATGCTCGACGTGGTGCTGAACCGCCGCATCCTGATTGTCCTGATCCCCGCGCTTGAAAAATCAAGTGACGAGACCGCCAACCTCGGTAAGATCATCGCCTCCACGCTCAAGGGCATGATGGGTGCGACGCTTGGCAACGCGGTCGAGGGCGATACCGCAACCGCCATCGAAAACAAGCCGACGACATCGTCGACCCCCTTCATCGCCATCTTTGACGAGGTCGGCTACTATACCTCGCAAGGTATGGCCGTCATGGCGGCGCAGGCCCGCTCGCTTGGCTTCAGCCTTGTCTTCGCCGGTCAGGATTTGCCCGCGCTTGAAAAACGCGTGAAGGAAGAAGCGCGCTCCATCACCGCGAACTGCAACATCAAGCTGTTCGGCAAGCTCGAAGATCCGACCCAGACCAAGGAATTTTTCGAGAAGACCGTGGGTAAGGCGATGGTGACCGAGGTCTCGGGCTACGCGCGCTCGGGCGGCGGCAAGGGCTATAGCGACAGCCAGAACGCCAGCGTGCAGGTGCGCGACCGCGCGTCTTATGAAGGCCTCAAAGGCTTTAACGAAGGCCGCGCCATCTGCGCCTTTGGCAGCGAGGTCGCGGAAATACAGGTCTATAACTCCGACATCGGCCACGCCAAGGCGATGCGCGTGCATCGCTTCCTGCCGATCCCGCCGCCGTCGGAAGAGGCGCTTGACAGCCTGCGCAACGTCGACAGCGTGCTGCGCCGCCTGCGCAACCCGAACTGGAACCCTGCCCAGCTGGCCACGCCGCACAGCCGCGAGATTGATGCGCTGGCCGAAGGTTTCATGACCGCCAAGAAGGCAGGGGTTGAGGATTACAAGATTAGCGGCATCACCGCCGTCGCCAATATCGCCGCGGTCAACGACACCATCAGCCCCGCCGATGCGGCGCAGGCCGACAGCGGTGGCGGCGGCAACGAACGCATGATGCAGGCCCTGAGCGCGGCCGAAGCCACCGCAGCCAAAGCCGTGGCCGAGCGCCTGCCGGGCGGGCCGCTCAACTGGATGGAAGTCATCGGCGGCGAGCAAAGCTCTGCAACGCCCCTGACCGACCGCCCCGCGGTGCAGGACGACGACGCTCTCGCCGCAGGCGGCATCAGCTGGGATGCGATCATCGGCGACATGGCCGGCATGGACAGCGGCAAGGCCGAGCGCGAGGCCGCGCGCGGTGCGCTCAGCCCGCTGCCGGGCCCGATCAACTGGTCCGACGTCATCGGCATGCCGCCGGTCGAAGGCGCAAAGCCCGCAACACCGGCGGAGGCCGCACCGCAAGACGACGAAGAAGACGAAGACGCGTTTGCGCCGTTTGCAGGCTTCTCCCCCGCCGATGATGTTGGTGTGGCCGAAGATGCGCCTGCCGCACCCATGCCGTGGGATCTGCCCGCCGTGCCTGCAACCCCGCCGCAGCAACAGCACGCGCAACCGCCCGCCGACAAGAAAATGCCTGACCAGCCCCTGTCATGGGGCGACATCATCGGGGCCAACCCTGACGCTGTGGACGAAGAATAAAAAAAGGCCGGTCACTGCGACCGGCCTTTTTCTTTGTCTTGTGTCGATTGATCAGATCACTTCAAGCATTTTGGCGACCAGCGGATGGCGCACGATGTCTGTCTCGCGCAGGTTTTCAACCGCGATGCCGGGAATGCTCTTGAGCTTGTGCGACATTTCCGCCAGCCCCGAGATACCGTCGAGCAGGTCGGACTGGTCGGGGTCGCCGGTGATGACCATCGTCGAATTCCAGCCCAGGCGGCTGACGATCATCTTGATCTGGCCATAGGTGCAGTTCTGCGCTTCGTCGATCACCACGAAGGCGTTGTTGAGCGTGCGCCCGCGCATGTAGCCGATAGGGGCGATTTCGATCTCGCCGCTGTCGATGCATTGCTTGAGACGCTTGAGCCCCATGCGGTCGTTCAGCGCGTCGTAGAGCGGACGCAGGTAGGGGGCCATTTTGTCCTGCAGGTCGCCGGGCAGAAAGCCGATCTTCTCCCCAGCCTCGATCGCGGGGCGCGAGAGGATGATGCGGTCGACCTTGCCGGCCTCGAATGCCTCGACCGCCGCCGTGACGGCCAGATAGGTCTTGCCCGTGCCCGCAGGGCCGATGGCCATGACAAGGTTGTTGTTGGAAATGGCCTCCATCAGGCGCTTTTGCCCTTCCGAGCGCGGGCGCACGTTCTTGACGTAGCTCTGGTCGCGGCGCTCGCTCACGCCGGCGTTGAGCGGGTCCCAGCCTGCATTGGGCAGGTTATGCACGCGCCCTGTTTCCGGCGCGCGGTTGGCCTTGTAAGCGGCAACTTTCGATTTCTTCCCCATGCGAGTGTCCCCTTGATCTGTGCGTGAACGCGGTTGGTTTTTATGTGGCGGTGAGTGGATGCAGGTGTGCGCGTTCACACCCTGCCGCCGCCGGTGAGCGATGGTGGTCTTTGCGTGCGCGTTATTTCTTTCTTGGCTTGCGCGGATGATAGTGGATGGCCAGCCGCGCGCTGTGCTGCGGGCACAAAAAAACCTCCCAGGGGGAGGCGCGCAGACATTTGACGATACGGGTGGCGGCAGTGGCGATGACAAGCGACGAAAGGTCGTTGTTACGCGCGCCGGGTGGCCTGTCGGCCGGTGGCAGGACGGTCAATCGAATGAGATCCAAGTGGTCCTCCTTCTGTGTCGTCTTAATCCTTAAGAGAAGATTAACTCAACGCGAATCACTTGTCACGCAAAATTTTTGTGCGCTGCCACTTTGTGCATGCACGCGATGCAGATGCGCATGCGCGCCAGCGCATGGTACAAAACGGTTTGGCGGAATTATTTTTAAATCGTATCGGTGAGATAGCAAGGCGTGCAACGCACGGGTTGCTGGTCTTCGAATTCGACCAGCATGATCACGCCGCGTTCCTTGGCGACGGAGAGCAGCTCGCCGTTCATGCCTTCGAACAAAGTCTGGTGTTGTTCCGACCCGGCGATGATGCGGTCGCCATCGATCTGAAACCAGAACGGACCGTCGTTGCCCATCGCATCAAGCGTGCCCTGGCGGTACATGAAAAACGCCAGCGCGTTTTTGTCGTTGCGGAAAACCTCGTATTCGGGGCCTTTGCCGACGGCGGGCGTGTTCACGCCGGCAACCACGGCCTGTGCGGCGGCGCGGCTGCTGCTGCCGCCACCGGGGCCGGGGGCGGAAACGGCGGGGGCGGGGGCCTGTGGCATCGCTTCGGCTGTATGGTTCAGCGCCATTGCGGGGGCCGTGCCCAGATAGGCGCCAAGCAATTCCTTGGCGTCTTCGCCGCCCTTGCGGCCCACGGCTACTTGATTGAGCAAATTCGACATCGGCTGTACTCCGTCATCCGTCACGTGTCAGGGCGCTTGCACCGTCATGCGCATGTTTGCGCATCAATGCTTCAAGCATAGCGCAAGTTCCGCGCCTTCACCAGCGATGCCACCAGTAAAGCAGTTTTTCCTGAATAAAGGGTTTACGAAATGGTGCCGCCGCCCCGCGAAATCAGGGTTTTCTGACAACAGGAGAGGGTTTGGCAAAGCGCACGGGCGCGCTTTGGCCCAGTTGCGGTGCAACCTGTGTTGCCATGAAGGTGTAAAGCTTTTGCAGCGCCTCGGCGGCCATGCCGTTGATCTGGCCGTCCATCACCGCCTCGCCGATGTTGGCGCCGTGTTCGCGCACCAGATGCATGGCCAGATCGCTGTGACCGCCCCGTACCGCCAGCGACAGCGGCATATTGCCGAAAATGCCGACATCGCCGCCGTTGGCGATGATGGCATCGGCCATCAGCGGGCTCATGCCTTTGGCGCAGGCGTGGCGCAACAGCAATTGCGTTGCGGTCTGGCGGTCGCGCAGGGGCAGTGCATCAAGCGCCAGCGCCAGCGTTTGTGCAGGCTCGTCCGCTGTTTGCAACAGCGCCATCAACGGCGACACCACGTTGTTGTCATAGCCTTCGTCGGCTTTGCGCGACCGCTCGTTGCTGCGTTTGAACGACAGGTATCCGCGCAGGAATTGTTGCAGGGGCTGCGGCTGGCCGTCCCTGAACAGCGCCACCGCACGGTCGCGCGCGGCAAAGCGGTCTTTAAAGCCGTTGGGCGTGTTTTCGATGCAGGCGTAATAAAAATCCTCGGCCCTGTTACCGCCGGCGGCGAGTTTGACCAGTTGCAGGCCGAGTTTCTGCGTTTTGTCGTTGTCGTATTTCAACAGCGTTGCAGTTTTGCGCGCGCTGTCGGTATCCGCACCGTGATCGCGCAGGATATGCGCGCAGTCAAGCTTGTCCGCGGTCAGCGCATTGAGCAGGGCGCGGCTGCCATCCGCCTGCGCATCGGCGCCGGCCGCCAGCAAGGTGCGCACCACATCAGCCTGTCCGCTGTTGGCGGCGGCGCGCAGGGTGCGGTCCAGCAAGGGCTGGCGCATCGGGGCGCGCATGCAATCGGTGATTTCATCAAGCGTGCGGGCAAGGCCGTCCTTGCGCGCCGCCAGCAGTTTGAGCAACGGCCCCGCGATCTGGCTGTGGATGAGGATATTCTGCGCTTCTTCCTCGGCAGGCCATGCGGTGGTCATCAGCGTGGTGACGTAGGTGATGAACTTCCACGATGCGCCATGTGCTGCGGAGGCTTCGGCCAGCCGCGCACCAAAGGCGGCCTGCGCTTTCGTGTCGCTGCCAAGCGCAAGGGTAATGCGCGCGATATCGTCGGTGCTGCCGGTCTCATGGGCATTATCGGCTGTGACGATGGTGCGGGCCGCCGCCTGCGCGGGGGATGCGTCGTTGAAATCACCGCCGATGTATTCGGTTGCCATGTGCGTGTCTTCTAGCGTTGGGGGGCAGATTGCGGTTTTTTGAGTGTGGCAGGCAGGCGTGTTGCGGCGATGTCATCCAGTGCCGCGCGCAGCGCGTCGATCTTGGCTTCAAGGCTTTCGATTTTTTGCAGCGTGCCAACGCCCGCAACATAATCGGCGACTTCTTTCTTCCAAACGGCGATGCGGTGTTTCTGCTGGCTCAGCACCTGAAAGCGCGGGCGGACTTCTTCGCTGGCGGCGATTGGGCCAAAGCGCCCCGATTTTGAAATGCTGCCCAGATCACTGTCGATCATCTTGGCGACGATAAAGGTATCGGCACCGCGCAACATCAGCTTTTTCGCCATCAAATAGCGGTCGTGTTCGCTGCAGGTGCGCAGCGCGCGGCCGTTTTCGCCGTCAAGATCAAGGTCGCCGTTCTCTGCAATCAAGCGCTCAAAGGTGCCCATGTCATCCTGCGCAATAGCATTGCAGAGACGGTCGAGCGGTGTCTGTTCTTTTGCGGCATAGCCAAAGTCGTCGGCGAACATGATGTTGTCCTTTTTATGCGCCGCCATGACCGGGCGCGGGCGGCTTTTTGATGGTGTCGCGTCCCGCAGGCGTGATTTTCAGGGTGGGGGCCGTGATTTCGCGCGGGGTGTCGTCGCCCTTGGCAGGTGCTTGCGGCTTTACACCGGTGCAGGCAGCGATTGCTTTTTCGAATTTCTCGGCGTTTTTGCTTTCGGTCAGTTCGCGCGCCAGTGCGATATCGGCACCGCTATCAAGCAGGATTTGCACGATGCGCAGATGCCCTTCGCGGCCTGCACTGGCCAGCGGTCGCCCGCGCCCCGTGTTGACGTCCGCACCTGCGGCGATCAGGACCGGCGCGACCATCCAGCTGTTGCTGGCACAGGCATGACGCAAAACGACGTCGAGCATCAGTTGCTTGTAGTAGGCCGACATCTGTTCGCTGAGGATGGCGAGTACGGCATGGGGGTCTTGCTGGCGTTCCAGCAGGTGCAGCAGGGGTTTGCAAATCAAACCTTCGAAACCGTCGTCAAGACCACCGGTTTCGATTTTGTCGACCGCACCACTCGCGCGCTTGAATTCCAGATAGCCCATGACGAAAGCGCGCAGGTTATCGGGGCGACCTTCCTCGAAAGCGCTGATGCATCCCTGCACCAGCTTTTCCTTGGTGTCCCAGTCGACGTTACGCTGGGCGACGTTGCGCACGTCTGCAGCTGTGCCGTGGGTGCCTGCTTCAAAAGAAAGCGGGTATTTCTTGGCGACCTTATCGGCCTTATCGGCTTTTTTGTTGAACATGCCAAACATCGCGTATCTTTCCTTAGGGGGCCGGTGTGCCGGGCGTTTTTTTAATGACCGCGCGCGCAGGCGTAACGACCTCGGCGATTTCGCGGCGCAGGGCTGCGATCTGCTCTTGCAGGTCTTCTATCTTTTGCAGGGAGAGTACGGGCACGATGTCTTTGTCAAACGTGGTCTTCCATGCGTCGAGCCTCTCGTAAACGCGCTGGATGTCTTGATAAGCCTTGAGTTCGGCACGGTCGTCGCTTGACGGTGCATGTATATAGTCCTTGTGCGCGCGTTCGCTGGCGCTTTTCAACTGCCCCAGCAAGGCGGAGCTGGCGATGCCGCGCATCATCAGTTTCTTGGCCATCGCGAAGCGGTCATGTTCAAGGCATGTGCGCAGGATCAGGCTTTTCTCGGCATCCAGATCCTCGACAGCATCGATCGTCGCGTCGAAAGCTGCCATGTCGTTGGCGGCGATCGCGGCGCAAAGCTTCATAACGGGTTCATAAAAATCGGTCAGCATGGGTCTGTCTGGTGGCGTGAATCGGCGGTTGTGAAATGTGGCCTAGATTACGGAAAAATATAGGTTATGTCAATAAAGATAGATGTCTTTTAAGGTATTGAAATTATAAAAGAAAACCCCCGACGCGATGGCCGGGGGCTTCTCCTCAGGGAAAGTGTTTTTCTTACGCCGCGTCGTCCTTGAACACATGGTCGGAGAACGCTTCCTCCCACGAGCCCTGGGTCGAGGCTTTGGAGTACTCGGTCGCGCGGTTTTCAAAGAAGTTGGTATGCTCGGCACCGTTGAGCATCGCATCCATCCACGGCAGGGGGTTTTTCTCGATGCCGAAAACGGGCTTGAGGCCGAGCTGCGTCAGGCGGCGGTCGCCGATGTAGCGGATGTAGTCTTTGACTTCCTGCGCGGTCAGGCCCTCGACGGGGCCCATCTCGAACGCGAGGTCGATGAAGGCATCTTCGTGGGTGACGATGATCTTGCAGGCCTCGGTGATTTCGTCCTGCAGGTCCTGCGTCCAGACTTCGGGGTTTTCCTCAAGGAAGGTCTTGAACAGGCGGATGACCGACAGCGTGTGCAGGGTTTCGTCGCGCACCGACCAGGTGACGATCTGGCCCATGCCCTTCATCTTGTTGAAACGCGGGAAGTTCATCAGCATCGCAAACGACGCGAAGAGCTGCAGGCCCTCGGTAAAGCCGCCAAACACCGCCATCGTCATGGCGATGTCGCGCTTGGAGTTGATGTTGAAGCCCTGCATGTAGTCGAACTTGTCCTTCATTTCCTTGTATTTCATGAAGGCCGAATATTCGATTTCGGGCATGCCCAGCGTGTCGAGCAAGTGCGAGTACGCCGCGATATGCACGGTCTCGATGTTGGAGAACGCCGCCAGCATCATCTGCACTTCGGTGGGCTTGAACACCTGGCTGTAGTGTTTCATGTAGCAGTTGTTGACCTCGACGTCCGCCTGCGTGAAGAAGCGGAAGATCTGCGTCAGCAGGTTTTTCTCGGCGGGGCTCAGCTTTTGCTTCCAGTCGCGCACGTCTTCGGCCATCGGCACTTCCTCGGGCAGCCAGTGCAAACGCTGTTGCGTCAGCCATGCTTCATAGGCCCAGGGATAGTTGAACGGCTTGTAGACGTGGTTTTCAGTGAGAAGGCGCGACATTTTTTCTGTTCCCCCAGTAAAGGTGTCGATGGTGGTTAGCGGGTGCGTTGCAAAACCTCTTGTCCGCGGCGCGACAGCGCAGGGCCGCAGGCCGCAGGTTCGATCAGGTCCAGACGGTAGAGCTTTTCAAGATGGATGCGCGGCATGTTATCGCAGCATTCCGGATCGGCCACGACGGCCAGCGTTTTCAGTTCGGCGGAAGACAAGGCATACATGATGGACTCCTCGGTGTTTTTAAAAACGAAGAACAAGACGTTTGCAGTAAAGGCGTGAGGGAAGGTGCCGGCCGCTTACTGGCAGGCCAGGCATTCCTCGTATTTGTTTTCACCCGATGTGGTGGCCGCGTTGAGCGTCGCTGCTTTGAGCTTGCCGTCGCCGCCATTCGCGCTTTCGGCGCGCTGGATCGACTTGGAACGGCAGTAGTACAGCGACTTGACGCCCTTTTTCCATGCCAGCCAGTGGATCTGGTGCAGGTCGCGCTTATGCACGTCTGCAGGCAGGAAGACGTTGAGCGACTGCGCCTGGCACACGAAGGGTGTGCGGTCGGCGGCATGTTCGATCAGCCAGCGCTGGTCGAGTTCGAACGCGGTCTTGAAGACGTCTTTTTCATCCTGGCTGAGGAAGTCCAGATGCTGGACGGAGCCTTCGTTGGTGATGATGTTGCTCCAGGTGTCCTCGTCGTTCTTGCCTTTGGCGGCCAGAACATCCTCGAGGTACTTGTTGCGGACGAAGAACGAACCCGACAGCGTCTTGTGCGTATAGGCATTGGCGGTATTGGGCTCGATCCCCGGCGACGCGCCGCCGGTGATGATGCTGATCGACGCGGTGGGCGCGATCGCCATCTTGTTGGAGAAACGCTCCATGATGCCGTATTCCTTGGCATCGGGGCAGGGGCCGCGCTCGTGCGCCAGCTTCACCGAAGCGGCATCGGCGCCGCCCTTGATGAACTTGAAGATGCGCTTGTTCCAGACCTTGGCCATCACGCTTTCAAGCGGGATCATCTTGGACTGCAGGAAGCTGTGGAAACCCATGACGCCAAGACCGACAGAGCGCTCGCGCATGGCGGCGTATTTCGCGCGCATCATGGTGTCGGGCGCGCGCTGGATAAAGTCGGATAGAACGTTGTCAAGGAAGCGCATGACGTCTTCGATGAAACCGGGGTGGTTTTCCCACTGTTCGTAGGTTTCAAGGTTGAGCGAAGAGAGGCAGCACACAGCCGTGCGGTCCTGGCCGTGATGGTCCTTGCCGGTGGGCAGGGTGATTTCGCTGCACAGGTTGGACATTTTCACGTTCAGGCCGGCGAGCTTGTGATGCTCGGGGATGGCGCGGTTGACGTGGTCGATGTAGAGGATATACGGCTCGCCCGTTTCGATGCGCGCGGTGAGAATGCGGATCCACAGGTTGCGCGCCGATACGCGGTCTTGCACCGAACCGTCATGCGGGGAGAGCAGGGCCCATTCCTCGTCGTTTTCAACGGCGCGCATGAAGGCGTCGCTGATGAGAATGCCGTGGTGCAGGTTGAGCGCCTTGCGGTTGGGATCGCCGCCGGTGGGGCGGCGCATCTCGACGAATTCCTCGATCTCGGGGTGCCAGACGGGCAGGTAGCAGGCGGCCGAACCGCGGCGCAACGAGCCCTGGCTGATCGCCAGCGTCAGGCTGTCCATGACGCGGATGAAGGGAATGATGCCCGAGGTCTTGCCGTTGCGGCCGACTTTTTCGCCGATGGAGCGCAGGTTGCCCCAGTAGCTGCCGATGCCGCCGCCGCGGCTGGCCAGCCAGACGTTTTCGTTCCACAGGTCGACGATGCCCGTCAGGCTGTCGTCGGTTTCGTTGAGGAAGCACGAGATGGGCAGGCCGCGCTCGGTGCCGCCGTTGGACAGCACGGGGGTTGCGGGCATGAACCACAGCTTGGAAATGTAATCGTAGAGACGCTGGGCGTGGGCGGTGTCGTCGGCGAAGTGCATGGCCACGCGCGCAAAGAGGTCCTGAAAGGACTCGCCGGGCATCAGATAGCGGTCGAGCAAGGTCGCCTTGCCGAATTCAGTCAAAAGTGCATCGCGCGAGTGGTCGATTTGGACAGTCGTACCCTTCGCAACCTGTGCGACATCAAACATAGACGGTGCCTCCCCTGTGTACTTCATCTTCGATTCCAGCGTTTTTGGCCGACAGGGCTCCCGTTGGCGCAAAGCGGGTTTGCGCGTTCAAGACCCGGATGGATGCCGGATGTTATTGTTTTTGTTGTCGTGGATTCCGGTGCGGCCCCCCAAAGAGCTTTCCAGAAAGTGTTGGCGTATCCACAAGGGATAGTGACCAACTGAAAACGAGCATACCACATCTTGGGGCTGTGTCTACAAAACCATACCGGAAAAATTTTCACGACAGCCCCACTTTACGCTTGACCCCTGCCCATGCCGAAGGTTGGGCAGGGTTGGCGAAATGAAAAAAAATTTAACCCACAGGCTATCCGGTTGTGCCATGCACCAGCACCACACGCAGGGGTGTGCATTGGCACAATTTACGCTTATTGATATGGCAATTTTTACAGGAAAATCGAGCCTTTTAGGGGCAAATCACCCCCTGACACCCCAAGATATTGGGGGTGGGCCGTTTACATGCGGCAGCGAAAGCGGACTTTGTTGCCGCGCAGGCTCCAGCGGCAACCCGCATCGGGCGTGGGGTCTTCGCGCAACACAAAGGGGCCGATGCTCAGGCCGTTGTCGGGTGCTTGCGGCACGGCGCGCGGGCCGATGACGGGCTGGTTTTCATCAAACGTGTCGCGGATGCGCGGGGTCAGGCGAAAGGGCTGTTGCGGCAGTGTGAAGACCTGCGGCGCGATTGTGCCGGCTGCAACAGGCTGTTGCGTTTGCGGTGCGGCGGGCGCGCTTGTCGGCGGCGGTGTGTCTTGCGCTGGCGCTTGCTGCGCGCTGGCCATGCCGCTCCAGCTCAGGCACAGCGGCACAAGTGCGGAGAGTGCGGCGGCATACGTGCGGGCCATGCGGGAGTGTCCTTATCAGGGTTGGGGTGTGCGCGCTTGCGGCGCGCTTGCGCGGTAGCGTGCGGTGATGTCCGATGTCGTAAATGTCGTGGCAGTCACACGTTGCGGTGCGCGCACGCTGTCGAGCAGGCTGGTCATCTGCGCTGCGGTCATGCGGCCGTGCGATCCGCCGACGATAACGTCATTGCGCAGCATGACGATGGTCGGCACGACGTTGAATTCGACACCGTTGACGCGGTATTGCTGCATGCGCTCAAACCCTTCGGGCGAGGCTGCGTCGACCACGGTGATGTGGGCGCGCTGGGCGGCGGGGCTGGCCAGGAAGGCTTCGACCTCGGGCTTCATCGCTTGCGAATTGGGGCAGCTTTCGGGATCAAGGAAGATGACCATGTCGATGCGCTCCGCCGCAGGCGTGCTGACGGCGCTGGCATCGCTGTGTTGCGTGGGGGCTTTGTCGCCGCCGCAGGCGGAGAGCGCGAAGGCGGTGGAAGCGACAAGAGCGGTGAGGAGCGAGCGGCGTTTCATGGCTTACATTCCTGCGCTGGGTGCGGGGGTGGCTGCACGGTTGACGCGTGCGCAGGCAAGGCCGCCGCTTTCATAGCCGTCGATCAGTGTGCAGACGGTATTGCGGTCGGCGGCGGGGGTGAATTCCATGAAGGCGTTGCCGCCGACGCTGTATTTGCGCAGGACGCGTGCCGGTGCGGGCTCGGCACCGACGGTTGACACAATGGCGACACCGCCGCCTTTGTAGTCGTCAAACGCGACGATGACGGCATTGGGCTGGTGCGGGGAGGTGATTTCGTTGATCGCATAGCCGCCAAGCTTGTTGGTTTCGCCCGCGACAGTGGCGCCGGTCTGGTCGGTGGCGGTGTTGACCTTTCCGTCGCACGCGCTCAGGCTGAAGGCGGCGGTGAGGGCGGCAAGGCTGGCAAGAGCGGCGCGCGATTTGGACATGATGAAATCCCCCGACGATGAAATGAACTGCAAAAATACTAACACATTATTAACATAATACCAACAGAATTGGAAATATCCAGTCTTTTCAATGGATAAATCGGGCGCGGGCGCATATTTCCCTCGCGCTGGCGCGCTGTGCGGGGTAAGAATCAAATAAGAAGAAACACCCTACCTGACAGGCATTGCATGACCATCACCCGCACACCGCGCGCGCGCAAAACCAAAATCGTCGCCACCCTTGGTCCGGCCTCCAGCACGCCCGACACCATTCGCGCGCTCTATGATGCGGGGGCGGATGTCTTTCGCCTGAACTTCAGCCACGGCAACCACGCCGATCATGCCGCACGCCTGAGCGCGATCCGCGCGCTGGAAGAAGACGTGCGCAAGCCCATCGGCGTCTTTGCCGACCTTCAGGGCCCCAAGCTGCGCCTTGGCGTGTTCAAGGACGGCGGTGTGGACATCGAAAAAGGCCAGCGTGTTACGCTCGACAGCAATCCGGCACCGGGCGACGGCACGCGCGTGCATTTGCCCCACCCTGAAATCATCGAGGCGCTCAAGGTCGGATCGGAAGTTCTGCTCGACGACGGCAAGGTCTGCCTGCGCGTGGTCGAAAAGGGTGCGGATTTTGTGACCACCGAAGTGGTCGCGGGCAAGCGCCTGATGGACCGCAAGGGCGTGAACCTGCCCGACGTGATTTTGAACGTCTCCCCGCTGACCAAAAAAGACCGCGAGGATCTTGAAGCCGCCCTTGGCATGGGGGTTGACTGGATCGCGCTGTCGTTCGTGCAGCGTCCCGACGACGTGGCCGAGGCCCGCAAGCTGATCGGCGAGCGCGCCAAGATCATCGTCAAGCTTGAAAAACCCTCTGCCATCGAATTCGTTGACGAGATCATTGCGCTGGCCGATGCTGTCATGCTGGCGCGCGGCGACCTTGGCGTTGAAATCCCGCCCGAAAAAGTGCCGAGCGTGCAAAAGCACGTCGTGCGCGTGGCGCGCGATCAGGGCAAGCCCGTCATCATCGCAACGCAGATGCTGGAAAGCATGATCTCTGCCCCGCGCCCGACGCGTGCCGAGGCATCGGATGTCGCCACCGCCATCTATGACGGTGCGGATGCCGTGATGCTGTCTGCTGAAACCGCCAGCGGCGACTATCCGCTTGAAGCCGTCGGCATTATGGACAAGATCGCCCAGAACGTCGAGGTCGACGACCTCTACCGC
Organism: Pseudomonadota bacterium; assembly: GCA_023444705.1. GTDB lineage: Bacteria > Pseudomonadota > Alphaproteobacteria > Micavibrionales > UBA2020 > JAEXMB01. The sequence goes on along the minus strand of JAEXMB010000049.1, from coordinate 12,453 downwards.
AAGATCATGGATGCGGAGCATCCAGACCCCGAAAGCACGCCGTCGGATGCGATCACGGCGGCTGCGACGCAGGTGGCCGATACCATCGATGCTGCGGCTATCGTCAACTACACGATGTCGGGATCGACTGCTTTGCGCACCGCGCGCGAACGCCCGCGCGTGCCGATTTTATGCCTGACCAACCGCGTTGCGGTGGCGCGCCGTTTGCAGCTGTCCTATGGCGTTTACGCCGTGCTGACCGAAGACATCGACAATTTTGGCGATATGGTGAAAAAGGCCTGCGCGCTTGCGCATGAACACAAGGTTGCAGCATCGGGCCAGCGTCTGGTGATTACCGCAGGCGTGCCCTTTGGCACGCCGGGCAATACCAACATCCTGCGCGTGGCATGGGTGGATTGATCAGGGATAGATTGATCAGGCTTTCGCCTTAAAGACGATTTTCTTCACGCTCAGCGTCACCGGTTGCTGGATGGCGATATTCGCGGGCACGTATTGCGGTACCTGCAGCCGTTGGGCCTGTGCGTTGAACTGCGCGCGCAGGTCTTCGTGCGCAAGGTAGAGGTGATAGCGTTTTTCACCCAGCCTGCCGATGCGCCGCGCCTGCGCGTTGGCGCCTGCGGCAAAGCCGAACATCAGCGTCATGCCGCCCAGCACACCGCCGAGCCCCGTCTTGGCAATCGTCCACGAGGGCAGGTGCGCCGTCGGCCAGGCGTGGCCATGCGCGCGCGGGCCTTCGTGCATATAGGTCATCATACCATTGCCCGTGCCGAACATGGCGGCGACCATGCCGAGTGTGAAGGCGATGGCGCCCGCAATGGTGCTAAGGATCAGCCCGCGGTGAAAGATTTGCCCGCGCACGACTTTGCGGTCATGGCGGATCAACGCGCGTTCGGCGTTTTTCAGGGCGGCGGGCAGAGTGTTTTGCGCAGGTGCGGACATGGCTTTTGTTTACGTAACGCGATTGCGCCTGTCAAGCACAGACCGGTTTGACAAATAAGCGTTTGTTTTCAATTCATTAAAAATAATGATTGTCGAATTATGAAAAAACAGTTAATCTTCAAAATATCAATTCCGCGACTCATACAGCAATAAAATTACCACACAACGACCACCGGAGATAAAGCATGGTGTACTTCAGCAGCCTTGAACAGCACGGACGCGATGGTGCCAGGCCGGGCCATCTCAAGCTGGTGGTGCGCATGGCCTTTCCGGTGGGCAACCGCAGGTCAAAAGACCTTGTGACGTTGCGTTGTGTGGCCGGCACCGCCTTCAGGAAGGCGACGGGCATGGACACCGCCCCTGACCTTACGCCGCAGCAGGTCTATTTCGGCAGCATGCGTCCCGCCGACCGTGCAGTGATGCCGCAGGTCTGGCCGCCCTACGAAAAATTCTAGTCACCGGCGAAAAATTTTAATCACAGGAGAAAAGTGCGATGTCCCAAGTTTCCTATCTGACGCTGGTGGTCGATAACGGTCCTTACGTGCGGGGTTGCAGCAAGAACGGCCTTGGCCAGATGAAGCTGGTGGCGGGCACGGCCTTCAACGGTGCCGCGAATAATGATGTGCAAACAACGCAGGAGTTTTTCCATGATCTTTTTGGCGGCGACATGTCTGTTTACCATCAGCTGGCTTCACGCCCTGACCCCTACGCACCACGTACATGAAACGATACGGGTGAGATAACACGAGCGCACAGAAAAACCCCCGCCCTTGCAGGCGGGGGTTTTTCTTTCAGGTCTGGCAGCTGGTCTTACTTGCTGCAGGAACCTTTGTCGGTGCTGCACGACGTGGTGGTGCTGCATTCGCTGCCGCAGCACATCGATTTTTTCATCCAGCCGGCCACAACGGCGCCGACCAGGGGCGCTGCGATGAACAGCCACAGCTGGTCAATCGCCCACGTGCCCTGGAACACGGCGGTGCCGATGCTGCGCGCGGGGTTTGCACCGCCGCCGCTGATGCCCATGCTGACCAGATAGATCAGCGCGAACGACAGGCCGATCGGCAGGGCGCTCAGGCCTGCGGGCATGCTGCCATGCGTGACGTGCATGAAGATGGTGACGAAGAAGAATGTCAGCACCGCTTCGGTGACAAAGACGGCGTGCTGGCTGTAACCGCCCGGCGAATGTTCGCCAAAGCCGTTGGAGGCAAAGCCCGCAGTGACGTCAAAGCCAGCCTTGCCGCCGGCGATGTAGTAAACGATAGCGGCACCGATCAGCGCGCCGACGATTTGCGCGACGATGTAGGTGAACGCGCGCGAGGAGCAGAACTTGCCCGCCGCGACAAGGCCCAGCGTAACGGCCGGGTTGAAGTGCCCGCCGGAAACGTGGCCGAACGCGAAGGTCGCCGTGACAAGCGCAAAGCCAAACGCCAGCGCCACGCCCAGATAGCCGATGCCCATTGATGTCGCCAGTACGGCCGCACCACAACCGCCGAGTACCAGCCATGCTGTACCCAACGCTTCAGCAGTCATAAGTCTCATTGTGCTCATCGTGTGTTTCCCTTTTTGTGATGGCATGCCGCTTCGGGCATGCCTTGGGAAAGATTCTTTCACACTCGGGAATCAAAAATCAACAAAATCAATATGTTGCGATGCAACAGACGGGGTAGCGCGCGCCAAAACCCGCAGTTTGCCAAGGAAAACCGCCGGTGTTGCCACCGGCGGTCCATCATGAAAATCGTCGCCTCGGCAGGTCTGCCTTACGCGTTGCCGCCGTCTTTATGCAGCCACCACGCGCCGCTGTTGATCGAGAAGATCGGCTTGTAGCGGTTGACGTCACTGGCCATGCGCGCGCGCTTGTCCTGATTGTCGAGAACGAAGGTGCCCTCGTCGGTATAGACGATCAGGATGGCATGGGGGATGTTCTTGATCTTGTCCTGCACGATGGCGATGCGCATCTGGTCGGCGCGAAAACCCAGCGCGCGCAAGCTTGCGTATTTGGCGATGGCGAAATCCTCGCAGTCGCCGCCACGGGCAAAGAACTCGATCGGCGTCGCCCAGTAGTCGGACTTGCCGTAGTTCTGGCGGTCTTCGATATAGGTGGTCTTGTTGACGTAGTCGTTTACGCCGGCAACCTTTTGCGCGTCGGACATGCCCTGCAGGCGCTTGATGCTGGCTTTCCATGCCTGTACGCGCGGGGTGGCCGACTGTGTGCCCATCTGCTGTTCAAAGCGCGACATGACGGTGGTCCATTTGGTAAAGGCGCTGATGTCGGTCGAGCGCACTTCGGTGGTACCGAACAGGCCGCCCTTGCCGCGTTGCAGTTGCGGGCGCACGGCAGCGGTCGGGGTGGCAAAGGAAGATGCTGCGGCAGGCGCGATGGTGGCGGCGCGCGCGGCGGCGACGGAGCTTGCCTGGGACGGTGCGGCCAGCACGGCCAGCTGCACACGCGAGATCGCAGGCTCTTCGGCGCGCGCGGACGAGGGCGTCATCACCTGCATCATCATCGTCAGGCCTGCAGCCGATGCCTTGAGGCACCATTGCTCGGTCAGCTTGCGGTAGAGCTGGATGGCCGACAGCGATCCTTCGCGGACCAGAATTTTACCCAGCGGTTCGCGGGTCTGGCGCTGGATGGCCAGCGCGTTGTCGAGTTGTTCGGACGTGATGAGGCCGCTGGCGGTCAGCAGGTCGCCAAGGCGGGTGCTGTGCAGGCGCTGGCCAATGCTGCGCAGAAAGCTCTGCTGCGGGCCGTGTGATGATTTTTTCGCCGGATCAGACATCATGAACCCCTCAGTTATGCGTGTCTTTGGTCACCCCTATTATTATTCATAACGGTTAACAACAGGTGAAGGCGGCGCATAAAAGCCGCAAAGACCGCTATTTTCTTTTTAAGATATTGTTTTTAAATGATTTATTTGTAGTGCCAGTGATGCTAATAAACTTGCCAAGTGGCTGTATTTGCCGTAATATCCCTCCACCTGAGTCTCTGGCGTTTGCCGCTGATTTCGCGCGCGTACCTGCTATATAAGAGACCCCGTGTCCGTTTTTATTCATGGAGCCGCGCCGCGCATGACCGCACCGAACGAAAGCCTCAACGATCTTTCAACCTCTGCACTGCAAGACGGTGTTGGCCGCCTGCCGCAGGGCCGCGTGCTGTGCGTCGGCGACATCATGCTCGACAAGTTCGTCTACGGTAACGTCGAGCGCATTTCCCCCGAAGCCCCCATTCCCGTCCTGCATGTGCAGCGCGAGAAAAAAATGCTCGGCGGGGTAGGCAACGTCGCTGCCAATATCGCAAGCCTTGGCGGGCAGGCCGTGGTGATCGCCGTCACTGGCACCGACGATGCCGACCGCGAAGTGCGCGCTGTGTTGCAGGCGCAGGGCATCACGGCCGCAATGGTGCCTGCATCCGACCGCCAGACCACTGTCAAGACCCGCTTCGTCAGCGGCACGCAGCAGGTCCTGCGCGTGGACGAGGAAAAATCAAGCGCCATCCCCCAAGTTGCCGAAGACGCCATCCTGCAATGGGTCGATAAATACATCGGCGACGTCGGTGCGGTGATTTTGTCGGACTATAAAAAAGGCGTGCTGACCGATGCCGTGATTTCCGGCGTGATGTCGCGTGCCAAGGCCGCGGGCGTTACCGTCATCGTCGATCCCAAGGATAAAAATTTCGCGCGCTATGCAGGGGCTGACATCATCACCCCCAACCGCAAGGAGCTTGAGGCCGCAAGCGCCACCGCCTGCGCCGATGACAGCGCGGTTGAAAACGCCGTGCGCGCCCTGCAACAGCAACATGGCTTTGGCGCCGTGCTGGCCACGCGCAGCCAGCAGGGCATGTCGTACCTGCAACTGACCAACGATGCGCCCGTGGCGCTGCATATTCCCGCACAGGTGCGCGAGATCTTTGACGTGTCGGGTGCGGGCGATACCGTCATCGCCACGCTGGCGCTTGGCTGTGCTGCGGGGCTGGCGCGCCCCACGGCCGTTATGCTGTCAAACCTTGCTGCCGGCATCGTGGTGGGCAAGCCGGGCACGGCCACCGTGCGCAGTGACGAGTTGCTTGGCGCTATTGCCGAAACCACCGCCGCCGTCGCAACCGGCGGGGACGGCGCGCGCGGCAGCCTGTGGCGCGGTGCGGCAGCACGCAAGCAGATGACGCTGGCCGCCGCTGTTGACGAGGTCAGCCGCCGCCGCGTGAAAGGCCAGATCATCGGTTTCACCAACGGCTGTTTTGACCTGCTGCATCCGGGCCATCTGTCGTCGCTGCGCCAGGCGCGCGCGGCGTGTGATTACCTGATCGTTGCCATCAATGCCGACGCATCGGTGCGCAAGATCAAGGGCCCGACGCGCCCCGTGCAGGACGAAGCCACGCGCGCTGACATCCTCGCCAGCCTTGAGATGGTCGACTGCGTGCTAGTGTTTGACACCGACACGCCTATGCCGTTGCTGCAGGCGCTGCGCCCTGACGTGCTGGTCAAGGGCGGGCAATACAAGCTTGAAGAAGTCGTAGGCTATGAATTGCTGCAAAGTTATGGCGGCAAGATCGTGCGCGCGGAGATGGAAGACGGCTTTTCCACCACCAATACCATCGCCCGCATGGCCAGCTAGATGCGCAAAAACGTTTTCAAAGGCATTGTATCGGGCATCGTGACATCGGGTTTGTTCAGCGCCGGCGGTGCGGTTGCGCTGGGTGCTGCCACGGCGTTTTTCGGCGGGCCGGTGCTGTGGCTTGCGACCTGCGGCGCGGCAGTGGGCGGTGTGTTTGGCTCGATCATGGCGCTGCTCAATGCCGAAACCAATGAAAAAGGCCATCATGCGGGTGCCGCCTTGCGTGCGGGTCTTGCGACCACTGTTGCGGCATCGGCCCTGATGGCGGCAACGCCTGTCGGTAGCGCGCTGACCTCTGCGGTGACGCCGCAGCGTGAAGGCGTTGCGCATGATTTCAATCTGCATTGCGCAGCCGGACAAGCGCCGGACGTCGAGAAAAACGGCGATGTCTATACGGTGCGCGTCCCCGCATCCTGCCGCAAGGTGGCGTGACATGGACGACGTGCGCGGATTTTTCGAGGAATACAGGTTTCTCTCCAATTTCTGGCCCTGTACGGTCAGTTATGGCGGCGTGGTTTTTCCAACGGTGGAAAACGCCTATCAGGCCGCCAAATGCGCCAATCCCCATGACATCGCGCAATTCGCCGCGCTGACGCCGGCTGAGGCCAAGAAGCGCGGCGGCGAGATCGCCTTGCGCGCCGACTGGAACGAAGTGCGCGTCGTCGTCATGGCCGATTTGCTGGCGCAAAAGTTTTCCGATCCCGCGCTGTGCGCCGGATTGCTGCAAACCGGCACGGCGCAGCTGGTCGAGGACAACACGTGGGACGACCGCTTCTGGGGCGTCTGCGGCGGGCAGGGGGAAAACAACCTCGGCAAATTGCTCATGCAGTTGCGCGCGCACCTTGCCGCGCAGCAAGCGGCACCCGTGCGCAAGCCGCCCGCGCGCGGCTGAATTTCTCCTGAATAAACGGATGGCTATTCGACGTCGCGCGGGGTTTCGCCGCGCACGGGCGGTGCCGTCTTTTCCTTGGTGGCGGGTGCATCGCCGCGCTTGGCGGCGTTGATGGCGCTTTCAGCTTCGTAGAGTTCCTCACATCCCGCTGCACCGCAGACGGCGCGGATGACTTGCAGCTGCTCGATCGCCTTGGCCATGTTGCCGCTGTCGATGTAGTGCTGCATCAGATAAGTATTGGCGCCCAGATGCGTGGGGCTGACCATCAGCGCGCGGCGGAAGTTGTCGAGCGCTTTTTTATCGTCGCCAAGGCGTTCATAGGCAAGCCCCGCATAAGCGTAGGCATCGGCGTTGGGGCCCTGGCGCTTGACGACGCCTTCGGCCTCGTTGATGGCCTGGGCGTATTTCTGCGTGGCGATGAAATATTCAGCCTTGGTCAGGCCGCTGTCCTGACGGAAGGGTACGTTGTCGCGCACGGTGACTTCGGCGGCGGCAGGTGCGGCGGCGAAAATCAACATGCTCAGGGCAAGGGCGGCAAGACTGCGCATGCGGCGTTATTCGCTTTCGGCAATGCGAAAGCCGGGCAGGCCGTCGTAGACCGCAGGTTCGCTGTGTACGCCATCCACGCGCGCAAGGGCGGGGCCGTGGCGGCAGGCGCGCACAAGGTCGCTGACCTGACGCGCATCGCCGTGAAAAATCGCCTCTACCCTGCCGTCGCGCAGGTTGCGCACCCAGCCGCTGATGTCGCGGCTCAGTGCTTCGCCTTCAACCCAGCGGCGAAAGCTGACACCTTGCACAAAACCGCTGATGAACACGCGCACGGTATCGGTCGGCACCGTGGGGGCTTGGGGGTTTTCGGGCGTATCGGGTGTGTCGGGTGCGCTGGTCATGCGTTTAATTTGCTGTCAAAACAAGGCAGGTGTCGCGCAACTGCGCGCAGGCTGCGGTGGCTTCGGGATGTTCAAGGCCGGTCATGCGCGCGCGGTAGATGACGCCGCGGTTGGTCATCAGCGGCACGATCACGTATTCAACACGGTCGGTGATGGCCGCTGGCAGGCGCTGGTGCGCGGCCTTGAGCGCGGTCATGCCCGCCGCATGGCTTGAAAACGCGCCCACCTGCACGGCCCATTCACCCGTGCCCTTGGCTTTGGCGCCCGGCACATTGGCGCGCGCCAGTTGCTGGGGCGGGGTGTTGGTATTGGCGGCACGGGCCTGCATTTCGGCAACGGTCAGCGTATTCGCGGTGGCGCTGGGCGGGCGGATGATGTTGGCGGGTTTTTGCACGGGCAGGGCGCTGTCGTCTTCGTCCTGATCGCCTTGTTCGGTGACAAGGCCCATCGCGTCGAAATGCGGCAGGTCTTTGCGGTTTTTCTGCGCGGTGACGACGGGTTGCTGGTTGCCCGCGGCCTTGAGCGCTGCCGAAGACGTTGCGCTCAGCGCCGCCGTGCTGGTGCCGTTGCGGCCTTGTTGCGCCAGTGCGCTTGCGACGCGCACGTCGTTGATGCGCTCAAAACCAAGGTCAAGCAACTGCGCCATATGGTCGTTGCGGCTTTTGGTCGTCTGGCCGCCAAAGACCACGCCGATCAGGCGCGTACCGTTGCGCTTGGCCGAGGCGACGAGGTTAAAGCCCGAGGCGTTGACAAAGCCGGTCTTGATGCCGTCCATGCCGACATAGGTATTCATCAGCTTGTTATGGTTGGCGTAAGTGCGGCCCGCATAGGTGAAGGTCTTGGTGCTGAAGTATTTATAGTCGCGCGGGAAGTCGCGCAGCATCGCCTGGCCAAGAATAGCCTGGTCGCGCGGGGTTGATACCTGTGCCTTGACGTGCAGGCCCGAGGCGTTTTTGTACGTGGTGTTCTTCATGCCAAGCTGGCGTGCGCGGCGCGTCATCATTTCGGCGAAGTTGCTTTCGCTGCCGCCGATGGCTTCGGCCAGCACGACGGCGGCGTCGTTGGCAGATTTGGTGACAAGGCCGTAGATCGCGTCTTCAACGCGGATGGTGGAACCTGCGGCAAGGCCAAGTTCGGACGGTTCCTGAAATGCTGCGTGCTTGGAGACGGGAATGCGCGTGTTCTTGGTCAGGCGTCCGTTCTGGATGGCCTCGAACGTCAGATAGAGGGTCATGATTTTGGTCAGCGAGGCGGGGTGCAGTTGCTTGTCTGCATTCTTGGCGCTCAGCACATAGCCGGTCTCGGCCTCGATCACGATCGAGCCGTAGCGGTCGACGGGCTTGGCGGCGGCTTTCTTTTTCTTTTTGGCAGCCTCGGCCCCTGAGACAGTCATGACAAGGATCAGCATGACCGTCAGCGCAATCGCGGCAATGCGGCGCAGGATTGGCAGAACGCGCAGGCTTGGCTGCGGCATGGTCATATGCGGTGTGTGTACTGTCATGTGCCCCTGTTCAATTATATCAAAAAGCGCACCTATCAAGCGCACTTTCGTAGCCCCCGTAGTCCAATCTAGGGCGAAGGCATTGAATTGTCGAGCGTATTATCCGCCAAAACGCAGGCTGTAGCGGGTCTGGGCCGGCGCGAAAAACAGGCGCGCCTGATCGTCGGGGGCGGGCTGCTGGGGCTGGCGGTTTTGCCACTGGCTGCTGTTGAACAGCGGGTGCAACGACGGCATGCCTTGCGGGCGCGCGGCGTCGAGGGAGAATGGCGAAACCGTGATGTCGCCTGAGGGCGCCAACGGGGAGGTTTGCGGCGTTACGGGCGGCAACGCGGTATAGGGGACGGGGCCGCCGGTCGTAACCGGAGCCGCAGGTGCCGTGACGGGGGTTGCGGGTGCGGCCGGTGCGGGCGGCATGACGACTTCGTAGGTGCGCGTTGAATCGTAGGTCGCGTTGGGGTCGCGCACCATCTTGAAATAGGCGAAGTTGATCAGGTTGCAGGTCAGGTTGTTGCGTACAGCACCGGTCGAGCGGCCAAAGACGCCGACGACGACATGGCGGTTGTTGCGCTCGGCCATGACGACGATGTTGGTGCCGGCGGCGCGGATATAGCCGGTCTTGCCGCCGATGATGCCCGGGCATTGATCTGACCCCAGCAGGCGGTTGGTATTGGTCCAGCTGCCGCCGTTGTAGCTAAAGCTCGGGATGGCCAGATAGCGGCGCGCCAGCTCGGGATGGTCGCGAAACAGCGCCACCATCAGGCGCGACATATCGCGCGCAGTGACGCGCTGGCTGGGCGCGCCAAGGCCGTTGGCATTGGCGAATGTGGTGTTGCTCATGCCAAGGGCGCGCGCTTTTGCGGTCATCTGGCGGGCAAAATTGCTTTCGCTGCCGGCAACGGCTTCGCCCAGCACGACGGCGGCGTCGTTGGCGGAATGCACCATCAGGCCGCGCAGGGCCTGATCAACGGTGATGGTCGAACCTGCACGCAGGGCCAGGTTGGTGCGCGGCATGCCTGCGGCATGGGCGGAAACGGTCAGGCGCTGGTCGGCGCGCAGGCGGCCGCTTTCAAGCGCGTCAAACACCAGATAGATCGTCATCAGCTTGGTGGTCGAGGCGGGGTGGATGCGCGTATCGGCGTTAAGCTCGTTCAGCACGCGGTTGTTTTCGACATCCAGCACGATGCTGGCGGGCGTGGGGCCTGCGGGCGCGCTCCGGCGCTTGGCGGCATGGGCATCGTCAGGCATGGCAACACTGCCCGCGGCAAGGCTCAGCGCGACGGCGCCGATGATCGCCTTGCGCGAGGCGGATGATTTTTTTGCGCTGGCGGAACGTGTGAAAATGCGTGACAGAAAGCCGCGGCGTTGCGTTTCAACGGGGGCGTTTTTTGGTGCAGATGGTCTCATCCCGGCTGGCATCCTTGCTCTGCTGGTCGGCGTGCGGAAAAATCAGCACCCGCGCGCGTCCATGTGATTCACGTCAAGATCGCGGACCAGACTAAAGCGATGAAATTTTATGTCAAGATTAGGGGGTGATTTTTCTTTATGTTGCTTTGCAACAGCCCCGAGAGAAATTTACGGAAATATGAGCCGGGCTTATCTGCGCAGCCGCCGCTGTTTTGGCGATGTCTCTGGCACTGGGCCACTGGCCGTGGCATGGTATCATTATATTTGAGTTGTAAGGAATAAAGGCTCTTTTATGTCAATTTACCTGCCTTCGCACCGCCGCACCATTACGGCACCGCGCCTGGACGACGGATCGCACCGCCGTGACGGCGGCGGGCGCAGCGATGTGGGCGTGCTGACCCGCACACGCCTCAGCACCAAAAAACCGTCGATGTACCGTGTGTTGCTGCTCAACGACGACTTCACGCCGATGGACTTCGTTGTTCATGTTTTGGAAAGGTTTTTCAGCAAAACTCGGGAAGAGGCGAACGACATCATGTTGCAGGTTCACCGCAAGGGGGTGGGGACGTGCGGCGTCTACACCTACGAAGTGGCCGAAACCAAGGTGAACCAGGTCATGGATTTCGCCCGCAAGAACGAACATCCGCTGCAATGCACGCTGGAAAAAGAATAACGAGAGGAGAGGGCTAGCCCATGCTGTCCCGCCATCTGGAACAAACACTGCACCGCGCGCTCGCATTCGCCAATGCGCGCCATCATGAATTCGCCACGCTCGAACATTTGCTGCTGGCGCTGATCGACGATCCCGATGCGCTGGCCGTCATGCGCGCCTGCGGGGTGGATGTCGAGGTCTTGCGCAATGATTTGACGCGCTATATCGACGTCGAGCTGCAAAACCTCGTCCATCCCGCCGCCGAAGACGCCAAGCCGACCTCGAGCTTCCAGCGCGTTTTGCAGCGTGCCGCCATCCATGTGCAATCCTCGGGCCGCGAGGAAGTGACCGGCGCCAACGTGCTGGTCGCGCTGTTCAGCGAACGCGAGAGCAACGCCGTCTACTACCTGCAGGAACAGGAAATGACGCGCTTTGACGCGGTCAATTATATCTCCCACGGCATCGCCAAGGTCGCGGGTGCGGCCGAGCCGCGCCCCGTGCATGGCGCCGACGAAGACGCCGGTATTGAAGAACCTGTCGTCAAGAAGGGGCGCGAGGCGCTTGACGCCTATTGCGTCAACCTCAACGTCAAGGCCGCCAAGGGCAAGATTGACCCGCTGATCGGCCGCGCTGCCGAGGTCGACCGCACAATTCAAGTGCTGTGCCGCCGCAGCAAGAACAACCCGCTCTACGTTGGCGACCCCGGCGTGGGCAAGACCGCGATTGCCGAAGGCCTTGCGCGCCGCATCACCGAAGGTGATGTGCCCGATGTGCTGAAAGACGCAACCATCTATGCGCTCGACATGGGCAGCCTGCTTGCGGGCACGCGCTACCGCGGCGATTTTGAAGAACGCCTGAAAAGCGTGGTGGCGGAATTGCAAGCGCTTGACCATGCCATTTTGTTCATCGACGAAATACATACGGTCATTGGCGCGGGTGCGACCTCGGGCGGCGCGATGGATGCGTCAAACCTGCTCAAGCCCTCGCTTGGCAACGGCTCGCTGCGGTGCATCGGTTCGACCACCTACAAGGAATACCGCAACCATTTCGAGAAAGACCGCGCGCTGGTGCGCCGTTTTCAAAAAATCGACGTGCATGAGCCCAGCATCGAGGATTGCATCAAGATCCTCAAGGGCCTCAAGCCTTACTACGAAGACCACCACAAAGTGCAATACAGCGAGGAAGCCATCCGCGCCGCAGTCGAGCTGTCGTCGCGCTATATCGGTGACCGCAAGCTGCCCGACAAGGCGATCGATGTGATCGACGAGGCCGGTGCCGCGCAAATGCTGTTGCCCGAAAACAAGCGCAAGAAGACCATCGGCCTGAAGGATATCGAGGCGACGGTGGCCAAGATCGCGCGCATTCCGCCCAAATCGCTGACCAAGGATGACAAGACCGCACTGTCCAACCTCGAGCGCGACCTCAAGACGATGGTCTTCGGGCAGGATCAGGCCGTGATGGCGCTGAGTTCAGCCATCAAGCTGGCGCGCGCAGGCCTGCGCGAGCCGGAAAAACCCATCGGTTGCTACCTGTTCTCCGGCCCGACCGGTGTTGGCAAAACGGAAGT
>JAEXMB010000021.1 GCA_023444705.1 Pseudomonadota bacterium | reverse complement strand
GTTGCCGGCGGTGCCGATCGTGCCTGCATCGACGCGCGGCATGACGCGGCCCAGCACCTCGACCGGAATTTCCGGACGGTCGACGTGATAGGATTGATAGAGCTGCTGGCGGAATGTCACCGGATTGCCCGACACCAGCGTCAGGTCCACGTTGTTCCAGTCGCTGGCCGTCATATTTTCGACCACGGCCCAGCCCTGCAGCAGGCCTTCGGATTTTTTCTCGCCCGCGGCGGGCAGCACAAGGCGATAGGCCGCCTTCCACAAGGGCGCTTCGATCACATAGCCAAGGCGCACCTCGCGGCTGCCTTGCCCTTTGAGCGCAATAGTCAGCGCCCGCTGGTCGGATGTCGCGTTGCTACGCACGGCCGCCAAGGCGCGTGCGATCTCATCCTTGATCGCGGCATCGTCGAATTGCAGGGATTGCGCCTGATCGAGCCACAGTTGCTTCATGCCCTCCGCCGTCATCAGCGTCAGGCGGTAGCGGGTTTCGCTCATGCCGCCTTCATGTACGACCTGTTCGGGCGTTACGCTGACCAGCTTGCCGCTGACGGCACTGCCGCCCACCGTCAATGTCACGCCTGCACCCTGATAGGCGTTAAGCAGCAAAATCGGATTGGACAGCTCGCTCTGTTTGAACGGCAAATCGCGAAACGCTTCGGCCAGCGGCTGTTTGCCGGGCAGCGTCACGGCGCCAAGGCTGCCCTTGGCGTCAAAAATGACCAGGCTTTTCATCACATCGTCGACCTGATTAAGGCGCAGCGGCACCACGACGCTTTCGTTGCCGTTGACGGTGATACTGTGTTCGATATGCGCAAGGCCTGCCGTTGAAAGGATGACGCGGTCGACCGCAAGCGGCTTGGCGCTCTCTTGCGCCCATGCAGGCAGAGCCGTCATCATTGCTGCCATCACAACAGCGGCGATTTTCAACGTGGGTGCGCGCATATCTTGGGGTCTCCGCATCAAAGGCCACAGGGAATCACCCCGCGCACGGACCTGTGGCGGGCTTTTACAGCTTAAAGGGCAAAACTTTAGACTTGGTAAACGGTATAAACGATCAGCGCGCAGCCAAGAATGACGCGGTACACCGCAAACGGCATCAGGCCATAGCGCGACAGCCAGCGGATCATGAAGTGGATGGCACCAAGCCCCGCGATGAACGAACAGACAAGGCCAAGCCCCGCATCAAACATCAGCTCGCTGTCGTTGCTTTCAAGCAGTTCCAGCATGCCAAGCGTCCCCGCCCCCGCGATGGCCGGAATGCCCAGCAGAAAGGAAAAACGCGCCGCATCCACACGCGCAAAACCCATCAGGCGCGCCGCCGTCATGGTTACGCCAGAACGGCTGGTGCCGGGGATCAGCGCGAAGCATTGCGCCACGCCGATCAGAAACGCATGGCGCAGCTTGATGTCGCCAAGCTGTTTGACGCGCGGCATGAAATAATCGGCCAGCCCCATGACGACGCCGAAAAACAGCGTGGTGACGATAATCACACGTATGTCGCGGATGCCGTCGGGGTCGAAGTGATGCAGCAGAAAGCCGACGATGACGGCGGGGACAGACGACAGCGCGATGAACAGCGCCAGACGGCGTTCGAACACGCGTGTCTCGTCGCGCCAGTGGATGACGCTGGCCGCCATGCCAAATACATCGCGGCGGTAATAGACCAAAATAGCCAGCAGGGTACCGACATGCAGCGCCACATCCATGACGATACCCTGATCGGCGGCGTCAAGCAGGCGCGGCGTGAGTGCCAGATGCCCGCTTGAGCTGATCGGCAGGAATTCCGTCAGCCCCTGAATAATCGCCAGCAAAATCACGTAAGACACGCTCATGCCCCTATTGAGCGCCTTTTCGGCCCTGAAAACAACTGGTTTTTGTTTCTTTTCAACATCTTAACATTTTTCAGCTGTTTTGGCCGCCCCCCTGTGCTATCGTGGCCCCGCCCTTGCATATCGTTTCAGCCTAACTGACAGCCAGACACGGGAGACCACACCCATGCGCATGACACCGAAACAAACCGTCTGTAACGCCGTCAAGCGCGCCAACCTGCGCCACGTCGGGTTTGGGGTTGTTGTCGCGCTGGCGCTTGGCATCGGCTTTGCCTCGCTGGGCGGCTACATGGTCAGCGATTTCGCAAGCTTTAGCGAACCGCCGAGCGCAAAAACCTATCTGGTCACCCTGCCCGACGATGAAGAACTGCTGCGCAACCTGTCGCAACAGCTGACTGCGGTCGAAGGCAGCGAGGCCAGCAGCCTGAATAGCATCGCCCCCGCCGCCGGCAGCCCGCTTGGCACCCTCGGCGAATAAGCGTTCAAAAACAAAGACATTTTATTTCGTACAGGTGCTGCGCCGCCTTTACGTAACATTAACTGTCGTCTGCTAGTGTCAAGCTGTGGGCACGGGCGTTTTCAACGCCGCTTTTCCTGCCCCGCACACAAGACACTGACAGGGACAAGCGCATGGCCAGTATCCGCGGCATTCTCAACATCTTCACGCGCGAGGTCAGCCGCGGCCGCGACGTCGATGTGCTGAGCGGGGATGAGCTGATCGCCTTCATCCGCCGCTGCACCGATCCCAACCTGATCGACGGCGGCCTGCAGCAAGCCGGTGCCGCCCCCTTCTGGCCGCAAGATAGCCAACACCGCCTGTTCTATCACGCCGCCCTGCAGGACCGCCCGCTGGCCGCGCGCCTGAAACTTGCCGCCGAGCGTAGCGCACAGGCGCGCCGCGCCGCGCTGGCCCATCTTTACGCAGCCCCGGCACCGCAACTTGAATCCGCCCTGCCGCGCCGCCATGTCGCGCTGGCGCAACTGGTCGCGGCCGATGCAAATGACCCTGACAATACCCGCGGCTTCATGCGCCTGTTGCGCGCGCCGCGCCATCTGCGCATGCACAGCAACCAGCAAGTGATGGATACGATGACCGGCTGGGGCGGGGACATCACCGACGCCCTGCGCGACCCCGATCCCGCAGCACGCCAGCGCGCGCTTGACGCGCACATCATCATGCAGATCGGCGACCTTGTGCAGCTCTGGCTGCAAATCGCCTGCGAAGGCGCGGTGCCCGCCGCCCTTGACGCGGCCTTGCGCGCCACCATGCAGACAGCCGCGAAAGATCCCGAACATGCCGCCAGCGCCTTTGCGGCCCTGCGCATCGAAATCGCCGCCGCACCGCGCCTGCCCGCGGGCGACCGCGCCGCCAGCATGGACGTGGCCGAAAGCGCCGCAGCGCTGATCCGCGCCCTGCCCGCGCTGGCGCACGAGGAACTGTTCACCTGCCGCGATGACCGCGCGCTGATCCAGCGCGGCTTTGGCGACCGCCTTGACGTGCATAACCATGTGATCTGGCTCGACGCGCCAAGCGCGGCACTGCTGGAGCGCCTGGGCGCGTTGCTGGAAAAACGCCTGCCCCACGATGCGGGCCTGCCTGTGCTGGCTGCGGACGAGGGCGAGCAAACCGCAGGACTGGTCATCACCCGTGCCGCCAGCGTGCGCGACGAGCTGGGCGAACGCAGCGCCCCGCACGAAGCCCTGGCCGAAATGGCCGTCTTTGGCCGCCTGATCGCGCAATACGGCGGCAACCGCGCCCTGCGCCAGTATTGGGACAGATGCGAGGAAACCGGCGTGCCGAGCCGCATCGGCGCGCAGATGGGACTGGTGCTGGGCGACATGCAGCATGTCTTTGAACAGCTGACCCGCCGCGACCGCTATGACAGCGCGCCCGACCTGCGCAGATTGCAGGACCGCATGCTGGTGCGCGCGCTCAGCCGCGACACGAACGCGCAGGCAACGCCCGCACCCCTTGGCGACAGCGCATAAAGAGCGCGCACCTTACTTCAGGTATTTTTCGGCGAGGATTTCCGCGATCTGCACCGCATTGGTGGCAGCACCTTTGCGCAGGTTATCGCCCACGCACCACAACGACAGGCCGTTTTCAACCGTGTCATCCTTGCGGATGCGGCTGACGTAGACATCGTCTTCGCCCGCGATTTCAAGCGGGGTGGCAAAGCCTTCCTCGGGGTCGGGCTTGTCGATCACCACGATACCGGGCGATTTTTGCAGCACGCTGCGCGCCTTGGCGACGGTGATAGGATGTTCGAATTCAACGCTGATCGCCTCGCTATGGCCAAGGAAGACCGGCACGCGCACGCAGGTCGCGTTGACGGCGATGTCGGCACCGAGGATTTTTTTCGTCTCGGCCTTCATCTTCCATTCTTCTTTGGTATAGCCGTCGTCCATGAAGACGTCGATCTGCGGAATGACGTTGAAGGCGATCTGCTTGGCAAAGACCTCGCGCGGGATGTCATAGCCCGGGCCGAACAGCGCGCGCGTCTGGTTGAACAGCTCGTCCATCGCCTCCTTGCCCGCACCCGACACCGACTGATAGGTCGCAACGACGATGCGCTTGATGGTTGCAACATCATGCAGCGGCTTGAGCGCGACGACCATCTGGATGGTCGAGCAGTTCGGATTGGCGATGATGTTTTTTTTGTTATAGCCCGCAATCGCGTCGGCATTGACCTCGGGCACGACCAGCGGCACGTCGGGGTCCATGCGGAAATGCGAGGAGTTATCGATCACCACCGCACCCGCCGCCGCCGCGCGCGGCGCGAATTCGGCGGCGACCTTGCCGCCCGCGCTCGCCAGCACGATATCCGTGCCTGCGAAATCGTATTTGGCAAGGTCTTGCACCTTGAGCGTCGTGTCGTCGCCGAACGAGACTTCTTGCCCGGCCGAGCGCGAAGAAGCCAGTGCGACGACCTCGCTGGCGGGGAAGTTACGTTCGGAAAGCACCTTGAGCATCTCGCGCCCGACGTTGCCGGTTGCACCCGCGACTGCGACTTTGACTGCCATGTTGATTACACCCTTTTTGTTGAATTTGGCCTGTTTTACGCGCAGTTCTAGCGCGCCACGCGCCTATCTGTCGACCAGAATATGGTAGTAGATATAGTTTCCGTCCTTGCCGTTGCGCACACATGCATAGGGCTGGGGCTTTTTTGCCTCCGCCCAGGCGTTGAAGACGTATTTCGCGTCCGCCGTACGCGCGGTATCGCTGCCGGCAGCGCCGCCGGTCTGGCGCGGGCTACCTTCGTATTCGCTGAAGAATTCAAGGCGCGTGCCCTCCACCAGAGGTTCTTCTGGCAGGCCAAGCGCGCGCAGGATTTGCGTGCAGACGGGCAGGCTCAGCTCGTCAAGAAAGGCAAAGATGTCCTTGTCGCTGCTGCCGTCCTGCCCCACGCCCGCGATGAACCAGCCGGTGGTGCCGCCATCAGGCGCGGCAGGTGCGGATTTAAAGCGCCAGCGGCTTTTGCTACCCACCGCATCGCTGCTGCGCGGACGTGCCGCCTGCCCGCCCTGCAGGCTGAACACGCCCGCAGCCGAGGTCGCGCCTTCCGCGAAATCAAGGTCTTCTGCCGCAATCCCCTGCGTCATCAGGCGGCGCACGGAGGTGCGCAGCATCGCCGGATATTGCGTGATCTGTGCTGCGGAGGTCAGGTCTTTTTCCTGATCCATCGATACCTCACCCGCCGGAATGATCAGCGCATAGCAAATGGCGCCGAACAGGATCAGCGCCAGCAAGGGCAACAGCAAAACATTGCCGCGCTCGGCTGGACGGGCGTTGGGGGTGGGGGCTGGCATCATCAACTCTCCTTCACGGCGCTTTTGGGCAAGAATAAGACAAAACCCCGCAAATCCCAACGCCGCTTGTGGCCACGCTATATTATCGCAAAACAAAAAAGCACATCCCCGCCCGCACCGACATTTTCCTGACGCGCCGCATCGGCTAGGATGGCTGCCATGACAGATGTTCCACCATCATCGCCCCCTCCTGCATCCGGCCCGCTGGCCGGCGTGCGCGTCTTTGACCTCACCCGCGTGCTGGCGGGGCCGGGGGCGACGATGATGCTGGGCGACATGGGGGCCGAGGTCATCAAGATTGAAAAACCCGGTGCCGGCGACGACACGCGAGGCTGGGGCCCGCCGTTTCTCAAGGATGGCGATGGCAACGACACCAGCGAGAGCGCCTATTATCTCTGCGCCAACCGCAACAAGAAATCGGTCACGCTTGACTTCACCACGCCGCAAGGTCTTGCCATTGCCAAGCAGCTGATCGGCCAATGCGACGTGCTGGTCGAAAACTACAAGACCGGCGGGCTTGATAAATACGGCCTTGGCTACGAACAACTCAAAAAAGAATTCCCGCGCCTGATCTATTGCTCGCTGACCGGTTTTGGCCACTATGGGCCCTACAAGCAGCGCCCGGGCTATGATTTCATGATCCAGGCGATGGGCGGCATCATGAGCCTCACGGGCGAACCCGACGGCGCGCCCTATAAAATGGCCGTCGCCTATACCGACGTGCTGACCGGCATGTACGCGATGAGCGGCATCCTCGCCGCGCTCTATAACCGCGAAAAAACCGGCAGGGGCCAGTTCATAGACATCGCCTTGCTCGACAGTCAGGTCGCAGCCCTGTGGAACATGGGCCAGAATTACCTGACCAGCGGCCTTGCGCCAAAGCGCATGGGCAACGCACATGCCTCGATCGTGCCCTACGAGGCCTTTCAGGCGGCGGACGGCTGGCTGGTGCTGGCCGTGGGCAACGACCGCCAGTTTCAGGATTTCTGTACCTTTGCGGGGTGCAGTGATCTGGCGCATGATGCGCGCTATACGCACAATGCCGACCGCGTACGCCACCGCGACACGCTGGTGCCCGCTGTGCGCGACATCATCGCGCAGCACAGCGTCGATCACTGGGTCAGCGGGCTTGAACGCCTGAATGTGCCCTGCGGGCGCGTCAATACCCTGCCCGAGGTTTTTGCCGACCCGCAAACCATCGCGCGCGGCGCGGTGGTTGAAATGAACCACCATCTCTCGCCCGCGCCGGTCAGGTTATTGGCCAACCCGCTTAAATTTTCCGACACGCCCGTCACCTACCGTCACGCCCCGCCGACGCTGGGCGAGCATACCGACGAGGTGCTGGACCACTTTGGCATCGACGCGCCAACCCGTGCGGCACTGCGCGACAAGGGAGTCATCTGATGAACCCGCTGGTGCAAAAACTGTTGCCGCGCTTTACCAAGGCATGGACATTTTTCAGCGAGGCGCACCCCTTGCTGATGCCTGAATGCATCAACGTGCTTGACGCCTACGACGACCCCAGGCGCCCCTATCACAATTTGACGCATCTGGCCGACGTGCTGGACAAGCTCGACTGGGCGCGCACGGTGCTGGGCAATGACGGCACGCTTGACCACCTGCCTGCGGCCGAGCGCGAGCGCATGCTGATGCGCATCGAACTGGCGCTGTTTTATCACGACGTCATCTATGACGCGACAGCCAAGGACAACGAGGCGAAAAGCCGCGACCTGTTCCTTGAACACGCAACACACTTCGGCATGGCACAGGACGACCGCGCCGCCATCGCGCGCCTGATCGACATCACCGCAAAGCACACGCAGGCAAGCGCACTGGACGAGCAGATCCTTTGCGATTGCGACCTTGCCATTCTGGGGGCCGAGCGCGAGGTTTTCGCGCGCTATGACCGCAATATCCGCACCGAATACGCGCATATCCCCGATACGGTCTGGCATCTGCGCCGCCCGGCGGTACTCAAACATTTCTTTGAGCAGCCGCGCCTGTACAAGACCAATGCCTTTCACGCCCGCTATGACGCGCCCGCGCGCCACAACCTGCGCGATGCGATCACGCCGTCGCCGCTGGCCAAGCTGACCCGCCTGTTCAAACGATAAGGACCATCACCGCATGCTCGACTTCATCCTCACCAGCGATACCCACGCGCCCGCAACCCTGATCGTGGCACTGATCGGCGGTTATCTGTCGGGCAGCGTACCCTTTGGCCTGATCCTCACGCGCCTTGCGGGCATGGGCGACATCCGCGCCATCGGCTCGGGCAATATCGGCGCCACGAACGTCCTGCGTACCGGCAACAAGAAAATCGCCGCCGCCACCTTGCTGCTCGACGCGCTCAAAGGGCTGGTGCCGGTTGTGATCGCCAAGCAGGTCCATATGGACC
>JAEXMB010000019.1 GCA_023444705.1 Pseudomonadota bacterium | reverse complement strand
TTCTTGGCCTGGTCTGCGCCTATATGTTCTTTCCCCACGTCACCAGCCGTATCGACCGCTTTCTTGACCCCGGCGCGGGCGACAACTATCAGGTGCAAAAATCGCTCGATGCCTTTTCCAACGGCGGGCTGTTTGGCACCGGCCCCGGCCACGGACAGGTCAAGATGAACCTGCCCGACGCGCATGCCGATTTCATCTTCGCCGTCGCGGGGGAGGAGCTGGGCCTGATCGCAACTTTGTTGCTGGTGTGCATCTTCGCCTTTGTGCTGGCCCGCAGCATTATGCGTGTTATCCAGTCCGACGATACCTTTGTCGTGCTGGCGGTTGGCGGGCTGATTACCCAATTCGCCCTGCAAAGCCTTGTGCATATGGGGTCGTCCCTGCAATTGCTGCCCGCCAAGGGCATGACCTTGCCGTTTATTTCGTATGGTGGCTCCTCCCTGCTCTCCCTTGGACTTGGCATGGGAATGTTGCTATCCTTGACGCGTAAACGCTCACCGCTCAGTACGACTTCATGGCACAACCCCTCAGGATCAGGGAGAAGCTAGATATGTCCGCACGCGACACCACCCCGCGCACCATTTTATTGTCAGCCGGCGGCACCGGCGGGCACCTCTACCCTGCCGAGGCACTGGCGCAGGAACTGCTGCGCCGCGGCCACAAGGTCGTGATCGTCACCGACAAGCGCGGCCATGCCTTCAAAAGCCTTGGCGACAAGGTCGACATCCACGTCGTCTCGGCCGCAACCCTTGGCGGCGGCATCGTGGGCAAGATGCGCGCGGTCGCCCGCATGGGGACAGGCGTTGTGCAGGCGCGAAGCCTGCTGTCCAAAGTCAAACCCGACGTCGTCATCGGCTTTGGCGGCTATCCATCCGTTCCCGCCGTGCTGGCAGCCCAGCTGACAGGCGTGCCGACCCTGCTGCATGAACAAAACGCCGTGCTTGGCAAGGCCAACGCCCTGCTGGCGGGCAAGGCGCGCGTGATCGCAACCGCCCTGCCCGGCACTAAAGGCACCAAGAGCAAAGACGCGCAAAAAATCGTCACCACCGGCAATCCGGTGCGCGACGCCATCGTCGGCGTGCGCGACGCGCAATACCCGGAAAATACCGAGCGCCTGAATATCCTCATCACCGGTGGCAGCCAGGCGGCGAAAGTGTTTAGCGAGATCGTGCCCGAGGCCGTGGCGTTGTTGCCGCAAGACCTGCGCGCGCGCCTTGATATCGTCCAGCAATGCCGCGAGGATATGATCGAAGTCACGCAAAAAGCCTATGCCAAAAGCGGCGTAAAGGCCGAAGTGAAGGCGTTTTTCAGCGACATGGCCGAAAGGCTCAAGGCCTGCCAGCTGTTCATTGGCCGCTCCGGTGCGTCAACCGTGGCCGAAGTCGCCGCTGTGGGCCGCCCCGCCATCTTCGTGCCCTATCCGGGCCATGCCGACATGCAGCAACTGCACAACGCCAATGTCATCGCCACGCGCGGCGGCGGCTGGGTCATGCTGCAACAGGATTTCACCGCCGCCGCACTCGCGCAAAAACTGACCGACCTGATGACATCGCCGCAACAGCTGACCGCCGCCGCCGCCGCCACCAAGGCCTGCGGCGAAGTGCAGGCGGCACAGAAGCTTGCCGACGTCGTCGAAAAAACCCTGCCGACCCCGAAAACCAAGAGGTAACCCTATGGCCCAGCCCTTCCCGTTCAACGTCGGCACCATCCATATCATCGGCATCGGTGGCATCGGCATGTCCGGCTATGCCGAAATCCTGCACAACCTCGGCTACAAGGTGCAGGGATCGGACCAGAGCGAAAACGCCAACGTGCAGCGCCTGCGCGATCTTGGCATCACCGTGCATATCGGCCATGACGCCAAGAACGTGGTTGACGATCAGGGCAACCCGGCCTCGGTCGTGGTGAAATCCACGGCCGTCAAGGACGATAACCCCGAGATCATCTCCGCGCGCGTGCGCGACATTCCCGTGATCCCGCGCGTTGATCTGCTGGCGGAGCTGATGCGCGCCAAGTGGTGCGTGAATATTTCCGGCACGCACGGCAAGACCACCACGACGTCGATGATTGGCCACGTGTTGGAGAAAGCGGGCCTTGACCCCACCGTCATCAACGGCGGCATCATCAACGCCTATGGCAGCAACACGCGTCTGGGCGCATCCAAATGGATGGTCGTTGAATCGGACGAAAGCGATGGCACCTTTGCGCAGCTGCCCTCCGTCGCCTCGGTCATCACCAACATCGACCCCGAACACCTTGATTATTACGGCAGCTTTGACAAGCTCAAGGACGCCTTCGTCAAATACGCGCAGAACCTGCCGTTTTATGGCGTACTGGTCGCCTGCGTCGACCATCCGGTGGTGGAAGAACTGCTGCCGCGCTTTAACCGCCGCACCATCACGTACGGATTTTCCGAGAAAGCCGACCTGCAGGCCGTCAACGTCAAGACCACGCCCTCAGGCCTGACCTTTGACATCAAGGTCAACAACCCCAAGCTTGACAAATTCCCGACCGAAATTACCGGCATCAAACTGCCGATGTTTGGCAAACACAATGTGCTGAACGCGCTTTCCGCCTTTGGCGTTGGCCATGACGCGGGTATTCCGGCGGAAAAAATCGCCGCAGCACTCGGCCAGTTCGCGGGTGTGAAGCGCCGCTTTACCATTACCGGCACCGTCAACGGCGTCACCGTCATTGACGACTACGGCCATCACCCCGTTGAAATTGCCGCCGTACTGCGCGCGGGCCGCGACGCGCTTGACGGCGCCGAGCCCCGCAAGGATGGCAGCAAAGGCAAGATCGTCGCCGTGATCCAGCCCCACCGCTACACCCGCCTGCAAAACCTGTTCGACGATTTCGCCAAATGCGTAGGCGATGCCGACGAAGTCATCATTGCCCCCGTGTATGAGGCAGGCGAGAAGCCGATTGAGGGCATAAACCGCGACACGCTGGTCGCCGCCATCAAAAAGCTCGGCAAGAACAACGTCACCGCGCTTGAAAAACCCGAAGACCTTGCAGGGCTTGTGGCCGCGCGCGCGCAAAGCGGGGATTTCGTCATCTGCCTTGGTGCGGGATCAATCACGCATTGGGCGAACAATCTGCCGCGCGAGCTGGCAGCACTTGCCCCCGCCGCCGATGCCAAGCGCAAGATCGCCAACACCAAGAATGGCCAGCCGCCATCCTCTGACCTCTAAAAGAAACGAATACCGGAACTACATGACGATTGCACTTTCCCACAGCACCCTGTTTGACCGCCTGCCCAAGGTACGCGGACGCCTGACGTCCAACGCACCGCTGGCGCAATATACATGGTTTAACGTCGGCGGCCCTGCCGAGGTGCTGTTCCGCCCCGCCGACCATGACGATCTGGCGGAATTTCTGGCGGCAACACCCGCCGATATTCCCGTCACCGTTATGGGCGTTGCCTCCAACATCATCATCCGCGACGGCGGCATTCCCGGCGTGGTGATCCGCCTGGGGCGCGAATTTGCGGGCATTGCCGTTGACAGCGACAACCACCGCATCACCGTAGGTGCCGCAGCGCTTGATATGAACGTCGCCATGTCGGCAGCGCAACAGGGCATTGCGGGGCTTGAGTTCCTCTCGGGCATTCCCGGCTCCATCGGCGGCGGCCTGCGCATGAACGCGGGTGCCTACGGGCGCGAGTTCAAAGACGTGCTGGTCAGCGCCGACACGCTGTCGCGCGATGGCAAGAAACATACCCTGCTGCCTGCAGACCTGCAGATGTCATACCGCTGCACGGCGGGCGTTGACAGCGATGCGATCTTTACCGGTTGCGTGCTACAGGGCGAAGCGGGCGACACCGCCGCCATCGAGGCGCGCATGATGGAGATCAAACAGGCGCGCGCACAAACGCAACCTATCCGCACCAAGACGGGCGGGTCGACCTTTGCCAATCCCGACGGCAAAAAAGCGTGGGAGCTGATCGACAGCGTGGGTGGCAGGGGCTTGCGCATCGGCGGCGCCAGCATGTCCGACCTGCATTGCAATTTCATGCTCAACGACGGCACGGCGACAGCCGCAGACCTTGAGCGCCTGGGCGAAGAACTGCGCAAGCGCGTCCACGCCCAGCACGGCGTGACGTTGCGCTGGGAAGTCAAGCGCATCGGCGTGCCGCTTGAAAGCGACAGCGACATCAGTGAATTCATTACGCAAGGGGAACGCCATCATGGCTGAAAAAATCGCGGTACTCAAAGGCGGCTGGTCGAGCGAGCGCGAAGTATCGCTCAATTCCGGCCGTGAATGTGCAGCGGCGCTGCGCCAAGCGGGCTATGACGTCGTTGAAATCGACGTCACGCGCGACATCGCGGCACTGATCGCAACACTGCGCGATGAAAAACCCGCCGCAGTTTTCATGGCGCTGCATGGCAAGGGTGGCGAGGACGGCACACTGCAAGGCGTTCTCGACGCGCTCAACCTGCCCTATACGCATTCATCCCTGCTGGCCTCTGCTATTGCGATGGACAAGCAGAAAACCAAAGACATCCTTGGCCAGTACGGCATGCCGCTGGCCAAAGGCGGCATCGTCAGCATGGATGACATCGCCGCCAACAAGCTGCCCGTGAGCGCGCCTTACGTCATCAAACCCAATGCCGAAGGATCAAGCGTAGGCGTTTATATCGTCCACCCCGGCGACAACAAGCCGCCGATGGGTCTTGACGCCATTCCTTCGGGCACAGCCATGCTGGTCGAGGAATTCATCAAAGGGCGCGAGCTGACTGTCGCCGTCATGGGCAGCGAAGGCGAAGCCGCGCGCGCACTGACCGTGACCGAGATCACCGCCAATACGGCATTCTATGACTACGAGGCCAAATACGCGGCTGGCGGCTCAAGCCACGTGCTGCCCGCCCCCATCCCCGCCGATGTGTTTGCCGAGGCGATGCGTCTGGCAGAACTGGCACATGAAAAACTGGGCTGCGGCGGCGTCAGCCGCACCGATTTCCGCTATGACGACAGCAAGCCAGGCGTCAGCGGTCTGGTCTTTCTTGAAACCAACACCCAGCCCGGCATGACCGCGACGTCGCTGGCACCCGAGCAAGCCGCCCATGTGGGGCTGAGCTTTGCCGAGCTGACGCGCTGGATGGTGCAGGATGCGCAGTGGCGCCATCACAACCGCCAGAGCGAGAGTGTCAGCAAACCCGCCCCTGCCCTGCCGCTAAAAACAGCAAACAGCGCACAGAACCCTGCGACGGCAAAAAAACGCCTGTAAGGCAATCAGAATTTCGGACGGTTGGGCGGCACGCCATGTGACGGCGCTGGCGCGCTTTCTTGCGGTTCAAGCGTCAGCTTGCTCGCAAACAGGCGCGAGGTCATGGCAGTGATGTCATCGACCACCGACTTCAGCTTGGCCGGATCGGGCTTGGCGGTAAAGCCGCCATTGGGGCCGCGCAACAGCGGGCCGACCATCATGGCGACGAACTCGGCCTGCTTTTCAGGTGGGTTGTCGCTGTAACGCTCAAGACCTTTATAAACAGCCTCGGCCGTTTCCTGTGCATCGGCATGCGCAACGCCGTGGCTTTCCAGCAGTGCTTCGATGCGGATCTGCGTGCCCGTCTTGAAACCGGTGCGTTGGACGTGCGCCGTGCCATGCAGGGCGAACATATGTTCTTCGTGGCGGCTGCTGCCGTGTTTTCGGTCGTCGGTCATGGTCGTTCTGGCTGAGTCGTTATCAAGTGACACGATGTCGCCTTGATTATATGGGAAAGTCGTTAAGCGAAACTTAATAGTTCTTTTGCAGCCCTTACGCAAGCGCGATTGCGCGCGATCACACTATTATATAGGCAACGTATAGTCCCGCGGCGCACCCCTGTGGAAAATTCGCCAGCACGGCGCATAAATCCAATTGAATCAATCCCCCCAAATCAGTTAATACTGTTAGGATAGACGCTGCGATGCGCTGTTTGCCGTTTTCGGGGAGGAAAGCGGCCAGACATTTCATAATAACCGGCATCAGGGGCCGGCAACGATGAAAAAGCGCGCATGGCAACGGTTATAAAAAATAGCTGCACCCGATTCTGTCGGGTTTATGGGGACTGGGGCTTTGTTCGGATTTCTCAAGAAATCGCGTCGTGCGGGACGTACCCGCCGCCATGACCGCTTGCGCTGGCAGACGGTCAAGCGCGGTGCCGTCATCAGCGCCGCCGTTGCCATTGTGGGCACCATCGGCTTTCTTGCCAGCAGCCATCACACCGCCGTCGACCTGCGTGCGCAAGCACTGGCGAAAACGCAAGAGACCGGCGTAAAGCTTGGCTTCGCCGTCAATGAAATCCTCGTCATGGGCCGCAAGGAAATCAGCGAGGATGAATTGCTCAGCCACCTTGGCATCCGTGCCGGCACGCCGATCTTCGCCGTCGACCTTGAAGGCGCGCAGCACCTGTTGCACCAGATCAGCTGGGTCGAGGAAGTGCGCGTCAGCCGCCGCCTGCCCGACAAGATCATCGTCACGCTGAAAGAGCGCGCGCCCGCCGCCCTGTGGCAATACAAAAAGAAAATCAGCCTGATCGACAGCAAGGGCGTGGTCATCCGCGACCATGACCTTGATGCCTATGCGCAACTGCCGCTGGTGGTGGGAGAAGACGCGCCCGCGCACGTCAACGAACTTGTGCGCCTAATGACGGCCGAACCCGCCCTTGCCGACATGATGAACAGCGCCATCCGCGTGGGCAAGCGCCGCTGGGACCTGCGCCTGAAAAACGGCATCACCATCCGCCTGCCCGAAAACAACGTCGAGCTTGCGCTCAGCCGCCTGATCCGCAGCGCGCGCGAAGACGGCCTGCTTGACAAAGACATCGCGGTCATCGACCTGCGCCTGCCCGAAAAACTGACCGTAACACCGAAATCCGCCGCGTCGGCTTCCGCCACCGCGACCACCACTAAAAAAAACATCTGACGCCATAAAAAAATTAAAAAGACATCACAACGAAAGACGCACATCATGAAGAAAGACAGCCGCGAACTTGCCGCCCCGCAGCGTACCAGTGCCGCCAGCGAAGCAGACCTTCCTGTGTCAAGCGGCCTTGCGGCACGCGCCAGCTTTGCCCATGCACAGGGCAAAGCCCCGCATGACCGCGGCCCCGTGATTGATGTCGATGTCCAAGACAGCGATGTCGCATCACCCGTTGCCCAGCGCGCAACGCCCCCGCGCGACAGCGACCCCATCATCGTCAAACACACCAGCGCCAAGGCCGCCAAAAAGGCGCGCACGCCAAGCGAAACACCGCGCGAGCGCAATATTGTCGCCGCACTCGACATCGGCTCCTCCAAAATATGCTGCTTTATTGCCGAGATCAAAAACCACGGCGGCATCGACATTATCGGTATCGGCCATCAGGCCTCGCGCGGCGTCAAGGGCGGTACCGTTACCGACCTGCGCGCGGCGGAAACCGCCGTCGCCCACGCCGTCGAAGCGGCGGAGCTGATGGCGCGCGGCCCCCTGCAGGGACAGCCGATTTCATCCGTCGTCGTCAATGTGCCTGGCGTGCATTGCCTGTCGCACCGCGCATCAACCGAAGTGCGCATCGCAGGTGCGGAAGTCGCCGACCGCGACATCCGCCATGCACTGGCGCAAAGCAAGCAGGTGGCAGTAGCGGGCCGCGACCAGCTGATCCACGTCATCCCCACGGGCTATACCATCGACCGCCAGCGCGGCATCCTCGAGCCGCGCGGCATGGCGGGGCAAAACCTTGGCGTGCAATCCTGCGCCATCACCGCGCTGTCGACCAGCTTGCGCAACATCGGTCACATCACCAGCCAGAACCGCCTTGAGATCGACGCCTATTGCGCGGGCGCCTATGCGGCAGGGCTTGCATCGCTGGTGGACGACGAGCGCACGCTTGGCTGCACCGTCATCGACATGGGCGGTGGCACGACATCCATCGCCGTCTTCATCGAAGGCAAGCTGGTCTTTACCGCCGCCATTCCCGTCGGCGGCAATCATGTCACCTCCGACATCGCGCGCGGCCTGACCACGTCGCTGGCCGATGCGGAGCGCATCAAAACATTATATGGCAGCGCGATTGCCACCAGCCCCGACGATCACACCATGATCGACGTGCCGCCCGTAGGCGAAGAAGAACATGCACAGCCCAACTACGTGCCGCGCTCGCTGCTCACCGGCATCATCCAGCCGCGCATCGAGGAAACATTCGAACTCGTGCGCGCCAAGCTGGTCGACAGCGGCTTCTATCACCTGGCAGGCCGCCGCGTTGTGCTGACGGGGGGTGCTTCGCAACTCGCCGGACTGTGCGACATCGCGCAGCTTATCCTCGACAAGCAAGTGCGCCTTGGCCGCCCGCAACATGTGCGCGGCCTTGCTGAGGCGACAGGCGGTCCCGCATTCACCACCGCTGCGGGCTTGCTGCTTTACGCCGCACAGCACAGCGATGAAATCCCCGAGCGCCGCGATGCGTCGCTTGGCATGGCGATGCATTTCCGTCTGCCGTTTACGATGCCTTCGCTGGCCAGGCTTGAAAACGTCAAGGGCGTGCAAATGCTCGGCAAGGTCACGCACTGGTTGAAGGAGAACTGGTAAACGATTCAACTTGCACGATTTTTATCTGCTTGCCGCCCGCCAAACAGGCCAAAATTGTGCTTAAATACCAATGTCTTAGGGCCAAAAAAAGCGTCATGAAACGCATTTCGACTCTGGAAAGGCACGCAGGCCTTCTATAGAATCACTCCATCATCGAAGCAGCGGAGGATAAAAATAACCCCCATGATCAACATCAGAATGCAATCACAGTCCAATCGCCTGAAGCCGAAAATCACCGTTGTCGGTGTTGGCGGTGCAGGCGGCAACGCCGTCAACAACATGATCCAGTCCAACCTTGAAGGTTGCGAATTCCTGGTCTGCAACACCGATGCGCAAGCCATCGAAGGCAACGAAGCGCATCACAAGATCCAGCTGGGCGCCAACGTCACCCGCGGCCTTGGTGCGGGCGCGAACCCCGAAGTGGGCCGTGCCGCTGCTGAAGAAAGCATCGACGAAATCCTCAACGTGCTGGACGGTTCGAACATGGTGTTCGTGACCTGCGGCATGGGCGGCGGCACCGGTACCGGCGCAGCCCCCGTGATCGCGCAAGCGGCACGCGAGGCAGGCATCCTGACCATCGGCGTTGTCACCAAGCCTTTCCACTTCGAAGGCACGCACCGCATGAAGCTTGCAGAAGCCGGCATCGCCGAGCTGCAAAAGCATGTTGATACGCTGATCATTATTCCCAACCAGAACCTGTTCCGCATCGCCAACGAAAAGACCACGTTTGCCGACGCGTTCCGCATGGCGGACGAAGTCCTGCAATCGGGCGTTCGCGGCGTGACCGACCTGATGGTCATGCCTGGCCTCATCAACCTCGACTTCGCCGACGTTCGTGCCGTTATGGCCGAAATGGGCAAGGCGATGATGGGTACCGGCGAAGCGATGGGCGAGCGCCGCGCGGTCGAAGCCGCCGAAGCCGCTATCTCCAACCCGCTGCTCGACGATGTGTCGATGAAGGGCGCACGCGGCGTTCTCGTCAACATCATGGGCGGTCTTGACATGACCCTGTTCGAAGTCGACGAGGCGATGAACCGCATCCGCGAGGAAGTCGATCCCGATGCGAACATCATCTTCGGTTCGACATTCGACCAGACCCTGCAGGGCCAGATGCGCGTATCGGTTGTCGCAACCGGTATCGAAGCGGCCGAAAGCCTGCGCGCACCGCACCTCAGCGGCGCCTATGGCCAGCAGTCGTTCAACCAGCAAGGTTACGGCCAACAGCAGCCGCGCGTGCAAACCCGCCCTGCCACCGGCACGACCCGCGCGACCAGCGCCTACAACGCGCACGGCAACACGGCATATGCGGCACAACCCGCAGCGCACGTGGCCGCTGCTGTTGCAGGCGGCATCCCCGCTTCGATCGTTCCCACCATGCGTACCCAGCAACAACCCGTGGCACAGCAAGCTGCCCCCGTTGCCGCTGATGCAGGCTGGAACGAACAGCCCGCAGCACCCGCGCAAGGTTTTGCGCAAGGTGTCGCGGCATCGTCTGCCGCAACCGCACGCAAGGTCGAAGACGCTGAAGTCGCCGTCGACCCCTGGGCGGATGCACCCGCACAGGCGCAAAGCTACCAGCGCCCTGTGGCACCGCAACGCGAAGCCCGCATGAGCGGCGTGTCGGCCCAGCCGCGCGCCACCCGTCAGGGTGACAGCTTCATCCCGCCCCAGCCGGTTGACCCGCGTGCAAGCCACGCCGCGGCACCCGCTGTCAGCGGTGATCTCTTCGGCGCACCCGAAGCGGTTGAAGTTGCCGAGCCTGTTGCGGTTGCACCCAAAGCGAAAAAGTCGCCCTCGCTGTTCGAGCGCTTTACGCTTGGCCGCAAGGAAGATGCTGTTGCCGCACCCGCAGCACCGGTCGCAGCCCCCGCCGTCAAGGAAACCCACGGCCACCTGACCGTTGAAACCAACGTCAGCGCCAGCGAGGAAGACGAACTCGATATCCCCGCTTTCCTGCGCCGTCAGGCGAACTAAGCGGTTCACCGCACTTCGATGAAAAAACCCCCGATCGTGTGATCGGGGGTTTTTCTTTATCCGTTTGAAACCGCGCGCATCAGAACCGGCGGTCTATCTTTCTGGCGGTCTTAGCGCGCGCGGCGGTGCGGCAACGGCGTGACGACTGTCACGCCCGCAACAGCGCGCAATTGCTCGATGACATCCGGCGCGCAGGCATTGGCGCCCGCCATATAAACGGTGGAGCAGTTGTCACGCTTGGGGCACAACAATCCCATTTCAAGCGCGTTGGCTTTGGCGATGTCGGTCAATGCGGCGGCTTCGCCTTTGCGGGCCTGTGCGGCGAATTCGCTGCCAAGGTCGATCAATACGGTCTGTGTCATCGGGGCTCTTTCTTTGTGGTGGCGCCGCAGGCGGCGGCAGCCGGACATATGAAACTGGCACTACAATACCACGTTTTATGATTATGTCAATTAAATTACCCCTGAAAAGACCGTCGGCAATTGGCTGTTTTAGCAATTAAAATCAATAGATTATCCGTTGTAACACTCTGACATACTGTGTGATTTTTATTATTTTATTACCCTTGATAGGGTGAAGATAGGGATCGCCGCAAAACCCGTGCGCGATCAATCATTTAAGTTTCCAGCCGAGTGTTTCGCACATGCCCGCATCGCACCTGCAGCATACCGTCAGCAAAGCCGTCACCGTGTGTGGCGTCGGCGTGCATTCGGGGGCACCCGCCTGCCTGACCATCAAGCCAGCGCCTGCCAACAGCGGCATCACGTTTATCCGCAGCGACATTCTTGACCGCGACAACCGTATTCCCGCGCGCTGGGATCTGGTCACCGACACGCGCCTTTGCACCGTCATCAAAAACGCGGCAGGCGCGTCGGTTGCGACCATCGAACACGTCATGTCGGCGCTGATCGCGCTTGGCATCGACAACGCCGACATCACCATCGACGGCCCCGAAGTGCCCATCATGGATGGCTCTGCCGCGCCCTTCGTCGACGCGATCGACAGCGTTGGCCGCCAAAGCCAGAGCGTTGCGCGCAAGGTGATCCGCATCATCGCGCCCGTTACCCTTACGGATGGCGATAAAACCGTCACTTTGATGCCCGCCGACGACACGGCCTACAGCTTTGACATCACGTTTGACAGCCCTGTCATCGGCCGCCAGACCTTTACCCATACGGTCAAGGAAAGCGATTACCGCAGCGATATTTCATTTGCCCGCACCTTTGGCTTCCTGCACGAGGTCGAGGCCCTGCGCGCCGCCGGTCTTGGCCGCGGCGGTTCTCTTGACAACGCCATCGTGATCGACGGCGATACCGTCATGAACCCGGGCGGCCTGCGCAGCCCGACCGAATTCGTGCGTCATAAAATCCTCGACGCCATCGGCGACATTGGCCTGGCGGGGATGCCTGTTGTGGCGCATTACCACGGCGTCAAGGCCGGTCACGCCATGAACAACCGCATCCTGCATGCGCTGTTCGCCAATCCTGCCAGCTATGTGGTGGTTGAAATGGCCCCGCCCGTGCGTGTTGCCGCACCACGCCGCAGCGCCAGCGCGCAAGACAGCCGCGGCTTTGCCGGCGCCCTCGTCACGGCCTGATCTAACCCCCTGAAAAACTGCCCTTTCAACGTGGCTTTGACATGCGCGCTTGCTTGCTGGCATGCGTTTTTTCGTGCTATACAGGACAGTGTTTCCCTTTTGTTTTCACTGACGGTTGCCCAACGATGTCCATGTCCGCCCGCCGCCCTGTTTTTGCTCTTGTGCCCGTAGCACTCGTCGTCGCCGCAGTTCTGTCGCTGAGCGCATGCAGCAGCAAGGACAAGCCCCAGCCAAGCACCGCCACCGCCGAAGAAATCAACGAGCAGGCCGCCGAAACCGCCGCCAAGCAAAAGCCGGTTGACGAGCTTTATAACAAGGCCGCCAGCAACCTCGACAAGGGCCTTTACACCGAAGCCGCGCGCGGGTTCGAAGATGTGGACCGCGAATACCCCTATTCGCAATGGGCGACCAAGGCGCAGATGATGGCGGGCTACGCCTATTACAAAAAACTGCGCTATGACGACGCCATTCTGGCGCTGGACCGTTTCATCGAACTGCACCCATCGGACGAGAACATCGCCTATGCGTGGTACCTCAAGGCGCTGTGCTATTACGAACAGATCACCGACGTGCGCCGCGACCAGCGCATGACGCAGATGGCGCTTGAAAACCTGCGCCAGGTCGTCAACCGCTTCCCCGAAAGCAAATACGCCAAGGACGCATCGCTGAAGATCGACCTGACGATGGACCACCTTGCGGGCAAGGAAATGGAAATCGGCCGCTATTACCTGTTCCGCAAGAAATATCAGGCCGCAATCAACCGCTTTCAAAAAGTCGTCACCGAATACCAGACGACCACCCACGTACCCGAAGCGCTGCACCGCATGACCGAAGCCTACCTTGCGCTTGGCATCACCGACGAGGCGCGCAAGACCGCTGCCGTACTGGGCTATAACTATCCCAACTCCAGCTGGTACAAGGACAGCTACAAGCTGTTTGGCGGCGCGCCCAACGCGACGGAGCCGCCACCCAAGCAAGACCCCACGTTCTACGACAAGACACTGGGCCGCATTTTCTAACGCTTTCAGGACGCGACGCATGCTGACGCAGCTGACCATCCACAACGTTGTGCTGATCGACCAGCTTTCGCTGGCGGGGGAGCGCGGGCTGGCCGCGCTGACCGGCGAGACGGGCGCGGGCAAATCGATTTTGCTCGATGCGCTGGGCCTTGCACTTGGCGGGCGAGCGGATGCCGGCCTTGTGCGCCACGGCAGCGAACAGGCCAGCGTCAGCGCGACGTTTGAACTGCCCAAAGACCACCCCGCCCTGCAACTGGCGGCGGCGCGCGACCTTGGCAGCGAGGATAACACCCTTATCATCCGCCGCACGCTTGGCAAGGAAGGCCGTAGCAAGGCCTATGTCAACGACGCGCCCGTCACCGTGCAGGTCCTGCGCGAACTGGGGGCCGAGCTGGTTGAAATCCACGGCCAGTTCGACACCCACGGACTGATGGACAGCGCCACCCACCGCGCAACGCTCGACGATTATGCCGGATTGAAAAAAGACACCGCACAGGTACGCGTCCTTTACGATGCACTCAAAAGCGCGCGCGACGCGCTCGCCAGCGCGCAACGCGAGGCAGAGGCCGCAAAAACACAGCAGGATTATCTGACCTTCACCGTCGGTGAACTTGACAAGCTGGCCGTGGAAGCGGGCGAGGAAGACGCACTGGCCGCCAAGCGCCAGCGGTTGCTGGCACGGCAAAAAGTCGCAGGCGCGCTTGATGGCGCGCGCGAAATCATTGACGGCGACGACGGCATCGCGGCGCTGATCGACCGCCTGCAGGCGCAACTGGCGCGCCTGACCAATACGGATGACCCTACTTTACTCGACCCCGTATCGGCCGCCGTCAGCCGCGCCAAAAGCGAGATCGAGGACGCCAGCTGGCAGCTTGACCGCATCGACAGCGGTGCGGGTGGCGAAGACGGCCGGCTTGAAGACATCGAGGAGCGCTATTTCGCCATCCGCGCCGTCGCCAAAAAGCACAACACCACCGGAGACGGTCTGGTCGAACTGCATAGCAATCTGGCCGCCAAGCTGCGCCTCATCACCCATCAGGACGACGCCCTGCACGAGCGCGCCACCGCCGTCACCAAGGCCGAGGCCGCTTATCTCGCCAGTGCGCGCGCGCTGTCGGCCAGACGCAAGACGGCAGCAGAAAAACTGGCCAAGGCCGTCAATGCGGAGTTGCCTGACCTCAAGCTCGACAAAGCGCGTGTGCATGTCAGCGTCAGCAGTGACGAAAGCGATGGGGGGCCGGACGGCATCGACACCGTGCAGTTCATGATCGCCACCAACCCGCAGACGCCGCCCGCACCGCTTAACAAGATCGCTTCGGGCGGGGAGCTTTCGCGCTTTATGCTGGCGCTGAAAGTCATATTGGCGCAGGGCGGCAGCGTGCCGACCCTGATTTTTGACGAGGCCGACAGCGGCATCGGCGGCGCCACGGCCGATGCGGTAGGCGAACGCCTGCAAAGACTGGCGCAGAAATATCAGGTGCTGGCCGTCACCCACAGTCCGCAGGTGGCCGCGCGCGCGCAACACCACTGGCACGTGGCAAAAGACAGCGCCGTCAAAGGCAAGAAAGACGCCCCCGTCACCACGCGCATCACGCCGCTAAACAGCCGCGAGGCACGGGCGGAAGAAATTGCGCGCATGCTCTCGGGTGCGGAAATCACCAGCGAGGCGCGCGCGCAGGCCCTGCGCCTGCTCGAAAAAACGTCGAGCGCCAATGCCGCCTAAAAAGAAAAATCCAGCCGCAGAGATCATGCGCCTGCGCCTGCTGATCGAAAAGCACGACCGCCTGTACCACCAGCAGGACGCACCGGAAATCACCGATGCCGAATACGACGCGCTGAAAAGGCAACTGGCCGAGCTTGAAGGCCAAAACCCCGATATGTTCGCGCAAAACGGCACCGGCAAGGTCGGCGCAGCCCCGCTTGCCGGATTTGCCAAGGTGCGCCATGCGGTGCCCATGCTCTCCCTTGGCAATGCGTTTTCGCAAGACGACGTGCGCGACTTCATCTATCGCGTCAACCGCTTTCTCAACCGTGCGGAAACGACACCGTTTGCGGTGCTGGCCGAACCCAAGATCGACGGGCTGTCGTGCAGCCTGCGCTATGAAGACGGCACACTGGTGCGCGCCGCCACACGCGGCGATGGCGAGGAAGGCGAGGATGTCACCGACAACGTGCGCAGCATCGCCGATATTCCGCAGACATTGAGCGGCGCGCCGCCTGCAATCCTTGAGGTGCGTGGCGAGGTTTACATGACACGCGACGACTTTGCCGCACTCAACCTCGCGCAGGAAGCCGCAGGCGACAAGATCTTCGCCAATCCGCGCAACGCCGCCGCAGGCAGCCTGCGACAGCTTGACCCCGCCGTCACCGCAAAACGCCCGTTGAAGTTCTTTGGCTATTCGCTGGGCGAAACATCGGCGCACATCGCCGATACGCAGGAAGGCATTCGCCGCAAACTGCGTGATTACGGCTTCAAAACGCCCGAACCCTGCGGCGTTTTCGACAGCGCTGAAAAACTCGCGGCCTTCCATCAGGACGTTTACAGCAACCGCGCCGATATTCCCTATGACCTTGACGGCATCGTCTACAAGGTCAACAGCGTGGCAGAACAACAGCGCCTTGGCTTCGTCAGCCGCGCGCCGCGCTGGGCCATCGCGCATAAATTCCCCGCCGAACAGGCCGAAACGGTGCTGGAAGACATCATCGTGCAGGTCGGACGCACCGGCACGCTCACGCCTGTTGCGGTGCTGGCACCCATCAACGTCGGCGGCGTCATCGTCAGCCGCGCGACCCTGCATAACGAAGACGTCGCGCGCGCGCTTGGCGTTTACAAGGGCGCGCATGTCATTATCCAGCGCGCGGGCGATGTGATCCCGCAGGTCGTCAGCGTCAAGACCCCGCGCGAGAATGACTATCACCTGCCAAAAACCTGCCCCGTCTGCGGCAGCCCGACCGAGCGCGTCGAAGGCGAAGCCGCCACGCGCTGTACCGGCGGCCTTGCCTGCCCCGCACAGGCGACCGAGCGCCTGCGCCATTTCGTCAGCAAATACGCTTTTGACATCGAAGGCCTGGGCGAAAAAATCATCGAGGAGTTTTTTGCCGAAGGGCTGGTCACCACGCCCGCCGATATCTTCCGCCTTGAGCAACATGCCGAGGCCATTGAAAAGCGCGAGGGCTGGGGGCGGCAGTCGGTGCGCAACCTGATGGCGGCGATCGACGCCAAGCGCAGCATTTCGATGGCGCGTTTCATCTATGCCCTTGGCATCCGTCAGGTCGGTCAAGCCACTGCCAAGCGCCTGGCCCAGCACTTTGAAAATTTCACGGCGTTTTACGCGCGCATGCGCGACATCGACGAGGCAGCGGCGGAGCTGGTGCGCATCGAAGACATCGGCCCTGCGGTCGCGCGCGACATCATTGTCTTTTTTGAAAGCGCCGCCAACCGCGCCGCCGTCGATGACCTGCTGTCTTTCGTCACCGTGCAGGACCACCCCAAGGTCGAGGCCAGCGACAGCCCCGTTGCGGGAAAGACGGTCGTTTTCACCGGCAAGCTGGTCAAGCTCAGCCGCGACGAAGCCAAAGCACAAGCTGAAAGCCTTGGCGCCAAGGTGGCTGGGTCGGTTTCAAAAAACACCGATTACGTGGTGGCGGGGGAAGATGCGGGCAGCAAGCTCAAAAAAGCGCAGGAGCTTGACGTGCGCATCCTGAGCGAAGATGACTGGATCGCACTGATCAGCGGATAATTAATCGCGCAGGGCCGCAAGGTCGGCCAGTGCGCGCGCCACGTCGGCGGAAAAGGTGCGCCGTTCGGTAAAGGCCGCCCCGCCAGCATTGCGCGTCATCGAACGTTCAAGTGCGCGCGCCAGCAATTCCGACGTTTCGACATCCCCTTGCGCGACCGCCAGCGTCAGCGCGTCAAGCACACGGTCGGCCAGTCGTTGCGAAGGTGATGTTTCTGTCATGGCAAGCCTGTCTTTATCGGCCACGGGAATAAGGCTCAGCGGCGCGGGCCTTTAGTGTCGCGCTGAGCATTGGTCTTTTTTACGGATGGCGCCGCCCCCGGACCGGTGGTCAGGAAGCTGTCGACCGCCGCCAGCCAGCGCTGGCGCAGCTCGTCGCGCTCCATCCAGATTTCATGGCGCGCCTCGGGAATGTCAAGGCGCGTGCAATTGGGCAACAGGCCGGCCGCGCGTTCGCTTGCGGCCTTGACCACGACGCGCTCGTCGCCGGAAATTTCCATCAGGATCGGCGTGTTGATCGCCTTGAGATAGCTTTCCTGATTGAGGATATCGACGGAATTGAGCGTGTGATAAACCCAGCCATAGGTCGGGTCGCCCACGGCAATTTCAGGCTTGCGCGTGAACCACACGGCCATCACACCGATGCGGTTGGCATCCGACGTCAGGTTTGACGTGGCGGGGTTGAGATCAAGGCTGATGGTCTGTTGCGCCTTTTTATCCTTGGGATCATCCGAACCCGATGCCGCAGGATCAGGCAAGCGCCAGCCGCTGCCGCCGGGAATGAATTTGTCGAGCGCATTGCCCGCCTTGGCAAATTTCGCCATCTGGCGCGCCAGCGGCTTGGGCAGCGCGCCGGTTGAAATATCCAGCATCGGCGCCGTCAGCATCGCCGAAGTGATGGGCCCTTTGTTGCCGTCGGCGTCGGGCTGGTTGTGGTCGTGCAAGTAGCGCAACGTCAGGTGACCGCCCATCGAATGGCCGATCATGTGCAGCGGCAGTCCCGCAGGCTTGGACGGCAGGACGTGATGGGTGATGAACTGGTGCAGGGTTTCAATCTGCTCGTCATAGCCGGTGTGATGCGCCTTATGCGGATGTGCGGGCAGATAGCGCTCCGACCCGCCCTGGCCGCGCCAGTCCATCATCCACACGGCATAGCCGCGCGCATGCAGGTCGCGCATAGCCTCGAAATACTTTTCAATCGGCTCCTTGAAGCCGGGCAGCATGACGATATGCCCCTTGACCGCCGTCAGGTCGGGCGGCGGCGAAAAGGCAAAGCGCACCTTGGCCCCTTGCGCATTGGTGAACTGACCCCACTTGAGCCCCGCCGGTTCTTCGGCGGCGGGCGTCAGGGGCAGCAATGCGGGGTGATGCGGCTGGGTCATTTGTTCTTCACATACTCAGGCGGCGGGCGGTTGCGGCGGCACAACCGGTTTGATCTTGGGCGCAGACGGCGTGGCCTGCCAGCGCGCATGGCAATCGGCAAGGAACGCATCAACCGCGCCCCACCAGGTATTCTGCACGGCAGGCTTGTCCTGCCAGATGCCGTGGGTAGCGTCGGGCAACGTGACCACGCGCGCGTCGGGCAATAGCGTGGCCGCGCGGTCGATCGCCTTGTTATTGACGATATGGTCCTTGCCCGCAACGCCCAGCAGGACAGGCGTGTGGAGATTGCGCAAGACCACTTCCTCGTTCATGCGGGTGGTTGAATCAAACAGGCTGTCGATCAGCGCCACACTCGGGTCTTGCGCGCCCAGCGGCTTGGCCAGCGAAAAGAACGTGCGGTGCAGATCCACGCGCACAGGTTCGCCCGGGCGCAGTTTCTTGCGCTCGGCCACGGCCTGTTTCTGGATGCCTGCGCGCCCGCCCTTGATGGCGGCGTCGCGCCAGCCCATCGCGGCGGCGGATTTGAAAATGCCGCTGAGCAGCGCGCGCGTAAAGCCCGACAGGCCAAAGTCGATCAGCGGTGCGGCCAGCACGGCGGCGTCAAAATCTTTGGGGTAGAGATGCATGTAGTTCAGGCCGATCTGCCCGCCAAGGGAGTGGCTGCTGAGGATCATCGGCTTGTCGGCTTGCGCCTGCGGCGCCACAATCTGATGACGGAACTGTTGCAGATGCGCGACATGGTCGGCGACACCAAAGGCCTTTTCGGCCAGCGCACCCGCAGCACGGCGCGCCGAGCCGCCCTGCCCTGCCCAGTCCATGATCCAGACGTCATAGCCGCGGCCAAGGTATTCGTGGATGGTGTCGTAGTAGGATTCGATATAGTCGCCATAGCCCGTCGTCATGATGACGGTGCCCTTGATGTCGGCATCGCTCAGGTGCGGCGGGCGTGCGTGACCATAGCGCAACGTCACGCCGTCGGCGGCGGTAAAGTTTTTTTCCTCCCAGCCCGCAGGCTGGAAAAAGCGGTCAAAATACTTCATCTGGTTTACGCCCGTGATCAATCAGACAAGGGAGTCGGCTGGCATGGAGTATACCGCGAAAACTTTCGATATTCAGCCCCAAGAGTCTGCTTTTTTGTGATTATATTTCGGCCCTGCAGGGCGGAATGAAAGGATGTTGCTTTGCAACACGGCGTTTATAATCTATTAACCTATTGTTTTTAATGCAAAAACTGGAAATTTCCTGCCTTTTTGTCTTTTCCAGATGGTTATGGACTCGCCCCTGCCGCCATAGTACGGTTTTTGCTCCCCCTCACCGCGCCTGACAGGAGCCTCTCCATGAGCTACAGCTACGGCAAGAAAGCCAAGCCCCTTGAACGTCTGAGATCCACTTTTCGTAAGGCCGCACTCATCACAGCAGTCGCGACCGTGCCTGCCGTGCCCGTCGCCTATAACTATGGCACGCTGCAAAACGACACCATCACCGTCACCGACTATGAAATGAACAAGGACGGCAAGGAGGGCCATCACGTGATCTATACCGATCACGGCACCTTCAACCTTGAACCGTCGCGCCTGCATTTCCAGTCGGCGGAAGATACCAACCGCATGATGCGCGGTATCTATCGCGGCGATACCTATGATATTTCCACCTATGGCTATCACATCGGCATGGGCTGGCAGCCCAACATCCACGAACTGCGCCGCATCAGCGCGCAGGAAGCGGCAGAGCGTCGCCGTGCGGCGGAAGCGAAAGACGCCAAGCCGCAAGATCAAGCCAACGCCGCTGCACCCCAGCAAGCAGGCGCTGCACCCACCGCCACCGGCGCGCTGAGCGGACAGACGGTCACCACCACCGTCACCGTCAACGGCTATGCGGTCGAAATCACCCTGCCTATCGAGGCAGCGGGCAAAGTCAGCATTGCCAGCGTCAGGCCCGTGGTGGCAACGCCTGTCGTCGCACCAGCGGCGGCACCGGCAGCGCAACCGCCCCAGCCCTGATGTAAAAAAAACGCATTAAAAAAGCCGGTCTTTCAAAGACCGGCTTTTTTATTTGGCAGGGTATGCGTCTTTAGTGTTCAAGCGCCTTGATGACGCCTTCGCACATCTGCTTGGCATCGCCCAGCAGCATCATGGTGTTGTCGTAGAAGAACAGCTCGTTGTCGATCCCCGCATAGCCAGAGCCGAGCGAGCGTTTGACGAACAAAACCGTGCCAGCAGCCTCGACGTCCAGAATCGGCATGCCGTAGATCGGCGATGACGGGTCTTTTTTGGCGGCAGGGTTGGTGATGTCGTTGGCACCGATGACAAAGGCGACGTCGGTCTGGCTGAAATCACGGTTGATTTCCTCAAGCTCCAGTACATCCTCGTAAGGCACGTTGGCCTCGGCCAGCAACACGTTCATGTGGCCTGGCATGCGGCCCGCGACGGGGTGGATGGCATAGCGGACCTTGACACCTTCTTTCTTGAGGACATCGGCCATCTCGCGCAAGGCGTGCTGGGCCTGCGCGACCGCCATGCCATAGCCTGGCACGATGATGACGCTGGATGCGTTCTTGAGGATAAAAGCCGCATCGTCGGCAGAGCCGATCTTGACCTGCTTGTCGCCTGCGTGGCTGGCCGCGGCACCACCGCCTGCCTCGCCGCCAAAGCCGCCAAGCACGACGTTGAAGAAGGAGCGGTTCATGCCCTTGCACATGATGTAGCTGAGGATCGCACCCGACGCACCCACC
This sequence comes from Pseudomonadota bacterium, assembly GCA_023444705.1. Lineage (GTDB taxonomy): Bacteria > Pseudomonadota > Alphaproteobacteria > Micavibrionales > UBA2020 > JAEXMB01. The sequence goes on along the minus strand of JAEXMB010000019.1, from coordinate 8,093 downwards.
AGCGCGCCGACGATAATCAGCAGGGTGTTTTGCAGGGTAAAGCCGATCCCCGCCGCAGCCCAGCCCGAATAGCTGTTGAGCATGGAGACGATCACAGGCATGTCCGCCCCGCCGATGGGGATGATGATCAGCACACCCAGCACCAGCGCAACCGCGACGATGCCCCAGAAGATCATCGGCGATTCACTGAGGCACAGCATGACAATCAGCGCGATCATGCCAAGGCCAAGCAGCGCATTGAGCGCGTGCTGACCCTTGAACACCAGCGGCCTGCCGGTGATGAAGCCCTGCAGCTTGCCAAAGGCGATGATGGAGCCGGTAAAGGTAATAGCGCCGATAGCAACCCCCAGCGCCATTTCGATCAGACTGCCGATATGGATGTGGCCAGCCTCGCCAATGCCATAGGCGGCAGGATTGTGAAACGCCGCCGCCGCGATGAACACCGCCGCAAGACCGACGAGGGAGTGAAACGCCGCCACCAGTTGCGGCAGCGCGGTCATGGCGATCTTTTTTGCAATCAGCGCGCCGATGCCGCCACCGACGACGATTCCGGCGACGATCAGCTGATAGCTTTCAACCACAGGCAGCATCAGCGTGGTCGCAATCGCCAGCGCCATGCCAAAGATACCATAGAGCAAGCCTTGCTTGGCGGTATTGGGGCCGCTCAGGCCGCGCAGCGACATGATGCAACATACGGACGACACCAGATAGGCAAAGGCGGCGACGGTCGGCGAGACGGTAAAGCTCAACATGGTCATCACCCCTTATTGCTTTTTCTTTTTGGAGAACATCGCCAGCATGCGCTGGGTAACGATGAAGCCGCCAAAGATATTGATCGACGCCAGAACCACGGCAAAGAAGCCCATCAGTTTGGACAGGCTCATTTCAACCGGACCCGCCGCGATGAGCGCACCGACGATGATGACCGAGGAAATCGCATTGGTCACCGCCATCAGGGGCGAGTGCAGCGCGGGCGTGACGCGCCAGACGACGTAATAGCCCACAAAGCAGGCAAGCACGAATACCGTCAGGCCGGTGACGAAAAACGGCGTGGTCATGGCGACCTCGGTCGTTTGCAACAGCACGTCCGCACCGCTCAGCGGCGCGTCGATGATGGTGGTGGTCGTTTCGACCTGCATTGCGTCCATTACTCTCTCCCTCCCCGGGGTTGTCGTCTTACAAAGGTTTTTCGCCGCGCAGCGCGGCCAGAAGTTTGTCAAGCGGCACGATAAAGCCACAGGCCTGCGCGTGCCCGCCGCCGCCCTGCGCGGCGGCAAACGGAATGCTGTCAAAACCGTCGACCGAGCGCATCGAGCAATAGGCCGTCACGCCATCTGTTTCCCACACCACGGCGAAGGTGCCCGACTCTGCCGCCAGCATGTTGCCAAGCTCGGACGAAAACAGCTTGGACGCGTTGACGGCCAAACCGCGCGCCGTCACCGGCTTGCCATCCGCGACAGCGGTCATTTCAATCGGCGCATGACGCTTGGCCGCAACAATATTGGCCAGCTGCTGACGGTAAAAGGCATTGATCTGCGCCCCTGTCGCAAGCACGGCCTGCGCATCGTCGTCATTGGCCATTGCGCTGCAGAGCGCGTCGAAACTGGCGAAGTCACGGTTTTGCGCGCGCAGGTATGAATAAAACGGCTTGGTGCCGTCAAGCTTGAAAGCCCAGAGATCGCCGTCGCTGATATGCGCGATCATGCGCGGCACGGGGGTTTTCGGGTGGAAATGCTCCCACGCCAGATAAGCGCCCGATTTCGACATGTCAAAGAAGACGCGCAGATTGCCCTCGCTGTGTTCCAGCACGCCGTCATTTGCGCTGCGGCCCAGATGCGCCTGCCAGTCGTGCATCGCCGACAGGTGGTGATCCAGCACCGTCAGCGATTGCGCGCGCGGCAGGATATGCGCCATTGTGTCGGCGGGCGTGAATGAAAAATCCGCCGCAATCACCTCGCGCCCGTCAACGGGAGCTTGCGCAGGATTGTCCGCATAATCCATCGGCAGGTAATCGGCATCATCGCCAAAGCGCTTCCATGCGGCATAAGCCGCACCAAAACCGTCGTCGCAGTTCTTGTGATAGATGATCAGCGGGCGCGACGTCAAAACTCTACCCCTTGAAGTTCGGATGAACGACGGCGCCGTCGCGCGTCAGACAGGTGGCGGCGATGATCTCGTCCTCGGCTTTGGGCGCGAAGGTTTTTGTTTCCTTGTCGACCAGCGGCGTAATGAAGTTCACCACGTTGCGCGCATAAAGGGCCGATGCGTCAACGCCGATGCGGCCCGGCATGTTGTGATGGCCGACAATGCTCACGCCGTTATGCACCACAACCTCGCCCGCCTTGGACAAGGCGCAGTTGCCGCCCGCCTCGACCGCAAGGTCGACGATGACGGAACCGGGTTTCATGCTCTCGACCATCTCCGCCGTCACCAGTTGCGGTGCGGGGCGGCCCGGGATCAGCGCCGTGGTGATGACGATATCCTGCTTTTTGATGGTTTCGGCGATCAGCGCGGCTTGCTGGCGCTTGTAATCCTCGCTCATTTCCTTGGCATAGCCGCCGGCAGTTTCGGCGGCCTTGGTTTCCTCGCTGTCGACCATTACAAAAGTCGCGCCAAGGCTTTCGACCTGCTCGCGCGCGGCGGGGCGCACGTCGGTTGCAAAGACCTGCGCGCCCAGACGGCGCGCCGTTGCAATCGCCTGCAAACCGGCAACGCCCGCACCCATGATGAACACTTTTGCGGGCGGAATGGTACCCGCCGCCGTCATCATCAGCGGAAAGGCGCGGCCAAATGTCGTTGCGGCCTCAAGCACGGCACGATAACCCGCAAGGTTGGCCTGGCTCGACAACACGTCCATGTTCTGTGCGCGGGTGATGCGCGGCACCAGCTCCAGCGAATAAGTCGACAGCCCCTGTGCCGCAGCGGCGGCAAGAATATCTTTATTCTGGTGGGGCGCGAACAGCGCGATGACGCTGGCACCTTTTTTAAAGGTCTTGATCTTGTCTGCCGCAGGCGCGCGTACCGCGATGACCACATCGGCGTCGCTGGCGTTGCCGATGGCCGCACCCGCCGCCTGATAGGCCGCATCGTCGATGCTGACGGCGGCACCCGCGCCGCTTTCGACCACGACATCAAAGCCAAGGGCCATCAGTTTCTTGACCGTTTCCGGCGTTGCCGCCACGCGCGTTTCAGCAATGGCGGTTTCCTTGAGGACAGCGATTTTCATGCGGTTTTCTCCCTTGGCGCTATCATGCCCGAGGCATAGGCAATAAAAAAGCCTTTAAAAACAATATTTTAACATAAACGCTATTTTTGCGGGCCGCAGGCTGTTCAGGGCAGGGCGATGTCAAAGCGCGGCAAGACATCCGCCTGTGCCGCCGCCAGACGGTCTTGCGAAAAATCGGCAATCATTTCGTTGAACAGCTGGTACCAGTTCACTTCCGCCTGCAGACGCAGGAAAACCGAACCAAGACCAAGGGCGGCGCGGTCCATAAAGACAAATTCACGTGGCACCGTCACACCGCCGCTCTCGCGCAGGGCCTGATGAACCTTGCGCGCGGTGTCCTCGCCATAGACGCGCTCGCGCGGCAGCTCGCCGATGGCGCGCTTTTTATCCTCAAGCACCGGCCCGTACAAAAAGCGCGCCCAGATGTTCAGCACATCGACCGTCTCGCGCGTCAGCCCCTTGAAACCCCAGCTTTCATAGGCGGCAACCGCCATGTCGCTGTCATTTTTCTGCAAGGCACGGTACAGCGTGATAACGCCGTTAATAAAACGCGGCGGAAAAACGCGCACGCAGCCAAAATCGAGCAAATTGAGACCAAGGTCCTTTTGCACTGTGTAATTGCCCGGATGCGGGTCGCCGTGGATGACGCCGTAGCGATAGAGCGGCACATACCAGGCGCGAAAGATATTCAACGCAATCGCATTGCGCACGTCTTTTTTGGCGTCGACATAGTTCATGATGCCGTCGCCATCAAGCCACGTGGTGGTCAGCAGGCGGCCCGTCGTCAGTTCGTCGATCACCGCGGGTACGCGCACGCCGTTTTCATCGCGCAGCATATAGGCGTAAAGCTTTTCATTCTGCGCCTCGCGCAGGTAATCAAGTTCCTCGTGCAGGCGGTCGGCGATTTCCTTGCGGATCTCGCCGGTATCGACGGCCTTGTCGTATTTTTCAAACAGCGACAGCGCGATGTTGAGCTGCTTGAGATCCGCTTCGACCGCGCTCGCCATATCGGGATACTGCAGCTTGCACGCAACCTTGCGCCCGTCGTGCAGCGTGGCGCGATGCACCTGCCCAAGCGAGGCGGCAGCGGCGGCGGTTTGCTCGAATGCCGCGAATTTTTTCTCCCACCCGCTGCCAAGTTCGGCCATCATGCGGCGGCGCACGAACGGCCAGCCCATCGGTGGCGCCTGATTTTGCAGTTTTTGCAGCTCTTGCGCATATTCCTTGGGCAGGGCGTTGGGGATGGTCGCCAGCAGTTGCGCAACCTTGAGCAACGGGCCCTTGAGGTCGCCCAGCGACATCATCAGCTGGCGCGCGTGATCGCTCTTGTCGAGTTCAAGGCCAAGGTATTTCTGCCCCGCCAGCTTGGCCGCCAGCCCCGCCGCCGTGGTCGATACGCGCGCATAACGTTTGACGCGGCCGCCGATGTTGCTGTCCTCGCGCGTTTTGGCGCGCGCGGGCGGCTTTTTCTTTGGCGTGTCGTCGTCGGTTTTGCGCGGGCTCATATCGGCAGTATTCCTTTGAATGTCCTTGCAGACCCCTTGATCTAGATCAGGGACGGCAAACGGCAATACGGTTGCGCCCGCCGCGTTTGGCGTCGGCCAGCGCCATGTCGGCGCGCGCCAGCGGTGCCTCGACACTGATCTCGCTGTCGCGGTACTGGGTAATGCCGATGCTGACCGTTACGCTGACCGACGTCGCATTGCCGAATGTCATCGTCTCAGTCTGTTTGCGCAGGCGCTCGGCAATCACTTGCGCGCCGTCAAGCGGCGTTTCGGGCAGCAGGATGATGAATTCCTTGCTGGTCCAGCGGCCCAGCACGTCAACGCTGCGCAGCGTATGCGCGCACATGTCGGCGAATCCCTGCAAGATCGCGTCGCCAAGGCCGGTGCCATGCGCATCGTTGACCGCGCGCAGGTCATCAAGGTCAAGCACAAGGATCGACAACGGATGGTGATAGCGCGTGGCGCGCAGGGCTTCGCGCTCGGCCATCGCGCTCAGCTCGCGGCGGTTATAGGCGCCGGTCAGCGGATCAACCGCGGCAAGACGCAGGGCTTCTTCGGCATTGCGTTGCGCACGGTCAAGGTCGCGCACCACGGCGGCCAGCTGCATGTGGCGGCCGCTGCCAAGGCGCGCGATCTGCACGCTGGCGGTAAACTCGCTGCCGTCCTTGCGCAGGCCATAGATCTGGCGTCCGCGCAGCGCCATGCTGCGCGCGGGCAGCGGGCCGTGGGCGAATTCGTCCATCTGCATGCCGTGTTGCAGGTGAAAGCGCTCGGGGATCAGCAGGTCAAGCGGGCGGCCCAGCACCTCGCTTTCCTTCCAGCCAAAGACCTCCTCGGCAGCCCGGTTGAAGCGCACGATATTATGGTCGCTGTCGGCAATCACCACCGCATCGTCGATCAGGCCGATCAGCTGGTCAGCGGCGCGCGCGCGGCGGGAAGTGGCGGGAAGGAGGATCATCGTCTGCACTACCGTGGTTTTGTAAAAGGCTCTGTCTTTTCAGCCTGATGTCTTGTTAGCAAGCTTTATTGCGTTTTCCAACGGCGCTTTTAACACTATAATAATTACATAAGCTTCATAATAGAAGCGACGCCACCCAAAAACAACCGGACAAGCATAACCGCCATGACCGCGCCCCGTAAAAAGCCCTCCCGTCCCGCCAGCGCGCAAGACCAGCGCGACGCCGTTTTACTGGCAGCACTGCCCGACGTGCCCTTTGACGGCTGGACGGATGCGTTGCTGGAACGCGCCTGCCACAAGGCCGGCATCGACCCCAGTGCCTGTGCGGATCTTTTTCCCAACGGCCTGCGCAGCCTGATTGCCCATTTTTCCAACTGGGCCGACCGCGCCTGCGAACAACGCCTGCGCGCGGCCGACCTTGCCAGCCTGCGCGTGCGAGACCGCATCGCCCTTGGCGTGCGCACGCGTCTTGAAATCCTCACGCCCTTTAAGCCTGCGGTCAGTGCCGCGCTTGGCCATGCCATCGACCCGCGGCTGGCAGCACAGTTGCCCCATGCCGTCTGGCGCACCGCCGACAGCCTGTGGTGGCAGGCGGGCGACACCGCAACGGACTGGAACCATTACAGCAAACGCGCCCTGCTGTCGGGCGTGCTGGCCAGCACAGGGCTTTACTGGTTGTCGGACGACTCGCCCGACCATGCCGACACATGGGATTTTCTTGACCGGCGCATCGACAACGTCATGACGCTTGGCAAAGGCATCGGCAAAATGAAGGAATGGCTTGGGGCCATCAAGCACCCCTTCACCCCGCGCCGCCGCGCGGATCGCAACAAACAAGCGCGGAGCGCGTCATGAGCCTGTTCACCCTGCCTTACTGGACGGCCATGTTCAGCGCCACGGCGCCCAAGGCGCTACTGGTCAGCGCGCTGGCCTGCGGCCCCGCGCAAAAACCGCCGAGCGTGGCAATGACCTTCACGCCGTCGCAGCCGCAGGTCACGCATACGCTTGACCACCAGGCGCTTGGCCAGTTCAGCGTTTCGACCCAGTTTTCCCACCACCGCAACGAAGTGTTTCTGACCGGCGGCATCACCGAAAGCAACATCCGCACCGATTACAACGTCAACTTTGAACAGCATATCGACCAGCGCACCAATCAGGCTTGCCTGTATGTCGATCATATCCAGCTGACCCTGCATTACGATCCTGTGGTGCATATCGCCAGCAACTATCCGCAAGGTTCGTGCCGCTTCAAGACGACATGGCAGCACGAATTGCTGCACGTCAATACCGACCTCATCACCCTGAACGAGCGCAAGCAACTGCTGGAGCAGGCCGCCCAGCAAGTCGCGCAAAAACTGACAGTGATCGGCCCCGTCGATGCCGCGGCCCTGCCTTTGCAGCAACAAGCCGTGATCGATCAGGTGGGGGCCGCCGTGCAAACCACGTTCGAGGGCATCGACAAGCTGCGCATGCAACGCCAGCAGTTGATCGACACGCGCGAGGAATACCTGCGCCTGTCAAAAGCCTGCCCTTAAAGCCGTTTCTCCGGATTTATTACTGCGCGGCGCGCTCTTGCGCTTCAAGGCGCAAGGCCTCGCGCGTCGCGGCGATGGAATCGCGCACGCGCTGCTTCCAGTAAATCGTATTCGGCCCGTCGCCCAGCAACGCACGCCATTCCATGATCGCGTCCTCGCGCTGGCCGTGCTGCGCCTTGTAAAGGGCCAGATAATAACGCGCGATCGGGTTTTCGGCGTGAATGACCAGCACCTTTTCAAACACCGCTTTCGCATCGTCGCTCACGGTGCCTTTTTCGGCATCGACCATCACCTCGCCCAGGACCTTGAGCAGGGTGAAATAGCGAAAATCTTCCTTTTTTTCGGCGATTTCGGTGGCTTTGGCGAAATACGGCACAGCAGATTCAAACTTGCCCATGCGGTAATTGATCTGCCCCATCGAAATCAGCGCCCCCATGTCCTCGCTGTTCTGGCTGAGCAGCCGCTGCATGGGGCGCACGGCCAGCGAGGCCGCGTTGCGCTCGGCCACCTGCTGGTAGGCAAGACCCATCACCGGCGCGCCTTTGAAGTCCGGGCGGCCCAGCAGGTGATAAAACACCAGCGCCAGCAATGGCAGCAGCACGATCACGGCCAGCGCGACGGCACGGTCCTGCCGGCGCGTGGGCGCGCCGCCCGCACCCGGATGCAGCAACGGATTGGCAAGCTTGATGACGATGCTGGCCGACAGCATGGCCATGAGGATATAAAGCCCCGTCATGCGCCCTCCCCGTCGTCACCGCGGGTGGCGGCACGGCGCTGTCGCACCACGGCATAGCCCGCCCCCGCCAGCCCGATGAAAGGCAGACCCCACAGAATAACGGTGTGTTTTCCAAAGGGCGGGCGCATCAGCA